>JBCBOO010000155.1:0-15235 GCA_039821235.1 Planctomycetota bacterium
ACCGATGGCCCCGGGGACCGCGCGATCGATTCGCTTGAGCAACGCGGATTGGAGAGCGCTTGTATTCAGCGTTTGCCAGAGTTCACGACAGGACGAGCCGTGGCAACACAAATTGGCGGCGAGGTTTCATACCGTTTGCCTACCGACATGGCGTACGACTACATTGGTCCGCCGAGTTTGGAACGTTTTCAAGACGTTGGATTTAGCTGCCTGTACCACGGCAGTCTTGCTTGCCGTGGCGAGGTCTCCCGGCAGACACTCTTTGATCTGATCGACGCCATTGACGCACCCCGCTACGTGGATGTCAACATTCGACAACCGCACTTCGACCTTGCATGGCTGCCAAAACTGCTTGTGGGCGCCGACTGGGTTAAAATGAGCGGGGAAGAGTTGGAGTTTCTTTCAGGAATCCAAGTTGATTCCGATAGCTCCTTGGTTCAGGCCGTTGAGCAACTCCGTTCCAAGTTTGGTCACGCCACCTACTTAACGACGTTTGGGGATCAGGGTACCGCCGCGGTGGTCGGCTCTGGCGTCACCCGCTTGCCGGCCGAGCCCGTCACTGAATTTAAAGACTCGATTGGCGCAGGTGATGCGTTCTCGGCTGCATTCATCGCGGGGACGCTCGCCGGTTTGACCTTCAATGATTCACTGAAGTCGGCGTGCAAATTTGCCGCGCGTGTTTGCTCGGTCGCGGGAGGCACGCCGCAGGATTTAGCGGTTTACAAAGGTGCGATTGAATGAGCACGATATGGAAGGAAGCTATTCGGAGTGTCACTGATCCGCACCCGATAGAAACAAATTTCCATTCCACTCTCAAGAACGATCCAGCGGACGCAATGGGGCTACTCGACGCACGACGCCCCTCCGAATTTCGCTCATGAGTCTTCATGGTTTGATCCGTGGTTCGATGCGGAGCTTGGGCGGGACGCCGACACGGGAGGTCAAGTGACGTACGTCATCCCAATCTGGGATCCGTCGAACCAACGCGTGAGAACCAAGACGCGAAAATAGACGATGCCCACGCCAGTCCGTTTGGCCGTGAGATTGATTGATTGGCTTGTTCGATCGATTGGCTCGCCTCGGTGCGTAATCGACGGGGCGGTGCCAAGAAAAGTCCGGAACGCTACGAAACTCGCGTCCGTGGTGAGGGTTTGTGAATGAGTGTGCTCGATCACACGGGAGGGTGATGGCAGCGTGTGTCCCCCTCAAAAGGCGGACTCAATCTCACTTGCATGGAACACTTACAAGATGAACCGCTCTATCGCACCTTCGCTGCGAACCATCATATGCTTGGTTTCTACGGCAGTTGTTACGTTCATGGCGCAATCAAACGTCGACGCAACGGAACCGTTGAAAGTCGTCAAACTAAAGACGGGACGCGTCTTTTTGGACGGAGAGTATCTTCCGCCCCCCTACAAGATCGAGACGAATGGACATGCAATCAATATCAATGGACAAGAGCTGACCGCGGAGTACTTTGGTTTGCCGGCAAACGACTTCCAAAGGGGGCCTGCTCCTGATCGTGGACGAAGGCCGAGAGGTGGTCCGAACGGCCGATGGCCACGCGGCGAATTCGGTCGAAGCGAGTTCGGTCGAAAGGAGACTTCATCGCTCAATCGCATTGCGCGGAAGCTAGAAGGGATTGAGCTCGGTGCGACCGCGATTCTATACGAGAATACGGAACCGTTACTGCTCTACTCATCGACGGGCGCACTTGAACTCGTGAGTGCTTTGATTAGTCCGGATCCATCGGGGACGAAGGCACCGGAATCACTGCGTGGAGAAGAACGATCCGTCTGGGAACGTTTGACAGCTGATTTCGTTCCCAGCCACGAGTTCATCGAACGCTCGCAACGCGAGATCGCGAATCAAGAAGAAACGCTTGAGGCGTCCGACATGGCGGTCGCGACAAATCTATTGACTCATCGGATCTCGTATCCACTCACCGTCTTTGCGATGATCGCCATCGCATTAGCAGTGGGGCATCTGATGTCAGAGCGTCCGTTTGCCGCCGAGTCGAGTGACCCTATCGCAAATCAACGATTTGCTTTGAAAACGCTTGGAATCATCGCAGCGTTTTCAGCGATCGACTTGGTCTGGACGTTTGCATCGTCCAACTCAGGAACGATGCGTGAGCTAAATCCGCTCGCCAGTGGGCTTGTGAAAGACCCCGTGCTGCTGACCACCTTCAAGTTCATCGCGACCGGAACGGCGATGGGATTGTTTTATGCACTTCGGAATCAGCGTGCCGCTCAACTCGGTTGCTGGTGGTGCTGTCTTCTGCTGATGCTTTTGACTTCACGTTGGGTGGTCTTCCAGTCTCTCTTTTCTTGATCAAGAAGACGACGGTAACGCGAACAGCTTTAGATCATCCAAGCGAACTTCGCGACGAGCCGAGAAGCGGATTCGGTCTTTTTCGGGGTGGGCCATGCCGGGGGATGAAAACTCCCCGGCGAGTGCTCCGTTCAGCTCAACTCTCATCGTGTCACCCTTGATTGTGACAACCAGTTTGTGCCACTTCCCAAGGTCAATCGGTTGCATGAATTTCTTTTGCCACCTTTTCACCGCTTCCTTCTCTTTTTTGGAGAGTGTTCCGGCCTGCGAAGCATCACGATACTCTTTCTTCATTCGGCCGTTTTTGAAATCCAGCAACTCAATCCCGGTGGGGCGGAAGATTGCTTTGCAAATGTGTCCCGCGTGGACTTGGGGGTAATCCATGTCCGCAAAATCGATTCCGAAATCGTCTCGCTTATCATCGAGCCGAAACCGGAGTTCCACCCGACAATCGGTGTAGGTCGCATCTTGAACCAATGAAACTGCGTGATCCGCTTTTGGATGCCGGACCACATGCAACACGCCGTCTACGAGATCCGCCTGCTTGTTCCCGGCCGCTCGCTTCTGGCTATTCGTTCCCCAACCGTTGCCAAGTTCTTCACTCTCTTCTTGCGATTCCGATCGCTCAAAATCGTCTTCGAAAAGAAGTACCGGTGAATCCTGCGAAAAGCCGATTGAGCACAATGCAAGGTTGAAAACGAAGCAGGATACCAGAGCGGTGATACGCATCTTAAAAAGGCCCGTGGAAAAGCGGTTTGAGAAATCGTGGCCGCATAGTCTAACCACATCCTCGTACTCCGGTTCGCAAGACTCTTGGTGTTGCCTTACGTGGCGGACGCGGCCGGAAGATCTGTTTGCGATTCTTGAGTTGATTCCCGGATGGCCAACGCCTGAATCATTTGGCTAGCGACTATGCGGACGTCGTATTTCGACTCTGCGAGCTGCCGACTCATCTTTCCCATTTGGATGAGAAGCTCGGGTTGCTTGAGGTACGTCTCCATTGCTTTGGCGAGTTCCGTGACACTCTTCGTTGGAATGAGAAAGCCGTTGACTCCGTCGTCGACCGTTTCGCGACATCCCCTATGATCCGTCGTGATCACGGGGCGCCCCACGGACAATGCCTCCAGGATCGATCGTGGGGTTCCCTCCATGTAGTAGGAAGGAAGAACGAAAACAGAGGTCGCAAGCAAAAACTCCTGCATGTCATCAACGAGTCCTGGATACTCGATGATTCCTTCATCCACCCAAGCCTGCAATTCCTGCTTTTGAATTGCGGAAGGTGCGCGGTCGAATTTCCCTGCGACGACAAACTCAACCTCCGCCCCATAGACGGATTTCAGCTGCCGTGCCGCTTCAGCGAATTCTCGAATTCCTTTGTCGGACAGCAACCGCGTTGCCATGGAGAAACGAATGGGTTGGTTCGGAGGAACGCTGGGCGGGAAGACGCGAAGGTCCACGCCGCTTCCATTGACTCGATGAATTTCAACCCCTTCCAACGCAATGCCATGTTCGGCGAGCGTCTTTCGATCCTCGTCATTCTGGAAGATTGCGATGTCGATCGTGGAGTACGCGAACCTACAAAGTTTCCGAACAGCGAATTTCAACAGGTCAGACTTGAATCCAACGGACGGTGAGAAGAGGTAGCCCAAGCCTGGGAACAGGATGGCAACCTTCGCGTCGGGAATTGGACGAGCGGCAATCGCAGTCCATGTCGCGCATTTGGCTTGGTAAGCCAAGATTCGATCGGGTTGCAGTCGTCGAAATGCCTTTCGAAGCGAAAAAGCGTATTGGAGGTCCCTGAACGGATTCATTCCCGTCCGATTCATTACGATGACTTCGAGGTCGATACCGACACCGGCCAACTCAGAAAATCGCTGGCTCGTGGAATCGGGATCGGATGTGATCAACGTCACTTTGTGACCAAGATCGCGCAGGCGAACTGCGATCGGCAATCGGAACCGCAGGAAGGTGCTCAGCAGGTCACAAACAATCACCACGTGCATCGATGAATCGCCTTGGTTCACAAAGGTGCCGTTTGTGGAGAGACAACGGAGTTGGCGTGAGCTCCAGCGACCGAGTCAGAAACGTTCGAAGAACGCTCGAGAGCATAAAAGCCGGGTTCACGCTCCTCGGTCCGGAGTCCGATCAGACTGCGAACCCGATTCATGGACCAGCTTTCGATGGTGTAAGCCTCCGCATCTTCACGGCGCAACTCGCTCACGGCAAGGAACACCGCATACGCCAGCCAGAACGCGCTGAACCGAATCCCATTGTGAGTCAGGCCGTACGCATAAATCGGTGAGAACAGAGACAAGTACAGCACGGGTGAGATTCGAAAACACCGGTAGTTGAAAAGGAAGAAAAAGAACGCCCCCGCGATTCCGTAGCAAAACACAATGGAACCGATGGTGCTGTGCATCTCAAGCCGTGCTCCAAATCGGCGATATTCGCCTTCCCCTGCTCCCAATATCATTTTCTCAGGATACCGCCGAATTCGATTGTACCCGCGACCCGCGATGGAGTCGTCACTGTCTTTCCCAATGTTTTGCACACGGGCGACAACGCGCGAGATGACATCCGATTCAATGACTTTTGGCGCCGCGAAAGGAAGGCAGATTAGCGAGAGAATAAGCAGGTAGAACAGATCGCGTCGCCTGATACTGGGAGCGAAAATAATGACACCAAAGAACGCCGAAACCATCGCGGCCTTGCTGAGCGAGACAAGAATCAGGTAAGCCGCGGTGGTGATTCCAAACAAGGCCATCAGTCGCGCGAGTTTCAACGAACAGAGGCTGTAGCAGGACAGACAAACCAACACCACAATCAAGCCGAAGTAGCCGAGTTGGTTCGGATTGTTAAAAAAGCCGGTCTCGCGGCTGCCAGATGGGTTGATGTTCAGCAGCACACCCGCAGCGGCCAAGCTGGTTGCAAGCAAGATCCCGATAAACACATGGTTGAGTGCCGTTCGTCGGTACGTCACCAAGTATCGGTAGAGAATCACCATGTAGACAAAATTGAACGTAAAGAATGCCACTCCCTTGAGCATGGATGTCGACGGAAGCGTCAATGCATACGAGACTTGCACTCCGATGACGACTAGAACGAAACAGACGGCTGCTCTCACGGGTTTGAATGCCAAACTGTCGTGATCCGGCAGAATCTTCACCAAGAGTTGCCGGTGAAAACACAAACAAAAGAGCAGGAAAAATCCGTGACTGGGCTGTGGGTAGCCGCTCGGAAAAACATAAAGCGGGAAAGTCGCAACCGTCGCGATTGCCGTGAGCATCAAAAAAAGGCCCGGCTTCTCCATCGGCTCTTCATAGTAGTACTCTTCTTCTTCATCCCAGTAGCTCTCTAGCTGGCCGGCGTGCGTCCTCATCGATCAACTCCTCTGGTCAACAAATTGTCACAGCACTCGGCGAAGCGTCCGGTCAAGACATCCCAGTCGAACTGCCTGATGAATTCATGGTCAAGTTGCAACGGTTCGTCATTGGGGTCGAGCCACCGTTTGTAAACGCGGAGAATTCCCAGTTTTGCCTCTTCGATGGTCGCGACGGTTTCTCCAGCTCCTGAGTGCTTCAGAACATGACCGACGCCGTCTTTGTCATGTGGCGTTGACAGCACGGGAGTGCCCGAATTGATGTATTCAAAGACCTTTCCGGTCACAATCCCCTCGAGTTCCAACGAACCCAGGCAAATCAAAAGGTCCGCGTTTCGTTGCTCTTCTGCAGCAACCTCCCGCTCGCACCATTCAACAATCTCAACACACTTTTCCGAAGCTCGCCCCGTAAAGTGCTTTTTTACGGCGGGTGTCTTCGTTCCGATCAACCTGACGGCAACTTTCGAAAGATCAATTTTGTTTTCTTGCCCAAGTTGATCGAGGGCGTCCAGGTAGATTGATGGAGCGACGCGGGCCGGATGACCGGGAGGATAGAGAAGCCCGGTGTAAGTTATGGTGAACTTCGAATTCTTCGCCGTCTGACGAGAGATGGGCGTACCGCCAGGTTTCCTTTCGTATCCATTCGGTAAGTGCATGACTTTCTTTGCGTGACGTGCCTCCAATGTCTCCGCCAGTGGCTTTGAGACCGTCAACAGTTGGTCCGCGGACGCAACCGACCCTTTCAACCGATGGATTGCGTAGGCAGGGAATCGGTGCAGGTAGTCGGGGAGGTCTCGAAAATCCGCGATCCAAGGAAGTTTGAATTCACGGTTGATTTGATGGGCAACGTCAAAGCACGCGCCCACCGGGTAGGTTGCCAGGACCAAATCCGGCTTTCCGTTCCTTCGCACCCACTGCTGGAACGCCCGACGAGTCTCGGTCGCAAATCGTCGACGGTTGCGCAACTCGTTCACCAGCAGAGCGATGCGACGAAGTTTTCCGGGAAGCCCGGTCTTGTTCGGGTCCAAGCGACTGGCCCTCGACACGACCGCGTCCAGGATTTCGGAAGCACAATTGTGATCGATTCGATCGCAATTGTCTTCGGTCCACTCGCTGGTGAACACAATCGGTTTCCAACCAAAGCTTGGCAAGTGCTCGGTAAGACAGCGAACGCGCATGGCACCAATCCCACTGTAAGGTGGGAAACGGTACGCCAAAATCGCAATGGTTTTATCGGATTCCACGTTTCGTTCTACCTGCCCGCCACTCTTGGAATGATTCACGCGTTTGCCAGCCAAGACGCAATTTTTAACGCTGCATCACCGTCACCGTAGAGCCGTTGTCCGGCAGGCTTCTCCGGTGGTCGTCGAAGTCCAGTGGCAATCGAATCCGCGTCGGCACCAACCAGACGATTGCATCCCGAATCGACCAGTTCGACCCATTCCGTTTCATCCCGCAGCGTCAGGCAAGGTTTGCCGTGAAAGAATGCCTCTTTCTGAACCCCGCCGGAGTCAGTTGCAACAAGCTCACAATTCGACTCCAACCAGTTCATTTCCAGGTAACCGACTGGTGGTATCGAAATGAACTGCGAAGGCAGCGAGATATCGAACTGCTGCAATCGTTTCATCGTTCTTGGGTGCACCGGCAAAACAACCGGATGGGACGCAGAGGCAAGCCCTTCGATGATGTTCTTCAAACGAGTAGGGTCATCTGTATTTTCCGCGCGATGAATCGTCGCCAGCACGAACGTGGCGGGTACTTGACCGGATGGCCAATCGGGCATGCGCGCTTTCGACTTATAGTGGAGCGTTGCATCGAACATGACATCGCCGACCATCTGGACTTGGTCCCCCGCGATGCCCTCATCACGAAGATGTTCGACGGCAACGGTCGTCGGTGCGAACAGGACATCCGAGGCGTGATCGGTCAGCACTCGGTTGATCTCTTCAGGCATCCGTCGATTAAAAGATCGCAAACCTGCCTCCACATGCGCAACGCGAATGTGCAACTTGGTGGCGGCCAACATGCCCGCCAACGTTGAATTGGTGTCACCGTATACGAGCACCCAATCCGGTTGTTCATCGAGCAGCACCCGCTCGATCGCTTCGATTTGACGCCCGGTCATTTCCCCGTGCGTCCCACCGCCGATTCCCAAATGAAAATCAGGTTTTGGAATTCCCATTTGGTTAAAGAAGACCTCGGACATGTTTGCATCGAAATGCTGTCCCGTATGAATGATCTTCTCGTTGACACCTGCTTCATTGAACGCCGCGCTGACTTGCGCGGCTTTGATGAATTGGGGGCGAGCACCAATGACGGTGATGACAGAGGATTGATTCACAGAATCTCTCGAAAGTCCGCGTTGGAGAATGTGTTCGGGAAGATCTTGATCGCCTTAGCCATCTTTGCGACGCAACAATCGCATGGCGTGGCTTCCATATCCTGTAACAAACAGGCTCAGTCCATAGAGGACCACAAACGCAATAAAATTCGCAATCGCGATTGAAAACTGACCCGGTTCAAGCTCGAGAAATTTGTCGCCGATCAGCACGGTCAAGCCACAGGCAAACATCATGCCCAAGGGCGGGATCGCGATTTTGAGTAATCGGATCCCCGAAATGGGCGAAATCCGTGTGACATAAACAATGTAAAAGGTTACGAAAGCGGTCATGGTGGCGGCGTAGTAATGGATCAACGTCACCACGCTATGCTGGATGCCCAGGTAGAAGGCGGCGAGGACGACGACCAATGCAATCACCGATACCATCAGGATTGCCCGCGTCTTGCGGTAGACAATGAGATTAACCGAGAGGCAATTCCCGATCGGGATAACGAGGGAGAGGATGCCCAGCCCACGAACGATCGGAACCGCCTCGGTCCATTTTGTTCCCAGTCCCAGGCTCACGACCGATTCGGGAAACAGCAGGGTGAACACACCCGCAGGGACCGCAGCGACGATGCAAAACAGAAAGACGCTCTCGAAGCAGGATTGGTATTCATCCGAGTCTCGCTTTCGTGAGAGCATCGGGAGGGTCACTGACATCAGAGGACGCATGATTTGCGATGTCGGTGTCATCACCAACCGGTAGCCATTGGAATAGTAGCCCAGTTGTTCTTCACCAGCGTAAAGACGAATCATAAAGAGGTCGGAGTTGCGTCGGATGTATTCGCAGATTTGGCTGATGGTAAGGCTGCCGCCTAGCACGATGCCCTTGAGCTTTTCGAATTCCATCTTGCGTGGGATGTTAGGACGCCAAGGGCACAGCAGCCACATTCCAATCGCAACAACAACGGAGTTCGTTGCTTGTTGAACAACAAGACTCCAGTATCCAAGGCCAGCCACGTAGGCGGCTAATGCAGCAACCAAGCCGATCGAGAGCCCAAGGATTTGAATCGACGAGAGCCGGCCAAAAAGGAGGTTTCGCCGTAACAGTGCATCATGGATACCTCCCACTGTTTCGATGAAGGCAATCGCACCCATCGCAATCGCCAAGCTCTTGAGCCTGGGATCCACCATGAAGTCCGCCCAAAGAGGTCCGATCAACGCTAAGCCGCTTCCCAGGAGAGCTCCCAAGATCAGTTGCAGCCAAAAATAGACGGAGACTTCGTTTTCATCAAGCATTTCCGCCTGCACAATGGCGGCGGTTAGTCCAAGACGCTTGAACATTTGAACAAACGCGACCAAGGGCGCAAGCGTGGCAACGATCCCAAAGTCACTTGGCTCCAGCAGGCGAGCCAACAGGATAATTGACACGAGTGCCATTGCGCCACTGGCAAATTGGAGGAACACTCCTTGGATGGAGCGTTTCCCGACTTCGGTGACGTTGGCGTCGAGCAGTTGCTGCGAGTCAGAACGCATTAAAGCTTCGACGCCAGTGTTTTCATGGAGCGCTCGTATTCATTCCACTGGCCGATATCGAGCCAACTCTTCTCGGAAACTGGAAAGACGCCGACGCGTTCCTCCTGCTTCATCACTTCATCGATCAGGTCGGTGATGTGAAAAAAGTCGTCTTCCGGGATCAGCGACAAAAGCTCTGGCTCGAGGAGGTAGAGTCCCGCGTTAATCAGGTGAGTGTACTCCGGTTTTTCGGCAATCCGGAGCAGTCGGCCCTCTTCCGCCGTGTCAAGCGTTCCATAGGGAATCTTGACATGCCGAAGTGCCGCGACCAACGTGATCTTATTCTTGTGCTGAACGTGGTAGTCCAAGATTTCGCTGTAATCTGTGTCGACAATGATGTCACAATTTGAAACGAAGAAACGTTCTTTCACTCGATCTTGAATGAGTTGCAAACTGCCTGCGGTTCCGAGTGGTTTGGTTTCACGAAAGAACTCAATCGAGCGTCCCGGGCAGTCGGTCTGCGCAAAATACGACTCAATAAAATCGGCCTTATGGCTCACCGACATGAAGAATCGATGGCAGCCTGCCTCCGTGAATCGGTCCATAATGTTCTCCACAATGGTCTTTTCTCCGAGTGGGAAAAGTGCCTTTGGAAGAATGTCTGAGATGGGTTTCAAGCGTGTTCCCTTTCCGCCCGCCATGATGACGACCGGGATGTCAAATCGTTTCTTGGCAGGCAGTCGATCCGCAAAGACATCTTCCCAGAAATGGATGTCAATCAATTGATCTTCCTGATTCAGCACCGGCATGAACTCGGTACGGTGCTGAATCATCATCGACTTGATATCGTCAAATTCATCATCGGCCGAAGCCACACGAACCGTCTGCCGAATCACGTCGATGACGGGTGTCTCGAGAGGTTGGTTGGCAATGATGGCTCGCTGAATATCGCCCGCACTCAAAATTCCGCGATAGCGACCATCGTCGACAATTGCCAGCAGCTTCTTATTGAGCTGGTCCATCTTCTTCAGCGCGACGAGTATCTCCGTCGTGCTGACGATTGAGACTTGATCGAGTCGTTCTTGTTTATCTTGTTGCACGGTAAATTGGTTATTTCGTTGGATCCGCTCAGGAATGTGTTTTTTTCGACGTCGAGTCTTGATTGTCCAACTGAAACGCGCCGATCAAGTAAGCCGACAGCGCGGGATGGCTGGTTCGTCCAAGCAGGTTCCATCGCCTGTAGAACATCAAACGCAATGCTTTGGCAAGCACTTTCTTCCAGTGGAATCCAGAGACTTCTCGCTTGTCCAAGGAAGCGGAGTCGAACCCGCCAACGTGGGCAATTTTCACGGGACGGATGCCGCATCGTTTCGCCCAATGCTCCCAGCGATCTGCTTCCATGGTTGAGAGGACGTGTTTGCTAAGCAGGTCAGGCGAGAGCGACTTCCAAAACCAACGATAGATTCCCAAGCAATTCGGAACGCCCAAAATCAAGATCCCGCCGTCTTTGAGATACTTGACGTGAGACCTGATGATCTCCTCGACATCTTCGAAATGCTCGATCAAGCCGAGGGAGAAAACAACGTCGTACTTTTCCGTCGTCTCGGGCTCTTCCGTTAAGACGTTTCGTTCGATCACGGTGATGGGGCGATCAAGCTTTGCGAAATTCGCCCTCAACTGATCACACCCTTCCGGAGAGTAATCGATCGCGGTTGCAGAAAGGTCGTGGTCGATCGCCATCCGTGCGAGGTAACGCCCTGGTGCTCCACCGATCTCCAAGATGGACCCGGTTGAATACTGACTGGCGTATTGATCCATGAAGTGCAGAATCGCATCCGCGACGGGGCTTCTTCCTCGCTGGATCACACCCATGTTGTGGCTATTCCAACGTTGGTCCCAAAAACTGGGGTTCGTCAGTTCGGCCTGATTTGATGTGTCGCTACTCATGTGGAACTCGTTGCAAGACTTTCGAGCAGACAACTCAGGTCGTCGTTTGCTTGCCAATGACACTCTCGCTTCAATTTGGCCGGATCACCAACCACCCGAGGAATGTTCATGGGCTGACCGACGAATCGTTCGTCCTGCTGGATTTGAAACTCAACCCCGCGCGCCGTCAGCATCTGAGTCGCCATTTCCCGAAGACTCAAAGGAACGCCTGAGCAAATGTTGTAGACGCCACTCGGGGGCTGTTGCTGAGCGACGCAGAGCGTTGCGGCCGCAACGTCGCTCAATGAGATGAAGTCTCGGACCATATCGGGGTAGTAGAAGACAACGGAATCACCGCTCTGGTGTTCGCGAATCTTCTGATCGACCAAGTGCCCGATCGTCGCAGGCGGCATCCCGGGGCCGATCAGATTGAACGGTCGCAAGACGTAGACGTTGGATCGACCGCGACTTGCCCAATCCAAGCACGCCAAGGTCTGTTGGTACTTCGTTAGTGCGTAACCGGTTTCGGGCATGCAAGGATCGGATTCACCAATCGGATCTTTCTCGCAACGTCCATACTCCGCCGCCGATCCAAAGGTAATGAAGACGCTTTGACATTGATTGGCCGTCAAAGCATGCATCACATTCGTTGTGATCCCGCAGTTCACCGAGACCATCTGATTCATTTCTGAATCGGAAAGGGAGACCCCACAGAAGTTAACGACGACGTCGGGTGAGTGTTCTTTGATTAACTGGGAAACAAACTCGTATCGCGTGCAGTCTCCGGCGATGAAGTCCGGTGTGTCTTGCATGGGAATGCGAGAGACAGCTGTCAGCCGGTGGCCGTGCGGTTTGGCGGTCTGAATAAATTGGGAAGCGAGCCAGCTTGAGCCGCCCAAAAGAAGAATGTTCATTGGATGCGTCACCCTGCCTACATCTTCTGGTCAAGGTTGCGGGTGGAACTGACCAAGTTCATCTCCGGAACGACGGCTTGGACGAATTCGCTCAGCTGTTCTTTCGACCAGTTACCGCCGGAACGCAACGCCATGATTTGCTTGATCGTGTCTTCGACGCTATTGACGGGCGCCTGGGTCGGATGGGTGATCACACCCGCTGTCTTAAACCTTCGTGTGTCTATTTGCTCGCCCGGATTGACGAACTCTTCCACGGACTTCTCGCCGCTGGTATCCGATGAGGAAAAGAAACACGGCCACTTTGTCGAGGATTGGTCCAGCTCCCCAGCAATCGCATGAGCCTCTTCTTCGCTCGTGCATTCGACGGGTTCATATCCCAGTTGATGCAGTACCTCAATTGCGATGTCCGAAAAGGTCATCAAGTCATCGCTTGGTTCGAAGAGCGGATAAACGATTTCGGAGGCGTTACAACAAAAACAACCCAGAAGGCACAACTGTCCTGCTTCAGCGGGTGAGATAAAATAGCGCTGGATGTCATTGGGAGCGCTCAGCGGTTGCTTCTTTTCAATTCGATTCCGAAACCCGTGTAGGAGGCTGCCGTCGGAAAAGGCAACGTTTGCGAATCGTGCCGTGCTGTAGGGAAGATCATCGCCAGCTGCGAGAAACAGCCTTTCCATGAATGCTTTCGAAGCGCCCATCAAGTTGGCAGGTCGAACGGATTTGTCAGATGAGACGGCAAAAACCCGCCTTGGCTGATCTCGATCCGAGTGCGTCTGCTGAATCCATTCGATCAACCGCTTGTTGGACAGAACATTGGTGTCCAGCAAACGCATCAGGGTAAACGGATCTCGTTCCGATCGAACGTGCTTGAGCGCAGCGAAGTTAAGGATGTAGTCGTAACGTTCTTGAGCGAGCAACGCACGCATTTCAGCCTGGCCAAAGTCGATCGCGTACGTGCGGAAGTCAGCTGGAATGGCAACGCCGCTCGATCGCAGATCGCGAACCAATTCAACCAGGTTGTTTTCGCTGGTGTCGACCAAATGAAGTCCAGCGGGCTGAAACGGCACCAACTCACGAACAAACGCACTGCCAATGGATCCGGCGGCTCCGATCACCAATACCCGGCTCCGCCTAACCTTCTCGGTGATGTTAGATGAATGGTTCGAGAGGTCCTCGGCCAGGAAGGACGTGCTTCTACCGAGCACTTTCTCAAGAATGGAATTGAATTTACTCATTGTCGCGCACGGTAAGTATGTCAGTTTTTGCCGCGGCTTCGTAGGCTCGAATCCACTGGGTTCCGAGCTTGGTGGAATCAAAGAAATCGAAAGAGATCTGCTGGTTTTCTTGAACGGAGTCACATGTCGGTTGCCAATCAAGCAAAAGCGACTCCAGCACTTTGCCGGCATCCGACGGCGAATCGATTTCCCAGTATTTCAGACCTGCCCGACGCCGCGTGTTGTAGGGCAACCACGATCCGAGAATACAAATGGTGTTCGTCGCAAGAAACTGCGTGACGGTCGCTGAAAAGGCATCCGAGACGGGAGCGTAGATCAGTAGGTCCGATGCGTGCCGTAGAGACGCAACTTCCTCGTCCGACATGAACTCAGTCAATTGGGTGTATTCAATGCCGGTTTGCTCCGCTGCCGCCCTCACTTCGGATTGATAACTCGGCGTCCCGGCGTACGTCATTGGCACCACGATGTGCAGCCGCTGCTTCAATGTCTCGGGAAGCCGCGACAGGCTCGTCAGGAGTTCGAGATGCTGGCACTCTCTCGTCCCATTGTGTCCCACGCAGAGCACCATGGAATTGTCGTTGATCGAGTGGGACTTTCGAAACGTCTGTCGTCCCTCCGCCGCATCCAGTTTTTGAATGCCTTCAAATGTGGGCGAAAACTGCGTTAGGTGGATTTTGTCTCGCAACTCAAGACCGTATTTTGCCAGAACGGTCTCGCGAAATTCGGGGCTGGAAACGGTAATGGCATCCGCCTTGCGAAAGAGCTTTTGTTGAACGGCAACCAAGGCAAGATCGCTTTTGCGGAAAATATCGGATCCCCACAGCGAGACGACGAGCGGCTTTGGAATTTGACCGTGCGCCAACATTCGAAACGCTCGCGAATTGAACGCCCCGTGCAGATGAATCAAGTCGCTCTGGGAGAGCATTTGACGGAAACGACTAGAATGCAATCCTCGATCGATCGAATCGTTGACTCGCATCGCCAGTCGAAGGCAACGGGACTTGAATGACCGCCTTGTCGATCCAGGGCTTTGGATGGTTGACGTCTTCTTCACGCTCTTCTTTACCCGAGACTTCAGAAATCCCAGGGGTTCTTTAGGCATCGGCGCGAGCGGAATTGTCTCGCATATCCTTCCCGTGTCCACTGTCCATTGACCAATCCCATTGATTTCAACACGACCTTCCGCTCCATGAATCATGGATGCGAGCGGTTCCAAAATGGGTTGGCTGAGGTTGCCGGTAAAGCAGACGCGAAATGGTCGGGAATGAGTCATTGACGGAGAAATCAAAGAACAGAGGAACCGCTAGGAGACACTCTCTCTAATCCTTCTTGCTCCATTGACGATAACTTTTCGTGCCAACGCGGTGTTCCGCCGGCAATTGTTCGTCCTCTCCAACGTCAAGGCAGCGGACGGTGCCGACGCCACCTGAATCAACCAGCGAGTACTTGAATTTCGATTCGGGGCACACAGCCGTTCCGTCGTCAGCGAACTCGAGCTTCTGACCATGGCGGCTCATCCATCCCGTTTGCTTCGCGGGAACACCGGACATCAATGCGTAGTCCGGAACGTCCTTGGTCACCACGGCTCCCGCAGCGATAAACGCGTACC
>JBCBOO010000156.1:0-15232 GCA_039821235.1 Planctomycetota bacterium
AAACGCTATGGAAAGCTGTTTTTGGACTCGATGCCGCCCCAGCCCATCCAGTTCGTTTCGGCAACGAAATGATCTCTCGGGCGTGAAAAACGAGAGCGTGAAACACGCCCGCTCAGTCAATGGATGATGCACTAGCGTTGGGTTCGCTCTCCTTTGTAGCATGCGTCCGATCGGTCCAATTTCAGTCAATTGAGCGGGTGTACTCATTGAAATCCATTCGCAAACTCGGCCTGCGTTTCGAACGTGCCTACCGTCGACAACGTTGGCTGCTGCGCCAAAAACACTGCCGACAAGTACGCGACCATTGGATCGAGTTCGCGAGTACGCTGAAGCCACCCTCCGCCCATCTGCCGACGTGCTTGCTGGACCTGCACGATATTGATCTCGACGGTGAACAGGGGCGACGGTTTCATCAGCTCGTTTCGCTGCTGACTCATGGCGGTTACACGATCTACCTGAATCCCCGTCTCTCTTTCCTGCAAACCGCCCATCGAGCCTTCAAGGCCGAGGCGCTGCGCAAGGTGCGTCCGCTCTCGCATCTCACCCGTCCACCCGTCTTTGATCTGTACTTAACTGATCGCATGCCCACGTCAGACATCGCCGAACAGACAATGATCGTCACGGCGGACCAGACGCGGCCGATCGGTGAACGAGAACTCCCACTTCCGTATGGACCCTTTCCATCGGTCTGGAACGAAGACTGGGAACGGGACCTGGGCTCACACCGCAAGACGCCACGTACCTGGCGACTCTTTTTCGGCGGGCATTGTTCGGAGGCTTCCTACACCAAGATTCGCAAGTACGAACGGATGGCCGTTCTCAATCGATTCCAAGTCGTGGAGACGACCAAACATCATTTCGCCAGCGATATCGCCCCCATTCAGAACGATCGCTCGTTCAAGCAACTCCTCTCGATGGAACACGACGGGTTTGTGTTTCTGGACAACGGGATCTACAGGACACCGGCCGGTGAGTGGCTCACGCTTCTCGCACGAAGCCGTTTTTTCCTCGCCGCACCAGGGGGCGACTACCCGCTTTCGCACAACTTGGTGGAATCAATGGCGGTGGGCACCATTCCCGTGATCGAGTACGCGTCGTTGATGACGCCGCCGCTCGAAGACGGGGTCAATTGCATTCACTACGAAGGAAAAGCCGGGCTCAGGGAATCACTGCAACGTGTCCGCTCAATGAATGAAATGGAAATCGAGAGGTTACAAGAGGGTGTAATCGATTACTACGAATCACATCTGACTTCCCGAGCATTCGTTCAAGCCATTGAAACCGGCCTCTACGACTGCGTCCATATGATGCCGTACCTCACGCCCGAGCGACAACAGAGGCTCGTTGCTGCATAAAAAACTCTTCTCCGAGTCGACATGGAATGGGTCGCCCGGAGAAGAGGATGAAAGCTCAGACAGGAAAGTGCGGAGACTACTCCGCTTCCAGTTCGCCGCAATTAGCGATGGTGATCGGCAACTGAGGTTTTCCGCTCTGCGTACCGAGTCCTTCGATTCGTTCCACGAGTTCCATTCCTTTGATCACACGACCGAAGATGACATGCTTGCCGTTCAACCAGGGGGTGGGAACGGTGGTGATGAAGAACTGCGATCCGTTTGTGTTTGGACCGGCGTTCGCCATGCTCAACAGACCGGGAATATCATGGGCGAAGACAAAGTTCTCGTCTTTGAATTTTGCACCGTAAATGCTTTCGCCACCGGTTCCGTTGCCGGCGGTGAAGTCGCCACCCTGTAGCATGAATTGGGGGATGACGCGGTGGAAACTGCTGCCTTTGTAGTGCAGCGGTTTGCCCATTTTTCCGACACCCTCTTCACCGGTGCAGAGCTTGCGAAAATTCTCGGCCGTCAAGGGAACGTCATCGCCAAAAAGTCCAAAGACAATTTGGCCGGCTTCTTCGCCGTTGATTTCGATATCAAAGAAAACCTTGGACGTTACTTTTGCGTCGGCGGCTTTTTGTGCGGAGGCTTGGTCGGACATGGTCAAAAAGGCGGCGGCAACCGCCAACAGTGTGAGTGTTCGATACATGGTGGGAAACGTTTAGGGCAGGAGTCTACAGGGAAAGGTACACGCCCACTACCGGAGCAGCGGACTGACGATTTGACGCATCCATTATCGTCGATAGCAAGTCATTGACCAGCACCAATGGGCGGGAATCCGGCTCGCGTTACGAAGAATCCCCCAAGCATGCCAGCCGCTCGGCCGCTTCGGTGTAGTCCAGCACGGCGACCCGAACAGGCATGGGCAGTCGGCGGATTTCGGCGTCCATGTAGGGATCAGCCTGCCGGCTCGACAGACGCTTGTACCAATTCCCGGCAGAACGGCTGTCGGAAAAAGCCGGCATCAGACCCCGCCACCAGTCCAAAACAGGATTCGATGCAGACGCCCGCGTTTGCTGGGAGTGCCGTCGCAACTCGCGGTCGAGCTCGGCCAGTCGGTCCGCCAGCTTTCCCGCTTCCGCGTCACCTGCGTCATGCACGGCGACGACGAAGTCTTGCTGGGCGACCGATCGGACTTTCGGTTTGCCGATCAACTGCCGATCGATCCCCGTCGCCATGACTTGGATGTCCAGCAATCCGCCACGCCACGCCTGAGGGACATCGAAGGTCAGCTGGAAGTGTTTTTCACCCTCCAGGACTTGTCCACGAGTCCATCTCAACTTGAAGTACACGCCGTGTCCACGATCGATCGTTCCGGAAGCCACGACGGCCTGAACGGGCGCGTTGTGTTGATACTGCGTGGCATCGGACCGAAGGGAGGTTTCATCGGCACCCAAATGAGCGCCCGCGATCGGTTGGTACTTGCCATCCACACTCAATCCAAATGCTTCGCTCTTTTCCCGCTTCTCGGTAATCGAGATCGGCCCGGCATAGTCCGACTGAACTTCGGTTCGAGGGGCGAAGTCCGCGACGGGAAAACGATCACGCAAGCGACAACGAACCAGCAAATGATCGATCGGCGGCGAGCCCTTGTGGCCGGCGGAATAGGTATCCACCACCAACGCGGAAAGCGTCCAGTCGACGGACACTTGTTTGATGCTCGCCTTTGCGTCGCTCACTTCGGCGGCAACCGTTGCCGGTACATCGAATCGCACGACACCGGTTTCCGCTGCGACGTCACTTCCACCGACTCCCAAGACGAACATCCACGTGACAACCGCACTCGACAAACGTGTCGCTCCGCCCCCGATGTAAGACACCCCGCTCATAGCAAAACCCTCCAATGATGGCGTTTCACGGGAGTCCTTCCGTGTTCGTTCGCGAGCCCTCCTTGGTCCCGCAGTGTGTGTGGTGCTCATCAGCCTCTCGCGTGAGTTCGCTTGATGAGCGACTCGCGCTGAATTCATGAGTCAAGGCAATCGCGAAAGCGAGTTACCCGCACGACACAACGTTCGCACGGATCAATCCGATCGGCAAGAGCGTGACGGGAAATGACGAACGCCGAAATTCGACACCGAGCCGATCACCGATGCCGTGTGAAACACGTCGGATTCGAAGCGCATCAACGTGAATGTGCCGTGAAACAGAATCGCTAGCTGTGCATTCTTGCCAGCGGACTGCCTTTGGCAATGATCGCGGATTCTTCGGCAGACAGTTGGTCCAGGCGTTTGACGACTTCCTCGCGCGAACCATATTGCTCGGCGATTCGAACGTAGGTCGTGTGGTGTCGAGCTTCGGATTCAAACAGCCCCGCGTAGAATTCGGCGAGCTTCGGATCACGCTGCTTCACGTGTTCGGCGAGTAGTCGAAAACGTTCGCAGCTGCGGGCTTCGATCAGTGACGCGATCAGCAACCGATCCACCGCACGCTCCGGTTCACTTTGGCGGACCAGTGAATTCAGCTCCCGTCCGTAGTGCCCGCTTTGCAAGCGACGGAACTCGATCCCACGTTCGTCCAGCACTTCCATCACCATGTGAAAGTGCTCGAGCTCTTCTTCGATGATCTGGGTCATCTCGACACACAACGGACGATTGTCGGTGTACGAGTTCATCAGGTTCATCGCCGTCGACGCCGCCTTGCGTTCGCAGTGCGCGTGATCGATCAAGACTTCATCCAGATGCGCGTCGACTTGGGCGAGCCAACGGGTCGTTGATTCTGATTGCAGGTGCAGCATGTTTAGTCTTCGAAAAGTGCTCGCGCGAAGTTGTCCGCATCGAACTCGGCGATGTCTTCGATGCCTTCTCCCAGTCCGACGAATTTGACGGGCAATTCGAATTGGCGGCGAATCGGGATGATCACACCTCCACGTGCCGACCCATCCAATTTGGCGAGGACGATTCCCGTGCATCCGGCCGCTTCGCTAAATCCCTTGGCTTGGCTGAGCGCGTTCTGCCCGGCCGTTGAGTCCAACACGAGCAAGACTTCGTGCGGCGCGTCATCAATTTTCTTTCCAACGACGCGGCGGATCTTCTCCAGTTCTTGCATCAACTTGGATTGTGTCTGGAGCCGTCCTGCGGTGTCAATGATCGCGACATCCGCGCCCGATTCCACGGCGCGATCGACGGTTTGAAACGCAACGCTGGCTGGGTCCGCGTTCTGTTTGCCGGTGACGATGTCGCATCCGATGCGTTCGGACCAAATGGTCAGCTGTTCGACGGCGGCGGCACGAAACGTATCGCCCGCACCCAGCACGACTTTCTTGCCGCTGGACGTCAGGAAGTGGGCCAACTTGCCGATCGATGTCGTTTTGCCGCTGCCGTTGACACCCACCACCAAAATCACGCTCGGACTCTGCGGCAACTTCAGCGGTGACGCGTCCTGTTTGAGCATCGCCTGGGTCTGCTCGATAATGGAATCGAGGACTTCACGCATTTCGACCTTGCGGCCGCGGTAGCGTTTGGCAATGTCGTCGCGAATTTCTTCGGCCGGTCCCGCGCCCATGTCGGTACGAATTAGCTTTGCGAACAACTCGCCCAAAAATTCGTCATCCACTAATCGCCCTTCGTCTTTGAAGAGGTCGCGGATGTCGGTGTTCAGTGCGCGGCGCGTTTTCTCCAGGCCTTTGCGAAACCGACCAAACAACCCCTGCTTGGCGGGTTGTTCCGGTTCGGCAGCCGGCGGACTTGGAGTGGGCTCCGAAGCCGTCGCGGATTCTGTCGGTGCGGATTCTGTCGGTGCGGACTCACTCGACGGAGCTTCTGCCGCCGGCGTTTCCGCGGGTGCGGGAGTGTCTGCGGGCGCGGGAGTGTCTGCGGGTTCGCCGGGAGACTCCGGCTGGTTCTTTTTTCGCCAGAAAACCATCTCTTTTCCAGTGCAGTCGTGGGGCAGGCGTGGAACCTGTCAGGAAACCGGGACGGGACAATCGCGTGTCCCGCGAGCCATCAGTGTGGCACGGATTTAGACCGCGCCCAGACCCGTTCCTGCCAAGCAACTGGTGTCCATACTGCCGTCGCGAACGACGAAGATGCCCGGCAGGCGGTCTTCCCATGCCAAGTTCGCGACGGGGCAATACTGCCGGGAGTTGGATTCGATCGCAGCGACGCCCGGAACATGTGCGGCGATCGACGCGGAGTGCACCAGCGAAGCGCCGGGGCACGTCAAGTCTTGGACGCAAAGAAACAGGCCCAATTTTTGCGCCGCGGCGGCCAGCAGCAACGATTGCGATTGACCCTTGCAAGCTTTGAGTGCCGCGCCCGTGTACCCCATGTCTCGCGCCAGCAACAGTGATTCCAAATCCGTCAGCGACTCGTCGATCACGACGGGCTTGAGCTTCGCCGCTTCATGCATGCGGTTCTCGGGATGCGCTTTCAAGTCTCTCGCGGTCGGTTGTTCGATGTACTGAACTCGGTCAAACCCTTCCGGGGTCGTTTCGCGAAGTCGCTTGAGCATCTCGATCAGGTAATCGACATTGGCACATCGTTCATTGAAATCCAATGAGTAATACCAAGTCTGCACACCCCGTTCGGCCTGCGTCTTGGCTGCAATCGAATCGACTTTGACGACACGATTCAAATCCCAATCAAGATCATCTCCATTGAGTTTGATCTTCATGTGGGTCAGCCCGTTGTAATGAATCCACTCCGGGAGCGTGTCCGGCAAGCCGTCGCCGGTCGGTTCGCCGAGCTCTTCCTCGTCCAGCGGGTCGAGCGCACCGACCAGGTGATACAGCGGCATCCGAGACTTGGGTTGGTCCAAAACAAACTCGTTCAACCAGCGGCCCTTGTATTCGTCACCCAGGTAGGCCGAGACGTCTTGGTTCATCATCTCCGGACCATAGGTCTGAAAGCAGTTCAGCCCATGTGCTTTTCCGTACGCGTCATGGATCGCGGCATCAAATGGGCTGGCAACCACCAGCGTCGCGAGCTTGGGAATCGGCTCGGTCAAATCCAGCTGCGAAGTCACTTCGCCGGCGACATTCAAATACTGGTGTTCCAGTGCGATTCCCAAATCGATTGGGTGACCGGTTTCGCCGAAGTCGGCGGTGATCGCTTGAATCCGTTCCGCAAGCGTCTTCATCGCGCCGAGCGTCTGCTGGTACTTCATTTGACGCGATGGAAACGCCCAGATGTTTCCCAGCGGCATCGAGCCAAAACCCGTTGCCGTTTTCCCGTCCCGCGTTTCCACGTCGCAGTGCACGTTCAATAACGTTACTTCATCAACGGGCATGCCGCCGAACTTCATCGTCGTTCGGTAGTCGTAGTCTTCGAAATCGATTCGGACGTCAGTGATTCGAACGTCGGTAGTTTTCATCTCAGCAGTGATCGCGAGAGGCGAGAGGGGCAGGGTGGATCGGCACGACGTTGTAGCCGATTCCGACCAACCGGCTAACCCTCGAGCGTTCTCAGCCCCTCGAGTAACGCCTGGTGCTCATCGCTGCAGCACGGGCACTGGTCGATGTGGCGTTGGATTTTCCGGAGCGCATCGGGAATCTGGATCCCCATCAATTCGTGTTCAACGAATTCCGCCAGGTGTTCAAAACACCCGTCGCAGTCGATCTCGTCCGGCTTTGCGCTGGCGACGATCTCCAGAAGCGTCTTGGTTTGCACTTTTGAAAGTTTCATCGGGTCAATCTTCCTACGCGAAGGCGATGGACAACTCGTCAGCGGAAATGCCGGCGGACTCAAGTCCCGAACGAAGTTTCGTCCTCGCGTCATGCACGAGTTTATAGATCGCATTGCGATTCGCACCGGTTTTTTCGGCGATGACTTCCACGGGCAAGCCTTCCAGTGTCGCTCGCACGGCAAATCGTTGCTTCTCGCTCAAGCTGTCCTCGATCAAGGACTGCAGTTTCGTGACCATCCATCTTCGGTCCAGTCCATCCGACGCGGACGTTTCCTCCGATGCGACTTCAAACGTCGCCCCTTCTGTTTTGAAGGCCTCGATGGAGACATCTTCGTAGTGTTTACGTCTCATTTCGCTGATTCCCATTCTGGTGGCGACCGTCATGGCCCAAGTCGTAAAACGACTGCGGCCGGCAAATTGATCGAGCGAGTTCATGATTTTCACCAACGCCTCCTGAACCACATCTTCAGCCGAGTAGCCTCCTCCATACCGCGACGCCATCGACTTCGTCAGGCCGCGCAACAGAAACAGTCTCAGTTCCTCGAGTGCGGAATCTCGGACATCGGGATCTCCCACGAGACGTTGGATCCATGGATCGGTCGCGGCGGATGCCTCGTTGGTTCGGACAGGTTCGCTCACGTTGAGTGTCTCCCTCGTGGGTCGCTCGACTTCAATTGGAAGGACTGGTGTACCGCCCACCGATCCGCCGAGATGTCTTGCGACTGTCCTTTGGATGCGGTGTCTTGGAAATCTCTTACCAACGAAATGAAGTTTTTCGGCTTTCATTATTCGTGGCGATTGGTTGCATCAGTCGGCCCTGGCGGGCCAACGTGAAGATGACCTTCTCCGGTCAGCTCCCGCCAGGGATAGCACGTCTTCAACAATCCGGCGTAAGACGGTTCAGGGTGACCGCGTCGCAGGGGGGCAACGCGTCCGCTACTCCCTCCGACTCACGGAATGAACGATGTCCAGCACACTGACCGGATCCCTCACCGAGTCCTTTGAAGAGAAGTTCGTCGGTCTCTCCGCAGAGAACTTGCTTCAATGGGCAGTGGATGAGTTTCAAGATTCACTCGCCGTCTCCACCAGCTTTGGAATCCAATCTTCCGTCACGCTGCATTTGGCAACTCGTCCCTTGCAGCAGGACGACACGGATGATCGAGACACCCGTTTCCGCGGACTCAAACAAGAGTGCGGACTGCACTTGTTCTAATCGTGATCAAATTGTGTCACGAGCACGCTGGCCAACTCTATCGTCCAGCGGCGCCGTCCCCCATAATGATCGGTCTACCTAAAAAATAGGAAGGACCGGATGGCGGCGAACACACTCGACTACTCCTATCAGTATCCCTTCGAATCGGCCTTGCTGGAGAGGGAATCCGCACCCGCGATTCGCTTGGCAACGAGTCTCGAAGGCACTTCGGACGATGTGTTCTTCGACGGTGCTCTCCGACGGCCCGCGCTCGTTGGGAAGTGTTTAACGGTGCTGGCAAAGATTGTTCGCACACGGTTCTATCAGCCACTCGACCCACTGTTGTTGGATCCCGTCGTGACCAGCGGCGGTGGCATGCTGCGGTTCGAGGGTTTTAGCAGTTGCTGTGGGGTCTATGCACGCGTTGATCTGTCACCCGAAGCATTCGACACCGACTTGCAAGGCAAAGGCACCACCAATGTCGACTTTAATGATGCGATGCAACTCGCACTCCGGCGGCTCTCCGATCAAGACGATGCTGCCCTTCAAGTCGGAGGGGAAGGTGTCACGCTCCGAACAGGCGATGAGAAGATCGTTGAACGCAAAGTGAAGTTGCCTGTCCGTTGGGTCAAGGGATTTTGCGAAGTTCAAGCCTATCAACCACGGATGACGCCGCGTTTTGAGTTGAACGTGAATGATGCCAGAACACTGTTTCGCGCATTGCCAAAAGGCTCTGGCGGAAAACGCCCCGTTCACATCACACGCACCGGTCGCTCTATGCGGTTGGCTTCGCGTCCACAACGCGATTCGATTCCGCTGCACGGAACCGAACGTGTTCGCGTTCTTGAACCGCTTATTCCGCATCTAAAACAGCTCACACTCTGGAGTGATGAGGAGGCCGGAACGAGCGGCTGGGAATTGGATTTCGGCATGGGGACGTTCTTCGCGCTCATCAGCCCCGAGCTCTATCGCGGCTTTAGCGGCGAAGGACAGATGCTGTCTCGACTCGCGACCGGGCAATGGCAATCCGCTTTGCCAGCTGTCACCGATTCGTTGCACTGGCAATCACAAATTGATGTCTCGAAACTCAGTCACGTGGGTGGCGAAGCGGAAGTCGAAGCGGCACTCGCAGTGCTGGGCTCACGAGGCCTGGTCGGGTTTGATGTTTCAAGCGGCAAGTATTTTCATCGCGTCTTGCCTTTCGACCTCCAAAAATTTGAGACGCATCAGCCACGTTTGGCGGCCGCCCGCAAACTGGTCGATGGAGGTGGTTGCAAACACGTTGATGACACACGACAAGGTCCGAACTATCAAGTTGCCGGATCGGATGTTTGGCACTTTGTTCGACTCCGAGACGATGGTGACCGTTGTACCTGCCAGTGGTTCAGCCGGTATCAAGGCCAGCGGGGACCATGTAAACATATTCTCGCCACGCGGATCATCCACGACGGAGATGTGATGGCGACCAATGATGACGCCGCGATCACGCGTGAGGAAGCGAATGATGAATGAAAACGATCTCAAGAAGCTCATTCTTGATGCAGACCGACAAGCGGTTGTCGATGCTTTTCGCGACATGAACGAATCCACTCGTGAAAAACTGTTCGCGCAAGTCATGCAGTTGTATCGCATCGTGGATGCCGGCAGCTTTCTGCAGGAAGAGGATACGAAACCGATCGGGCTGGAAGACGAGCCTTGGTTTGACGGTGATTTCCTCGCTCGGCTTCGCAAGACCTCCTATCCCGATTGGCGTTTTCCGCGCTGGTCGGCTTCCTTGATGGTCTTGGCAGTCACCGACGCCCAAACTCTTGTGGATTACCCCGGACATGGCTTGAGTTGGTGTCACAGTGATCTTCGTGACATGCCACGCCGTGTCGCTCAGATTTTGAACGATCGCCGGCCGAAGTGGCTATCGCGCTTCGCAACTCGCGACGTCAAGCAAGAGTTTCCCGTGATCGATTGGCACGTCGAGCACCAATTGATCTGCAGCGGAGCACTTCCCGCCAACGAGTCCGCTGACTTTTACAAACGGATGGCACTCGGTGTGCTTTCACAAGAGACGGTCTATCAGAGAGACACAACGAAGTACGACAGTTTGCCAAAGTTGCCCGCGACGCTGGCCGATGCCATTCGCGAAGACGAGGCATTGCTGGAAACCCACATTTGGAAGCTCTTTGAATTCGATTCGGGAGCATTCAATTATTCGCACAGCCCCTGGTTCGGTGCTTTCGAATCACTTTGCGAAAACGGCGAAATTGACCGCGAGCAACTGCTAGACGTCTCCGCACTCTCGATGAGTCGCTCGTTTCGCCCCAAAGAACTGGCCGGGTTCGGCAAATTGCACGAGAACCTGAAACCGACTCCCGAAGAAAGAGAACCACTGACAGATCACTACCTCACCGCAATCCAAGGAGAGCATTCGGCGGTGGTCGGCTCCGCATTGAAGGCGTTGGAAGCGTTGGCGAAAGCCAAGAAGTTAGACTCGAGCCGGTTTCTTTCTTGCGTCGATGCTGTTTTTCATCTTTCGCAAAAGGCACAGCCGGTCAAAGCCATCAAGCTCATTCGCTTGCTAATCAAACAGCAGCCGGAACAAACTGGGCAAGCGACGGAAGTGATCGCTCAAGCGGTCGGCCATGAACGACCCGATGTCCAAGAGGTCGCCGTCAAGGAATTGGAATCACTCGCGTCCCAGATGACAGACGCCGCACGCGAGCGATTGCGCGAACGAGCCAGCGATGCGGCAACGGTGCTGCAGGCACGACTGGCTGCGCTCACTGATTCTCCCGACGACAAGGCAACTCGCGATGAGGAGCCGGAAACCCAGGCCGACATGTCCTCGCTGCAATCGCGTCTCGAGAAGATCCCGGCGGTGATTCGTCAATCGACCGACGCCGCGCGTTCTCTGACAGAAACAACTTACTTTGTCGCTGACATTCAGCCGGGAAAAGTTCCTCGGCGCGATCCGGCGAAACGCATCCGGCCGATCGAAACCCTGGAAGAGTTGATCGATCAAGTCTCTGGGCTGGTTGAAGGTGTCGATGACGCGATCGAAATCGAACGTGTGCTGGATGGGATCGCTCGATTCGGGAGCGAACGTCCGGATGACTTTGACAAACGCGTTGCAGGTCTTCGTAAACGGATCCCCAAACTCGACCTTCTCTATTCGGACTCCGTGATCGATCGCGGTGCACGCATCGGACTGTCGCAGCTCTTGGCTAAGTGGTTGGAACTCGAGCCCATTCGCAGAGAGTTTCGCGCTTGGCGAGATCTCGAGGGCATGCTTTTTCGAGAACGCTGTGATGAGATTGCCGAAAAACTGAATCAACCACATAGCCTGTTAGCACTACCGACGCACGAGGGTGGTTGGGTCGACGCCGAGGTTTTTGTTGAGAGACTCGCGCGAGACTACGCCGAACCACGCAAGGTGCCGGGCTGCCATGACCTTGCGCAAGCCTTGTTTCGATTGACGCCGGATGGGCGTGGTGAAGCGCTCAGCAAATTGCAGAAACTACGAGAGTCGGGTGTGCCGGAAATCTACAGTGGCTGTCCGGAGTCTTTGTATGCTCTCGGCGCAGAGATCGAACTGCAGGTTCATCAAATGTCACGACTGTTGAGCCCGGAGCTGTTTGCCGCCGTGCACGCGAGACGCTTGATCGAGGGATCAAACTTTGAGCCTCCGTGTGACGTGGCTCTCGCGAGCATGGATGAAGACTTCAAACTGCGAGTCTCGGGTCCCATCGTGAACGATCCCGGCGTTCCGGTTTGCGTGACCGTGCGAGCAAATTCGGCCTTCAACAATGGCTCGCCTGACCTGCGCGAGGCAAGTTGGACTGACCAACTTGAGATGCTCGCCCGACCCGATTCTCCCGAGCCCATGATGATGATGGGATTCCTCGATGGTCTCTTCGATCCGGACTTCACCTGGACGCGCGAGGCGATCCGGCTTGCCGTGTATGCCTCCAGCCACGAGTCGAAAGATCATCGCCATCGTGTGACGGATGCTTTTATCGATGGCGTCGATCAAGTGCGCATTTGCCCAACCATGGTCGGTGCGCAAATGTCAGAGCTTGGCGAACACCTCACACTGAAGCGCACCGCCGAGGTGTTTTCATTGGTGGCTCAAGTCTCGTGTCTGCATCAATTGGCCGTCTTGCTCACGCTCGATGAGTTTGTTGGACGACTCGATGGCGTGCCCAAAGATCTTCACCATGCATTGACACCGCTGTTGGAAGCTGCCCTGCAGAGCGGCATGGCGCTGACGGATGCCGCCGCCGCGAAACTGAAATCCATCAAGGGAAGCACAAAAACCGCCAAGCTGGCCAAGCAGTTGGTTGCCGTCAAAGCGGATCCGAAGAAGCAGCTGCAGGGTCGCATGCGAGCGGCCGAAGCGGCTGTTGAGCGAGCGGAACGCTGGGCGAGCCTCCTTGGATCCGCGTAGTGCTTCGTCAACTTTCAAACCTAGGGTTGGCTTTTTAGTAGCACGGCTTTCCAAGCCGTGAGGACTCAGTTCGGAGAGCCGAGCAACTATCTTTGC
The DNA here is from genome assembly GCA_039821235.1 of Planctomycetota bacterium. Taxonomy (GTDB): domain Bacteria; phylum Planctomycetota; class Planctomycetia; order Pirellulales; family Pirellulaceae; genus Stieleria. Next base: position 12,743 of record JBCBOO010000156.1, read on the forward strand.
GACTCCAAAGTTAAATCTGGATGGAGCACTAGTGTTAGCGGAGCGTCTTCAAAAATTGATCAATGTAAATCGTGGGCGTCACGCCGAAGCCACGTCCGAATGCTTTTTCAAACGGTTCGTTCTTCGCGAGTGAACGAAGGGTCGTTTCTAACATTCGCCGGCGGTTGCGATCCAGCATGGAGAATGCGAGCGCCGTTCCGAACGCGTCCGATTGCTCGGGCGTCAGGCGGTTGCTCATGAAAGCCTTTGCATCTTTGACGGACGACGCGGCTTCGTAGACCGATGCGCGAAGTTTTTCCTTGTCCGTTCGCTTGACTGCCGTTTGTTGCATCGACGTCGCTCGGCCGATCCCTTCGGCAAACCAACGTGGTGCGTCGGTGCTGCGCGCAGCGACGGCGAGTGAAACGACGGGCGCGAGCAAGCGTTCTTCGATCACCTCTTCGTCGTCGCTTTCACCGGCCACGACGACGATGTACGCGTCCACTCCATCCGCCATCCAGTGAGACGACCAGTCCGTTGGAACACTGCGGCCTTCGGCCATCTTGGCGAACTCGCTGTAGTCATAGCGGCGTGGATAAACAAACACGGTCGCGCGGCCGCGGAAGTAATCTTCCGGTGCCTCACCACCGGCAGGTCTGGCAATCGACTTGACGGTTTTCATGTGTCTCTCGGCAAGCTCACCGACCAGCTCCCGTGTGGCTTCGGATGCGGGGCCCGTCACTCGAAAATGCGGCGTCAAGTGATTCGTATCTGCGTCCGAAGAACCGGCCATCGAGAGGTTGCGTCCGGCCAAGTTTGCGCGCCGCTCGGATTTCTCTTCGCTCGTCGCATTGGCCGCCCATGCGAGTTGGCTGATGACGCGGACGCTTTGAGATTCATCCGCATCCACCGGAGCTCCTTCGTCGATCCACTTTGAAATCAGCGTGATCGAGTCATCGCTCAGCGGCGGACGATTCATTGGCATGCGTTGACCGTCGGAGGCCGTCCCCCGAAGCTTCTTGATCAACAGGCTCGCTTCACCACGGCCTGGTGTGATCATCGAACCACTGTCGCCACCGCGAATCAGTTGCGCAAACGTATCCATTCGCAATCCACCGCGAGTCTGCATGGCATCGAGGTGACATCCGGAGCAGTTCTCGACCAACAGTGGCGCGATGTCCTCCGAAAAACTGACCGTTTCTTTTCCGGTGGGGCGATTGATTTTGGGAGCCGGGTTCGCAGCGGGCATGGGTGCCGGATTGGACGTTGCCGCGGTAAGCGTTTGCATCGGATCTTGGCCGTCGAACTTGGCGCCTTCCTGGATCCACTTTTTCAGCGTTTCGAGTTCTTGGGCGGAGACCCTGGCACCGCCGCGCGGCATGTCACCGGTTTCGATCGTTTCGATCAGGCGACTGCTGGGTACGTCACCGGCAAAGACGACGACTCCTTCGGATGGTCCTCGCATCAGGGCGGTGTAGTTGGCGGTACTGAAGCCACCTCGGCTGCCTTGGATGTGACATTGGCCACACTTGCTGGCCAGAATAGGAGCCACCTCACTGACGAAACTCACCGCATCGCTGCCGGGTGAATCGCCCGGAACATCTTCGGTCGTTTTTGCTTCGGGCCGCGCCCGCGCTGGTTTGCGGAACGGCGGGAGCGAAATGCCCTCCAGTTCCAGCATGGCATGGGCGACCGATACCTTTTTCACATGAACCTCGATCGCGTCGTACAACTCGGGACTGCCGACGTCGGCGGCACGTTGGATTTGGGTCAATGCTTTGCGGATTTCATTCCCGGCCGCCTCGAAATCCCCTTGGAAGTAATCCTGACCCGCTCGATTAATCGTCGACTGAATCGAAGTCACGATGGCTCGCTCTCGTCGATCCAGTTCGGCTGCCGGAGACGATTTCGCAGTGCCCAAGCACGCGACAACCATCGAGAACGATAGAAGCAGCGAAGCGAATAATGGTTGGGAGCATCTTGCGAGCGAGAGAATCTTCATGGCAAGCCATTTCGTGAATCAGGTCTGAGGGGGCGGAACTCAGCGAGTCAACTGGCCCTGTTCTTGCACTAACGAGAACGTCGCAGAAACCGATTTGGGCCCAACAAAAGGCCGGAAAGTTGCTAAGACGTGTACCCGTTGGGGTGGTGTTTGTGCCAGTTCCATGCCGTTTCCACGATACTTCGAACATCGTTGTACTGCGTTTTCCATCCCAAGACCTTCTCGGCCAAACGAGCATCGGCGATCAGTTCGGGGGGATCGCCCGCGCGTCGTTCGCCCATGATTTCGGGGATCGGATGCCCGGTCACTTCTCGGCAGGCCTGGACGATCTCACGAACACTCGTGCCTCGCCCCGTCCCCAAATTCACGCAGATTCCCTTGCCCGGCTCTAAGCGATCGAGGGCGGCCAAATGGGCGGCCCCCAAATCATCCACGTGGATGTAATCGCGAACACACGTCCCGTCCGCGGTCGGATAGTCGTCACCAAAGATGGTGATTCGTTCTCGCTG
>JBCBOO010000157.1:0-15156 GCA_039821235.1 Planctomycetota bacterium
GAGGGTGGGAGTGGATGTTGCTGTTTGGTTTGCCGGTCCCGTCACGGAGTGCCGGGGCGACATTGGGCTTCAACTTGTACTTCAGCTTCAACTGACTGGTGCCGGGGAGGTGGGAGGCTAGTTGAAGTTTGAGTTTAAGTTGAGGTTGAAGGGTTGCTGTGCCGGGGCGACATTGGGCGGCAAGTTGAGATTGAAGGGGACAGGTTGTGTGTTCCCGATTGCCGGGGTTTGGAACGCGAGCCCGGTAAGACGGAACCGTGAGCCAGGCAATGGAACGACGAGCGAGCTCATCGGCTAGGTTGCCTGGGGAAGCGGCCGTAGTCTTATGGAGTTGGAAAACGCGGCAATAAATCGAGGCGAGTTCGTCAGGGGTTCAATTATCATGGGAGAGTCGATTTTCCCATGTCACATTCGCTTCGACCCATCGATGACTGCCAATTCCCGCCGCTTCACAGCCGCCGCATTGATCTTGTGCGTTTGTCTTCCGTCCATTTGCCGGGGGCAATCACCCTCGGGGCTGCAGGGCCAACCTGTGGTGGCTCGGGTCGAAATGAAACTGATGAATGCGGACGGCGTGATCGATGTTATCGAGAAAGGAGACCTTCTGACCGTCCTGCGCGAGCGGGAAGACGATTACGTGATCTCGACCCATGACGGGACGAAAGGCGCCGTGGCAAAGGTCAATGCGCTCCGTGTCATCGAATCGGTCGGAGTCTATTCCGAGTTGATCAAGGCCGCTCCGAAAGAAGGACGTTACTACACCTTACGCGCATCTGCTTGGTGGGCACGTGGTGACGCGGCAAAGGCGTTGCAGGACTTTGACCAAGCCATCGAACTGGGTTACACCGAGCCGCACGCTTACAGCAGCCGGGGCCTCTTTCATGCCGCCAACGGAGACCTGAAAAAAGCAATCGCAGACTACGACCAAGCGATCAAGCTGGACCCAAAAGACAGCAGCCTCTTGATCAACCGCGCCGCCATCCATCTATCAAGTGGACAAGCGGAGCAAGCTCTGTTGGACTATGACCAGGCAGTCGAGTTAGAACCGAACAGCACCAACGCGCTTCATCAACGCGCGATCGCACACAAGTCAGCAGGCCAACTCGAAGAGGCTGCCAATGACTTCACGAAGATCCTGGAGCTTGAGCCGGATGACTTGCGAGCGATCATGGGACGCGGCTACCTGCACTTTCAGCAGCAGAAACACCCGTTGGCGATCGCGGACTTCGGTCGCGCCGTCGAGCTGAACCCCGGCGATGCGGTCGCTTGGAACAATCGCGGCTACAACCGTTACCAAGTCGGTGAGATTGAAGACGCGATTGCCGACTACCGGCAGGCCATTCAGCTGCAACCGGAATACGCGCTCGCATTACAGAACCTCGCTTGGGCCTTGGCCACCTCACCGGACGAAGCACTGCGAGATCCCAAGAAGGCCATCGAGTCGGCGGAAGCGGCCTGCAAGTTGAGCAATTATGAATCGGTAGGAGACCTCTCGGCGCTGGCGGCCGCGTGTGCCGCCGAAGGGAAGTTTGAAAGGGCCGTCGGTTGGCAGGAGAAGGTCGTTGCGAAAGTCGACGCTCAGTACAAAACGTTCGCGGAAAAGATGCTCCAACGCTATGAGCAGGGAAAGCCGTTTGCCGCCGATTCCGATGCGGACGCTAGTGATCGCTGAATCGAACTTCACCGCCGACGATCGTGTGCTTGACGCGTCCGATTAACTCCGCACCGGCAAACGGCGTGCTCACGCATGTGGACCGAAACTGTGACGGTTCCACTCGCCAACCGGCGTTGGGATCGATAATCGTGATGTCCGCCGGGGCGCCGATTTGAAGTGTCCCGGCGTGAAGTCCCGCGATTTGTGCCGGACGAGTTGACATGCGATCGATGAGTTCGATCCAGTCCATCATCCCGGATCGCACGAGCGCCGTTGCCGCGGTCGCGAGTGCGGTTTCAATGGATGACAAGCCAAACGGAGATCGGTCCAGGTCATTCATCATCTTTTCGCGACTGCGTGGCATGTGGCCGGACTGAATACATCAATGGTTCGGTCTTTAACGGCCTGGCAGAGGGTTGCGACGTGGTTGCCGCTGCGCATCGGTGGATGGACTTTGAACCGCGACTCGTAAGACTGCATCTCCGTGTCCGAGCGGAGCAGGTTGTGCGGGCAAACGGAAGCCGTCACCACCACCCCCCGAGTCTTCACCCGGCGTAGCATATCGACGGCACCCATCGTGCTGACCGGCCCCACGTGCAATCGGCCGTCCGTCGCTTCGGCAAGCCGAACATCGCGTGCCACCGCGAGGTCTTCGGCTTCGGTCGGCAGCCCCTTGAGTCCAAGGACGAGCGCGACTTGACCATCATGCATGACGCCTCCGTCAGCCAACTCGGGGACTTCGGGACGATCAAAAATGGGACGATCAAGCATCCGACAGTACTCGAGTGCTCGCTTCATCAATGCGTCGTTGGGAACCGACTTAGGTGCATCGCTGAAGCCCACCGCGCCGGCTTCCGCCAACAGACTGAGCTCGGCCATTTGCTCGCCCTTGCGGCCACGGCTGAGACAGCCGACCACGTGGACCCGTGCTCCACGAGCCTTGGTGGCTTTTTGCCGAACGAACTCGACGGCTCCGTAGGAATCAATGACCGGATTGGTGCTGGAACTGGCGAGGATTGACGTGTAGCCGCCCGCGAGCGCCGCGTGCGAACCACTCTCGATGGTCTCATCTTCCTCGAAACCCGGCTCCCGTAGTTCCACACCCAAGTCAACGAGTCCCGGCGCAACCAACCCACCTTGGGCATCCAGCGTTCGGTAAGCGGACGGGATTTGATGATCCTCGGGATCGATCGCCGTGATGCAACCACCGACCACCAACAGACGCCCGCGCCGATTGAGGTTTTGACTGGGATCGATCAGCGTTCCGTTTTCGATCAGCAAGGGATCGTTCATGTCGCTTATCAAATTCACGTGTTGGCAATCTTCTTGGCTTCGGTGAGGCTGGTCGTCGTTTCGCCTCGATGTTTATCTCGTTTGACGCTCGGCTCGATAGCGATCATCGGCCGTCGCGAGTAGGTAAAGCGCCGCCATCCGAACGGCGATCCCATTGGTAACTTGTTCCAGGATCACCGAATGCGGCCCGTCCGCGACCTCGGGCGTGATTTCGACGCCGCGATTGATCGGACCGGGAGCCATGATCAGGATGTCACTTTTTGCTTGCTGCATTCGTTTCGCATTCATCGCGTATAGCGACGCGTACTCATGCACGCTCGGAAAAGGCCTCGCGTTCTGACGCTCGAACTGAATGCGTAATAGATTCAAGACGTCGCAACGTGGCAGGATGGCATCCAGATGATGCGCGACTTCGAAACCCAACTCCTCCCAACGCGGGCTGACGAGGGTGGGCGGGCCGCAAATGATGACATGTGCTCCCAGCGTTCGCAGTGCCCAAATGTTGCTCCGCGCCGTCCGGCTGTGGGCAATGTCGCCCACCAAGGCGACGGTCAGCCCTTCGATCGAGCTTCGGTTTTGCCGGATGGTCAGCAAGTCCAATAAACCCTGCGTCGGATGTTCGTGCGGCCCATCGCCCGCGTTGAGGACACAGCAATCCAGTTCGCGAGCCAGCAGGTGAGGCGTCCCGGGCGTCCCGTGACGTGTGACAACCCAGTCGACGCCCATCGCTTCGATGGTCTTGGCGGTGTCGGCAAAGGTCTCGCCCTTTGCCGTACTGGAACCGGAGGATCCGAATTCCACCGTGTCAGCACCAAGCCGCTTGGCGGCCAACGAAAAACTGTTTCGAGTCCGCGTACTATTCTCAAAGAACAAATTGGCACAGGTCCGGCCGGCCAGAAGAGATAGCTTTCGCCGGCAACCTTCTGTGGCATCTTTCAATGCCTGAGCCACATCCAAGAGGGTCGTAATTTCACCCGCGGAGAGCGATTCGAGATCCAGCAGATGACGCCGCGTCCAATGCTGAGTCAAATGAGATAGATCGGGGACATTCATTGGTCACCGTTCGAACGAGTCATGATTCCATGGACGGAAATCGCAGAGGCCACTCCGCCCGATTCCGGCAGCGTAACGCATCGCCGACGAACGGACGAGCGGGGGAAACCGACTGAATCTTTGGAGCCCTGATTCTTACACTTCATTGTGAACCGGACTACCTGCTGGGAGTGAAACTTGAAACGACGTTCTCTCGATTTGCGAACTGCGGACGAAGTCGTCTCGGAGATCAAGCGCTTATTCCTTGGCTGCTCAGACGCACCCTCGGGGTCTGGCTCACGCATCGTGTGCTTCGCAAACGGATCATGCCAAGTGTGCCAACGCTGCCCAGCTTGCGTCCCGCACTCGGCGCCGAACAAGATTGTGACGTTTTGATCGAGGAATGCTTGGCCGCCATCCGTCGCAGCGATTCCTTTGCAGGCGATCTCTCCGACTACCCCTTCGTCGATGACTTGACTCACGATCAGTGGCGGCAGTTCATGTGGATCCACGCCGCACATCACCTTTCCTTCCTCGTTCCGGAAGAAGATTGCCGGAGAGGAGTTTCAAGGTCGCATTTCGGGGCCACGGAAACAGACCTATTGGGGCTGTAGTGAGTGCGGTGCCAGGTTGGTTTCGGAGAATCGCTGTGATTGCTGCGAGGCCGAGATCGAATCCTCTCCAGACGAAGTCTCGCGAAATTTCCAACTGCCCTGTTTCGCCGCCGGGTTCAAGTGGCGAAGATATTGGGCCTGGCATCCGCTCCGCTCGGTCCCGAGGATTTCCGTTGTACTCCTTGATTCCCCTGTTCGCCGTCCTGCTGACTGTCGTTGCTTGCGTCCCCCCAAGCGATCGACCTGGGGACCCACTCGGCAACGAGAAACCGTCTCCGGTGGTATCGGTTGCCGCGTCTGGTGACACCGCCGGCGAATCAATGGCCGACTACCGCTGGCCACGGTTCTTGGGAGAAACGTTCAATGGCGAGGGCGATACGGGTTCGCTCCAATTCGACTTCACAACCAATCCAGCCCTGGTTTGGCAAATGTCCGTCGGAGACGGTTACGGGCTCGGCTGTGTCTCGGACGAACGCTATTACCAGATGGATGCCGTGCCGAGCAACGGTGGTACCTCGGAACGGCTTCGATGCCTTCGACTCTCAGATGCCAGCGAAGTTTGGTCTGTCACGCGGCCGATGGCGTACCGAGATCTATATGACTATGAAGCCGGTCCGCGAGGAACACCCACAATCAGCGGCGACACGCTGGTGACGTACGGCGTCGACGGAGTCTTGATCGCACGTTCGATCCAGGATGGTAAGGAGCTTTGGAAAGTCGATACCAACGCAGTCTACGGTGTCGTGCAGAATTTCTTCGGCGTCGGATCTTCGCCCCTGGTTGATTCAGGGTTGGTCTACGTTTCGGTCGGAGGCAGCCCTCTTGAAGATCGATCGGTCGCACCCGGCCGTCTCGATCGGGTCACCTTTAATGGTACCGCGGTCGTCGCATTTGACCTGGCAACGGGCGAAGAACGCTGGAAGAGTGGAGATGATTTGGCGAGCTACAGCAGCCCGCGTCTCATGCAACTCGACGGCAAGAAACTTGTGCTGATGTTTGGACGTGAAAACCTGCTCGCACTCGACGCCCAAGACGGCACCGTCCGTTGGAAGTATCGTCATCGCGCGGACATCGTCGAAAGCGTCAATGCGATGATGCCCGTGGTGAACGAAGATCTGATTTTCATCAGCGAATGCTATCAGGTCGGCAGTGTCTTGCTGCGTGCATCACTCGACGGAGTAAGCGAGGTTTGGAAGGATCCAAAGAATCGACGGAAACAATCAATGGGTTGCCACTGGTCCACGCCCGCGCTGATTGACGGTGCACTCTACGGCTGCAGTGGTCGAAACAACTCGGATAGCAGTTTCCGGTGCGTGGATTTTGAAACCGGAGAACTGCTTTGGAGCGATGATCGTCGAATCCGCTCTTCGGTCGTTCGCGCGGGCGATCACCTGATCGTGCTGGAAGAAGGCGGCACGCTTCAGATCATCCAGCCCAACCGAAAGCGTCTGGAAGTCGTTGCGGAGTACGATTTCCGAGACCTACTTACGCGGCCGTGTTGGGCGGCGCCGATTCTGGTTGGCAATCGGCTGATCGTTCGCGGCGATCGCCAAGTCGTATGCATGAAACTCGCGATTCGATAGGCAACCGCATGAGACGCGTCGTCGCGGCAAGCGAAGGCGACGCCGTTAAACGCTGTTAAACCAGGCCGGCGCGTTTGCGGAGGTACCATTCGGTCGCCAGCAATGCGATGATTGGAATGAACCAAAAGTAAGACTGCCATAGGATGGTATCGCTTTCGACGATCGTTCCGCTGGACAGAGGTTTTAAAAGAGGCAGCAGCTCTTCCGCTTCGGACTCATGGAGGTACCGGCCATCACCCGCCGCAGCGATTTGCCGCAGCGCGGACGGGTCCAAACTCAATCGAAGCATCTCACCACTGTTTTCTTCTCCGATCCAAATGGGAGTCGTCGCCATCAAGGCGGATTCGTCGTAGCCGCTCGCTCGAATTCGAATTGCGTATTCACCCGCGGGGAGTGAATCGATGGAGCCTTCGTAGGTGCCCCTTTTGGGATTCCTGGGCGCAAGTGGGACGACGGCAAACTCGGTGTTGTCTTTCATCACCACGGCATCCACCGTTGCGTCGCCGACCGGATTGCCGCGCGTGTCTTTGAGTCGCGCGCGAACTTCGACGGGATCACCGGGCAGGTAATCGACCTGATCGGTTCCGAGGGAAACGAACTGGTCACTTGCCGAGTACGGTGGCTCGATGGCGGCCACCAAGATCTGATTCCAAAACCGAACGTGGAATCGGTCGGCCACCTTGTATCGCCATCGCCAGGATTGATCGGAGCTGAAGTAGAACACTCGCCCCGAACCGTACACCCGCGTTGCGAGCCATGGAACGCTGTTTCCATTGCCCCAATTAACATCCGCCCACGACTCGGCGCCTTCGACGATTTCCACCGGTGCGGCCCATTTGGGCGATGGCAGCTGTTCCCAAAACGACTTCAGCCGATCCGAACGATCAATGAGTGCCAGCGCCGGTTGAGTGAGTCCGACGTCGGTGGGACTGATTTCCAGGGGAAGATTCTTTTGACGACGGCCGCGGTAGCGAACCGGCAGCAGCTCGGCGAATTCACCGGCAACCAGGCTGGCAAGCTTCCGAAATCGCCCGTCAATGACGATCAATCCGCCCCCTTCGGCAACGAACCGTTTGATTCTCGCAGTGTCTTCCGAAGTGAGCTGCGTGGCATCGATTTCACCTAACACAACCGCGTCGTAGGCAGCCATCGCCTCATCCGAATTCGGGAACGTCCCCGGATCATTGCCCCGCACGAGCGTCTTGTTTTCCGTGGCAGGACCGAACAAGACGAGGTCAACTTGCCAAGCCGGGTCACGCTCGAACAAGTTCTTGATGTAGCGTGTTTCCCATCGACTCGAACCGTCCATCAGCAGCAGTCGACGGTTACGCGTCGAGGCTGCCACACGGAAGTTCATGCGGTTGTTCACGCTTGTAAAGTCGGCGCCGGTCGTTTCGACCTTTGCGACCAAACGCAAGACTTCGTTGGCTCGTTCAATCCCACGCGGTGAGCGGCTGCGAATGGTTTCGATCAGCGAGCGAACGTCGATTTCGAAGGGGACCTTACGGATCCCAGTATTGCCCATCGAAAACGAATTTTGCCAAACGACTTCGCCGTCGGACTCGATGCGAACCGTGATCGACTCGTTGCCTCGCCCATACCTTCCGATGATCACTTCACCGGCGAGTTGACTGTCGAGTGCGACCGTTTCGGGATGGATGACTTCGGAGATGCCGACATCCGCCGGTTCTTGAACGGACCCGATGCCCAACGTGTGAACCACCGTGCCTGCGCCCGACAGTTCCTCGGCTGCTGCGGTCGCGGATCGGCCAAGGTTGCGTGCGGCAAACGTATCTCGTCCGTCCGTCATCAATACGACCGCCGAACGTCTCAGCGAATCCTGATCAGACGCGCGTCCCTCACTGGCGAGGTCAGTGGTGCCGAGGTCAAGTGACTGAAGCACTGATTCGAGGGGCAATGTCAAATCGGTCGCCGCGCCGCTTGGTGACCAGTCCACTCCGACCGGCGAGCCCTCTTCATCGGCCGAGGAAGACCAAATTGTGGTCGGGCGCCCCGCGTCGAACGCCACGACGTCAACAAGGTGAGTCTTCGAGATTTCTTGCAGCCAGCCTTGGCTACCGTCATCACCGAACAACAGACGTGTCGCCCGTCGGAGGCGATGGTTGTCTTGGTCTTGCGCACTACTATCGGTCAGCGACATGCTCTGGGACGTATCCACCGCGAACAGCACACGACCGAGCGTCCCGACGATCTGGCGGCGATGCCAAACGGGACCGGCCAGAATGAGCACCACCATCGCAATTGCGGCTGCACGAAGAGACGGCAGCAACACGTTGTAAGGAGCCGCCAGCGACTTTGTCTCGCGTTGATACAGCCAAAGTACGACAACAACGGCCCCAACCGCCATGAGCATGACCAACCAAGCTGGTAGGTCACCCGCGAATCGGATCGGAAATGCGATCGCGCTCACAATGCGGCTCCCGTGCTAGCGGTTTGGCCTGAACTGGCACGCGTCCCTGTGTTCGACGAAGCCAAGTATTGTTGCAGCCACAACTCCAGGACCAGGGCGACGAGCAGCAGAATCAATAGCGGACGCCACAACTCGTAGCCGAACGAACGAAGCCGATCGGCGGAACGCAAATCGCTCGCATTGGTAAAAACCTCGCCTTGGATGGCAGCGGCGAATGCATCCAGCGTCTCGTCCGTCACGCCTTGCATGATTGACTCGGAAGCATCGACTTCGGCAACTCGCATTTCTGATTCGACTTGCTCCGGTACGGTGCCATTGAGATCGACCCTCCGCCGGCGCACTTCGTAAACACCCGGCTCATACGTTGTGGTAACTCGCAGTGGCTCACCCGCCGGTGGCGCTGGAAGTTCGCGTTCGCCGGTGGGGGAGCGTAGGCTGTAGGTGGTCTTGAAACTGGGTTGCGAAAGGGGCGTTTTCGAGCGGCGTTTCTTGCGGACGTCCGTAGCAGAGGTTATCTCATCCGAAGCGACGTTCGGCTCGGTCCATTCATCCGGTGAGATCACCAAGGGTGTTCCCACCGGCAGTGTCACTTGATCACGTTTACCAGCCAGCTCCAACACCATCTGTTGAATCATCGGAAGAAACACCGGCCGTAAAGGGAGATTGCTCCAGTCCGTACTGGCCGAGAGGGCGAACTGAATCACTTTCCCCTCGCCCTGTGGACGCAGGACACACAGCGGATCGCCCGCGGTCGTTTTCAGCAAGGCGATCGAATTGTCTTCGTCCCTTAATTCGAGTTTTCGGTAAACTCGCAGAGACGTGTCTTCAAAAGGATTGGTGTCGCCGGGTGACAGAATTTTCCAGGGAGCATATTGCGGAGAGGGGAGATCGATCTCGGCTGCGATCCCATCCGTCTCATCCGCTTCGCCCACCACACCGCGCAGAACCGCTGGAAACCGCAACGCCTCACTATCTTCAGAGGCACCCGCCCAGTCTTCATTGAAAAGCTCGGGTGTCACGCCGGGACCGTCAAAGACGACCAACGCCCCACCGCGTTGCACCCAATCGGAAAGCTCTTGCCGTGATGCTTCACTCAATTTCCCGACACCGGCCAAAACAATAACGCGAGCGTTCGTCGTCTCCAAAGACTCGGGCAGACGTCGCTCCGAAACCACTTGGGCACGAACGGGATCGGGACGATCATCGCCTCCAAACGCAAAGGGACTGAGCGCGAGCGCCAGAAAATCCGCTTGTCCTTGGAGCGGTGTTCGGCTGGGACGTCCGTCGACGAGAAGCACATCGACTTGCGAAATCACTTCCACCGCAAGCGACCGCTGATTGTCATCACTCAGTTGGTCGGATCGCCCCACCGAAACCGTGACTTCATGCATCCCCGCACGATCGAAGGAATGCGTCAGTCGGTTCGTACGCGATGACTTCGGGGGAATCGTCAACCGTCGCGGCTCGAGCGGTTTTCCGTCGATGGACCAGACCAAACGGAGATCCGCCGACGGAGTATTCGCTCCGTTGTGAACTCGCGCCGAAAAAACGCCCGCGCGAGACTTCACCAAGACGGGTGACTGCAAGGAGACCTCGTCCACCGAAACATTGGACACTTCCTCCCAATCGGGGCTGAGGTCCAGTAAGTCAATCACGACGAAAGTCTCCGTGGACCCTCGCTCCATTTTTTCGGCGAGGCGTTTTGCGGCGTCCAGTTCAGACACGCCAACCGTGTTTTCCTGGAAGTCAGAGACCAGCAAGATCTGTCGCCGTGGATGCGTCGCGTCACGACAGGCCGCTAACCCCGCATCCAGAAGCGCCGCTGCCGACACCCGTCCCGCAACCGCATCGAGTTTGCGTACTTTCGAAAGCGCTTGTGACATTCCCATCTTTGCCGGCACGACCCCCAGCCGTGATCCACGCACGAGGATCACTTCATCACGCCGGGTGAGATTTTCCAGGGCAATTCGGATCTGTTCCTTTGCTCTCTCCAATTGAGGTGGCTGGCCGGGCGGCGTCAACGACAGACTTCGGGAGTCATCGATGGCGATCACCAACGTGCGGGGCGCATCACCGGCAAACGAAGTGATGCTTTGCCAAACCGGTCGCGCGAGACACATGGCAAGCAGGATTGGAATCAAACATCGAAGGAGCAACAACAGCAACTGAGTCAGCTGCATCCGGCGACGGTTGACACGCACGACGCTTTCCAGCAGATACATCGCACCCCAATCAATGGTTCGGAAGCGACTGCGAAAGAGAAGGTGAATGACCAGCGGAATGGTAAAAGCCAACGCTCCGATCGCAAGCACGCCGTTTAAGAAACTCATCCGCGCACCCGCCTCCGAGCCGAAATGTACTCGTGCAAGACCTCTTCGAATGGTCGATCGGTTGTCAAGGGGATCAAGTCCACACGACTTCGGCGACAAGCCGCGCGAATCGCTTCATTGTGATCCGCCAAACGCTTTTGGTAGAGCGATCGAAACGCGGATGCATCCACGGTTTGGTTCGGCAGCGCACTCTCGAGGTCTTGGAACTGAACGCGTCCCGAGAACGGGAACGTGACTTCGTCTGGATCCAAGATTTGAAAGAAGATGACTTCGTGATTTTTAGCTCGTAGCTGAGCGAGCGCCCGGCTGATCGAATCGGGATCGCCCATGGAGTCGGACAGAATGACGACCAAGCCACGGCGTCCGACTTTAGGAACGATCTTGCGAAACACCGTTCCCAAATCGGACTCACGACGTTTGTCTTCGGCGACCAGCGCGGTCAACACCGCACGGAGGTGCGACGCTCGACTTCGCATTGGCACCTCTTGGCGAATGGCATTGTCGAACGTCATCAGCCCGACAGGATCCTGTTGACCGAGCATGAAGTAGGACATGGCGGCAGCCAGCCGAATCGCATAATCACGTTTGCTGACTCGTTTCGGTTCGCCACCCGACTGCCCTCCGTAGGCCATCGAGCCACTTTGGTCGACCAAGAGGGTGCAGCGAAGATTCGTTTCCTCCTCGTACTGCCTGATGTACAGGCGATCGCTTTTGGCGAAGACCTTCCAGTCGATGTTCTTGAGCTCATCGCCGGGAACGTACTGCCGATGCTCCTTGAATTCGACGCTGAATCCTTTGTGCGGAGAACGGTGTTTCCCGCTGCAATAGCCTTCGACGACTTCACGCGCCAACAACTGCAACGCGGCGACGCGAGACAGTTCCTTGGGACGAACGAAATCCAGAATGCGCATGAAAGAATCGGGTCGGGGATGAAAAAGCAGGCCGGGCAGCACCTGATTTTACGCCAATCACGCTTCGAAGGTGCGAAAAGGCAATTCGGAAGTTTGGTCCACTTCGAAAGGAGGATCGTTAGAGGGGGGCTCACCTTCGCAGCCAGGATGGGACCGTCTTGCCGGTTTGGGGACTCAAAACTATGTTTACGCTCCCGAATTCCTGATCTTCCCCAATCCTCCAGCGGTCAAATACGGTCTGATGTCCAGCCCCACCCAGCGACACGTTCTTTCGGCACTCGTCCAGAACGTTCCCGGGGTACTCGCCCATATTTCTGGGATGCTTGCCTCGCGCGGCTTTAATATCGACTCCCTCGCGGTCGGTGAAACAGAGAGCAAAGAACTTTCGCGGATGACGTTTGTCGTCGTCGGTGACAATCGAGTTCTGGAACAGGTACGAAAGCAGCTGGAGAAAATTGTCACCGTCGTTCGTGTCATTGACGTCAGTGCTCAAGATTTCGTGGAACGAGACCTCTTGCTCATGAAGGTCCAAGCGCCACGGGGTGCCCAGCGTACCGAAATACGCGAACTGGTCGACATCTTCCGGGGCCGTATCGTTGACGTGGGGCCCGATGAGTTGATGATCGAAATCAGTGGCCGCGAAAACAAGGTTCAAGCGTTCATCGAACGTGTTCGTCCCTTCGGAATCACCGAACTGGTACGGACAGGTCGAGTTGCGATGGTCCGTAGCGATCCAGGTGTCGCACCGGCGTCACTCTCCAAGGTCATCGCCTAGTGCCTCATCCAGATTTACTTTGGGGTTGCAAAGACAGTTGCTCGGCTCTGCGAGCCCAGACCTCACGGCTCGAAGAGCAGTGCAACGCGGAACTTCCGAGACTCCGATCATCAAGTGCGTGATTGGAAGAGTGCAAAAGAGACGCAAGCCAACCCCACAACACCTATCACTTCCCTCTCTGAATCAAAAACCGACGCATGCCAGCTACGATCTATTACGAAAACGATGCCGACCTTTCACACCTGAAAGGCAAAACCGTCGCCATCCTGGGATACGGGTCTCAAGGACACGCCCAAGCACAGAACTTGCGCGATAGTGGCGTCAACGTCATTATTGGACAACGCCCCGGCTCGGCAAACTACGACCTCGCCGTCTCGCACGGCTTTGAACCCAAGTCGATCGCTGAGGCAACGAAGGCCGCTGACGTGATCAACCTTCTGCTGCCCGATGAAGTGCAGGCGGATGTTTTCCGTGATTCCATCGCACCGAACCTTGAAAAAGGAAACGTGCTGATGTGCTCTCACGGGTTCAACATTCACTTCGGCCAGATCGTTCCGCCGGCCGGCATCGATGCTCTGTTGGTCGCTCCGAAGGGCCCCGGCCATTTGGTCCGCAGTGAGTTCGAAAAAGGCGGCGGGGTTCCCGCGCTGATTGCACTCGGCGACGGTGCTTCCGAATCCACCAAGCAAATCGGTCTCGCCTACGCCAAAGGAATCGGTGGCACGCGCGGCGGTGTCATCGAAACGTCCTTCATGGAAGAAACCGAAACGGATCTCTTCGGCGAACAGGTCGTCTTGTGTGGCGGCGTGAGCGAACTGGTCAAAGCGGGCTTTGAGACCTTGGTCGAAGCGGGCTACCAACCGGAGATGGCCTACTTCGAGTGCATGCACGAGCTGAAACTGATCGTCGACCTGCTCTACCAGGGCGGACTCAGTTACATGCGTTACAGCATCAGCAATACCGCCGAATACGGCGACTATGTCACCGGTCCAAGAATCATCACCGATGAAACCAAGGCCGTCATGAAACAGGTGCTCACTGAAATCCAAAATGGAACGTTTGCTCGCAACTGGATCCTCGAAAATCGTGGTGGTGCCGCGTTCTTCAAGGCGACACGGCGTCGCGAGCGTGAGCATGGTGTGGAGCAAATCGGCCTCGGTCTCCGCCGTATGATGTCTTGGATTGACGAAAAAGAAGTCGACTGATCTCAGGAAGCCTGTCATGTCCGTCACGGAATCATTTTTACCACCGGTCTCGAACATCACCCAGCTGCAAGTCGACACCGTCGAACGCTGGCATCAGCAAGAGATCGAAAATCCCTACGACGGATTTCTGGCACTCGTCTGTCGGCAGCACGAGTTCAACTATCGGCTGTGGCACGAAGAAGATGTCGCGCGCAGCCCAACCGTTGATGATGCGGGCATTGCGACCGTCAAGCGAGCGATCGACAAATTGAATCAGCAACGAAACGACATGATCGAAAAGCTCGATGACGCAATCACCGAGCGACTGAGTGAGCTGCGAATCGAAGCCGACGCAGATGCTCCGATCAACACCGAAACGGCGGGCAGCGCGATCGATCGCCTGTCAATCATGTCGCTCCGGCTCTATCACTACCGCGAGCAACTCGATCGGGCGGACGCCGACGCAGAACACCGGCAAAAGGTATCGGCCCGAATCGACTTGTGTGTTCAACAACACCAAGACCTTTCTCAGTCGCTGCAGGAATTGCTCGACGAAATCTTCGCCGGACGAAAACAGCACCGAACGTATCGGCAGATGAAGATGTACAACGACCCTTCGCTCAACCCTGAAATCTATAAGTCGTGACCTTGGTGCTTTTGGTAGCGAATCGCCAGGGCAAGAATGGAGACATCATCTTTGGGGCCGTTCACACGGCACCAGTGCTTGACCGCCCCCGAGAGCGTTTCGACGGTTTCGTCCAGCGAAAGGTGACGGCACTTGTCGATCAACCTGAGCATTCGAGGCTCGTCGAATTCCTGCAGCGTTTCATCGAGTGCTTCGGGAACGCCGTCGGAGTAGAGAAAAATTCGATCACCCGGCTGAAGTTCGAGGGTATGCTCGTCGTACTCGACGTCTTCCATCCAGCCGATCGCGAACCCTTCTGCGGGGCAAAGGTACGGCGGCTGATCCGAACGGCAATGTGCGATCGCGTTGTGGCCGGCGGAGACGTATCGAAAGGTATTTGAAGGAATGTGCAGAACGCCATAGACCATCGTGAAGTAAAGGTTGCCCTGATCCTCCATCGGAAAACGGCGATTGAGTTCGGCGGCCACTTCCGCCGGAGGCGTGATCACGATTTCACCGCTCGGTAGGCGTCTTGCCAATAGAGACGTCTCGCCAATGTCGGGCGTCAGCACCCGTCCGATCGTCACTGACAGCAAGGAACTGGGTACGCCATGACCGCTGACATCGACGACGAACATCGCGACATGATCTTGGTCCAGCTGAAACACATTCAGAAAGTCGCCCGCGAGTTCATCACAGGGGACATATCGCCAGGCGAATTCCA
>JBCBOO010000158.1:0-14921 GCA_039821235.1 Planctomycetota bacterium
CTACGCAGAACGCCTAGTCGAATTGGACGAGGAAAAATGGGAATACCAACTGCAGAAGTGCCTCTCGATTGGAAAACAGGTTCAGTACTACGGCAATCGAGGCGACTTTGAAAAGGCCTACGAGCTCGCCTGGCAGACACTCGACATCATCGACGCTCTTGATCTTGAAGCGATCAACGATGCGAACCTGTGGATGCATCGCGGGCTAGCCGTTCGTTTGATTGGAACGATCCACACGGCAACAGGCAAATATGAAGATGCCATCGATGCCTATACCAAAGCGATCGATGACTACCAGCGGGCTCTTGAGCTCAAGCCCGAGAGCGTACTCCTGCAGCGTTATATCGGCGTCGCACATGGTGGCATTTCCAGTATGCAAAGCCGCATTGGGCAATTTGAGAAATCCTTCATTTCGAACCAACAAGCCATCGAGACGTTCGAAACCCTCGTTTCTCAGAACCCGCTGAATTCGCTTTACAAATATGACCTTAGCAATCAACTCTCCAGCCTTGCGATCGCACAATGGAACCAGCAAAAGTATCAACTAGCATTGGAAAGTGGACTCAGAGCAACTCAGTTGCGTGAGCAGTTGGCCGAGCGTTTCCCGCAAAAGACTGAGTACATCGCTAGACTTGGCAGAATCTACCAGAACGTCAGCCTGTACTACAGCAGTGTCGAGAATGAAACAGACAGTGGAGTGTACGCCAGAAAGGCAGTTGAGATTGCCGAACGCGTCGTTGCACTGCAGCCGGAAAGTGTGCGTTATCTAAGTGACCTAAGTCGCATGAGGTCTCGCTTAGCGAACTTTCTCGTGGACCAAAATCAGCTGGAAGAAGCGGAGTCCCTGATCGAAGCGTCATGGGAAGCAGCACTGGATTGTTACGAAAAGAACCCGGCCGTCATTGAAGCCGGAGTGGCTGTGGCCGAGGCCGCGGTTTCACTAGGCGAATTCTTATTGGATCAACAGAAACACGAAGACGCACTCCGTGTATTCGACCAAGGCCTTGAGAAGAGCCTCAACGCACTCCACAAAGCAGAAGGCAACCTACCCATCATTCGTCAACTGTGGCCTCTCTTTTTGGGACGCGGCGAGTGTCTTCTTCTCGAAGGCAGACCCAAAGAAGCTTTGGAGGCGAAACAGAACGCGACTCAATACGCTCGCGGCGAGTTTCGCGAGACGGTGTCCATGCTTGAGACAGAGCAGCTTAAACACTTTGTGGGTGAAGAGTCTCGCCCACTCGAAGACATCATCGCGGAGATTCCAAGCGAACTCCTATCTCGCGAAGGACGTATCCAATTGGAACTAGCGTTTCTCATCGCGGTTATCGTAGGTAGCGAGGAAACGGTTGATGACGACGCTCCGGCCAATATTCGGTTGGCTGACCTTACGAAGGATTGTGTCGAGCGTTTGGAAAAGGCTAAGTCTCTCGCAAGCCTATCGGTTGAAAATCTTACTTGGCTTCGCTCGCATCCTTTCTTTGAACGCGTTTCCCAGCAGACTGCATTCGCTGACTGGACGGCACAGTTCGAACAGGAAACCAAGTAGAACCCACCTGACGACTATTACGAGATGTTCATAGACGTGCGAGGCATGTCAGCATTCTGTCGCCCAGGCCGATTGCTCTATCTCATGCAGTTCGTGTTCTGCCTCAGCTGATCAGTCACTTCGGCAGGTCGACTTGGCGACATCAGTCGGGCGGATGCGCACCGACGACGGTGATTCGTCGGGAGCTTTGCCGACGATTTTGGTTGGAAAAGACAACCCATTTGTCGCACTCAAAGTGCATGTTTTCTTGTTGGAAATGAGATTCTTGCAGAATCTCTCACAAAAACCTCAATTTCGCGCGGACACTTGGCAGCTTTTCTCAGGTAGCTCCTTATCGGAATCTGTTGAGACCATGCCTGAGGTTTTTTGAACGCACTTCCTCGCCGACTTTCTTCCCCGTCTTATCGGAATTGTCGGCGAATCCCAGACGCGTCAATCTCCGCACGCATTCAACTCAGCATCGTCTGCCGGTGTGAGCGAGCTCAGTGACTAGCTGCCCCACCAAACAGAAAGCCGTGACAGATCTGCAATCGAAGTAAATCACGTTAGTACGAATAGGATTCCTGGCATGCGAAGCCGTCGACACACGAAGCGAAGTAAAGATCGCAGAGTTTCAAAGCTCCTTTCATTGTTCAAGTCAGGAATCAATGATGGATATAAACGCCGAAGGCTGGTTTTTCCTGAGCAGTTGGAGAGTCGGCAGTTGTTGACTGCGGCTCTCGGAGCGGGTGAAGAAACTCAGATGATCGCCCTGTTGGAGGATTTTGGCCCGACCGAAATCGCCAACAGCGTGAACGCCTACTTAACGGGTGTAGAGGATTCACTGCGCAATGCAATTGAGCCTGCCATAGATCTTCCAGTGATTGGTGACCGAGTTTCTGAAGGCGTTCAGCCGCTATTCGATAGCTTGGCAGAGATTCGGGCTGATGTGAGTCAATCTGTCTCAAACGCGTTCGTCGGGCTAGGTTTTGCCGATGGTACGAACATCGTCGACCGACTTCAAACGTCACTGTTTACGATTCTTGGACCCCAAGGATTAGATGTACTGCTGGATGGTCCGGATGTTGGCTCGGATGTCAATTCCGAAGATATCTGTCTGACGTATGGTGTCGATCTCGACGCGGAAGGTAATCCCATTGCCGCGACCGACTATGTGCAATGGGACTTGCGGCTGGGACAGCGACTGATCAGCGATTTTCCATTCGACATAGGTCTCGGGCTGGACAATCTCTTCGAGTTTGAAGCGAGCGGTGAGGTCCGTTTTGACATGCGTTGGGATCTGCAACTTGGGTTCGGCTTAACGTTTGGTACCCAAGCCAATCCACAGCCTCAGTTCTTCCTGAGTGGAGCAGCCGAAGACCCCGCCACGGGTCAGGACGTTGAAGAACTTCGACTTAGTGTTGATGTGTATGCAGCTCCACCCAAGGACTCTTTCGGAAATGACCTGCCACTGGATCCAAACGTGGCCGGCCTCTCCGCAGAAGTGACCGTTGGGCTCAATCAAGGGCGATTTACCGATGGCACAGCATCCGTCGTTACTTTGACTGGCACACAACCAATCGATCTGCTTGGGAACTTCAATTTCCCAGTCGATATCCAGCTTCAAGTCGATCACGCAAGCTTGGGATCAAGGACCGTCAACGTTGCCTTCGATACGATCCCCACAAGTTTGGTTGCCAGTCTGAATGCGGAAATCAACGCAGCGGTTCAGGCAGCTTACAGTGATCAGCTCTCGCCTCTGCCAATCGGCATTATCCCAGACTTCTCAAGCGTCGACCTTACCGGCGAGACGTTGGGGCCAAGTCTCAAGTTCATTGCCAGAACGCCCGACATCACTGGGCTCACGATATTCAATGCCGACGAGCTCGGCTTCGAACTGGGTGGTCCGAGTGGGGTTGAGCAACGCGATGACCAAGCCGCGACATCATTGGGCTTTCGCAATGGTCAGACGAGTACGTTGCAAGCGGCTGATCAAGTATTGCTGGCTGCCTTACCAGCTCCCTCGAATGGCCAATTGCCCAACGGCTACGAAATTGCACTGAGCGTCGGTGGTCAAGCAATTGATGTTTCAGTGCGCGAAGCGGAGTTGGCAACGTTAGGTAATGTGGAAACAACCGCGGGGTTAGTTGCCTTGGTCGGTGAACGCGCCAAGGATCGACTTGAGCGCGTCGGCTTTGTTCCAGTTGAACGAAATGCGGAAGGGGAGATCATTAGCGAGAATTTCTCTGTTGCATTGATAGGTGGGAAATTTGAATTCCGGGCAGCACCGGGACTCGATTCAAGTTCGCCTTCCACTGCACCGCAATTACAAGTGCAATACAACGAGAACAATCGGACGCGTCTTACTCTAGCAGCCTCTCTGGATCTTTCAGATCCAGGCTTCGATGAAAGTTCTCTCGACCCGAATGACCAATCGACCTTCAATCGTCTCTACGCCAGCGATATCGGCGGCGGAATCACTGACTTTTTTGAAGTCGGTTTCGAAGCCGATGCGGACATTCGCCTGCATGTCGATGCGGGCTCGGATCATGTCGCTGGATTCTTAGAAGAGAGCTTGGGACTTGATAACGGCTCGCTCGGATTGCCGAGCATCGGATTTGACTTCGAACTAGATGCGAGCGTGTCACGAAATTCAGAGTCAGGTGAATTCGAGTCGGACATCTCCAATTTTGTATTCGCGAATGTTCGGCTCGACGTAGGCGACTTGCTCGAGAATATCGCCGTGCCGATCGCGAATACGATCGGTGATGTACTTGGTCCGGTGACTGACATCATTGGGGATGGTACTGATGCCGCCAGCTCTCTGCTCACGGAGCCCTTGCCGCTAGTCAGTGACTTTGGGGACGATGTCACCCTGACGGATATCTTGGGTGAAGACTTGAGTTCTGGAATCGATGGCTTCATCAGTTCGCTTGGCAGCTTGGTGACGTTTGCTGGTAGCGTGACTGACTTTCTTGAGAGCTACAACGGTGATCCGATCGACTTCGGTTGCTTTGAGTACAACACCGACACTGGCTTGCTGCTTCCTTGCGAGGCTGGGGAGGTACTTACGACCACGGCACAAGCCGAAGAAGGCATTGCGCTGAGCGAGTTTCTTGATGTCGCTCCAGTCGAAGTTGACACCGGTGGATTCTCAATTGACATCCTTAGTTTCGATAGTGTTGCCAATATGTTGATTGGTCAACCGTTCGATATCATCAGTTTCGATTTGCCATCGATTGATTTCGAAGCAAGCTTGGATGTGGGCTTTAGTTTCTTCGCCGGAGCACTCGAGTTTGATCTTGAAGTCGGTGCAGGCCTACAACTGGCATCCCTCGGTTTTGGATACGACTCAGCCGGAATCCAATCAATCATCGACGCCAAACGGGATGATCAAGATCCGAATTTTCTTGACCTAGTTGACGGTTTGTATATCAAAAACCAAGACGGCCCCGAAATCGCTATCAACGTCTTCGCTGATGGTGGAATCACGATTGGACCTGGGTTCGCAGACGCTCATCTAAACACGTTTTTGGAACTCGACATCCAAGACCCGAACGAAGACGGTAAACTCCGTTTGGACGAAGTCTTCGAGGTCACCAATGACTTCAGTAATCCCGAAAATCTCATCTGCCTGTTCGATATCGCCGGCGGTCTCGACATCGGCTTTGAGGCAGGCCTCGATCCGTTTGGCAGCGTTGGGTTTGACGTCGAAGCCGCACTGTCGCTGCAGGGCATATTAGAGTCGATTACAGGTGTCGACTGCGGCGCGACGGTGGAGCCAATCCTGGCAACGCCGCTCGAGCAGAATGGTGAATCGGTACTTCGAATTAACAGCGGCGTTTACGCCAATGAGCGATTGTTCGGAGACACCAACGATAATTCCGACCAAGTGGCACAAATCGTTGAAAACGCTGATGGAACATTGGATTTAGTAGCCGCTGATGGGATTCGAACCAACTTCACGTTCGATAGCGAAGAGAATGCGTTCGTTACCGCTGAAGATGATAGCACGCTGAAACGCAATGGCGGCGGCTACGTTCGTGAGTTAAACGACCTGCTCATGACGGTGCAGACGTATCGTAGCGACGGGAAAATCGACCTCGTCGCAGACGCGTTTGATCGGACACGTGACTACATCTACGACAGTGCGGGAGAATTGGACCGTATCGAAATCGATCGCGGTGTCGGCTCCGCACTGAGAACTCTTGAATACCAGCCCGGCGTCGATATCTCCGTGCGTGGTGATGCCAATCAGATCATTGTCAGTTACAGCAATGATCCGAATGAAACGATCGAGCAACGCTACAGCGGTTCGTTCGACAAGATTGTGATTACTGGCGGAGAATTTGCTGACACCTTAAATCTCTCTGGCGTGCAAGGCGTGGACGTAATAGTTGCAGGGTTTGAAGGCAATGACACGATTCTCGGTGGATCAGGCAGCAACACAATTCGTGGCGGGGATGGTAACGACAGCTTGACCGGAGGACCGCTTGCTGACTTTATCGACGGAGGGCTTGGAAACGATACGATCAATGCCGGCGCAGGCGATGATCGAATCCTAGGACGCGATGGTAACGATACGATCCAAGCCGGTGGCGGGCATGATCGGGTGATCGCTGGTCGCGGATCGAATAGGGTCGACGACGGCCCCGGCGATGATTACGTCGATATGCGGCAGAATGTTGTCGGATTTACGCTCGTCACCGGTGGGGGTAGCGACACAATTATCGGCTCTGCCTTTGATGATACGATTGATGCTTCTGCATCGGGCGGAGTGAGACTCGAAGGGCGTCGCGGTCAGGATACCTTAATCGCCTTCGATGGCGACAATGTACTGTCCGGCGGCGATGGCGACGACGTACTGCGGACGTTTGCAGGCACAAACAAATTGCTCGGTGGCTCGGGAAACGATGTCTTGATCGTAACCTCAGTCGGTACCAATGAGGCTCTCGGTGGTTCTGGCGACGATGTCTTGCGATTTGATGAAGCCGAAGAGTTCAACGCACTTTCAATCTCCTTGACAACAGACTCGCTGGCGACTTCCGACGGCGTGACGAAGTTTGGCGGTGTCGAGAAGGGAATCGAAATTAATTCGGGTGGAGATGAGGACAGTCTTACCATATTAGAAACCGCTGCACCTGTCACCATTCGCGGTGGAAACCCAGAGTCCGAGGATTCGCTGTTCGTCGATCTCACATCGAGTCGTGACAACTTGACCGCTGAACTGCTGACTGACCCCGAGGACTCAGACTTCGGTTTAATCCGTATCGAAGGCCTGGAGGACATTCGTTACCAGCAATTTGAGAACGTGACTATCGAGCTTGGACAGGGTGCTGACGACGTATTGATTCGAGATACATTCGCAGTCAAAACGGTTGTCCGCACGGGCGATGGCAATGATGACGTGACGATCGACTTGATGACTGGGGAAGTGCAGGTCGACGGACAGGGCGATACCGATTCCGTTATTCTGAATATCCCCGGTAGTCCAACGAACTTCCCAGGATTGGCTGTTACCGTTGAGACGCTTGAAATCGACAACTCACAGTCCAGCGAAGCGGTGGAATGGGTGTATAAAGATGGAGTTGTCTTGGTTGGGGAAGTCGAGATTGTGGACGCGTTGGGTGCGGACGAGGTGCTGTTCACAGGCAGTTTGAGTGGAGACGACAGCCTGACTGTGGCAGATACCGTCGAGGTGCCGCAGCGTGGCGAACTGCAAGCTAATCGAGCGGTGATCCAAGAGGGTTTCGACGTTCTCGAGCAACCGCAGACATTCAGTCAATCACCTCAGGCATATAACGTCACCGTAGATGGACTCGATACGCCGCGGGGCGTCGCTGCCAGCTCAGACAACAATCACGTGTATGTCGCTGCCCAAGGTGACGACTCGATCTCGGTTTATCGCAGAAACCTGGACTCGACGCTCGATTTCATTCAAGTGATTAAGGACAGCAGCCAGAATGATGGACTTGATGCTGCTCGCGATGTGCTCATCAGTCCAGACGGTGCTTTTGTCTATGTCTCGAGCAGCGGTGACGACGACATTGCCATCTTCAGTCGCAACAGCCGGACTGGCCGATTGGCTTATGTCAGCCGCTACAACTACAGCAGCGACCTCAGCAGCATGGTGATGAATGCTAATGGCAGCCAGTTGTACGTCGCAAACAGTGACAGTGTCGTGCGGTTCTCTCGCAATAGCACGACAGGAGAGCTTACGTTTCAGCAGACAATTAACGCAAGCATCGGCACGATACGCGACATTGCCTACAGCCCCGAGAACCTGCTCTTCATGACTGGATCGGGTGGCTCCCGCCGTATGGATATTTCGCCGGCGGGCCAGTTGACCAACTCGTCCTCCACATCAAAGACCGGCTATGCCATCGCAGTCAACGAAGATGGATTTATCTTCCTCGGGACCGACGGTGGGGTGCGTAGCTACAATCGGGACTTAACTGGTCCAGTTGGATATTCACTCGGTGGCGGAGGTGACGCAACTGCGGTAGTTGCCGATGAATCTAACGATCGAATTCTCGTCGGCGCCGATGCAAATTCGGCTGCCTTTCCTGACCCGACGTACCGCCTGCGAATCACAAAGCTGAGGATTATCAACAAACAGGATAGCAGCTCAAACGACGAACCGGCCATTCTGGTAAATGGCTTTACTTACTTCAAAACCCTCATTGAAGATCAGTACGGAGAAGGCTCCGACATCCCGCTGAACATATCACTGAACATTGGAGCCCCGTTCACAATCGCCCTCTACGATGAGGACAATGGCAACGTTGTCTTCAATGGTTGTGCATGTGAAACGACAGGGGATGATTTGATTGCTTCAGGTACCTACGGGCTCCCCAATCAGACAACCTCGATATCACCTACTTTCCGACTTGTCGATACTGTTACGGGTAATGATCTTGCGAAATATCAGCTCTTCTTCACGATTGAGGTAACCCCAGGGCCCCAGGAAGCACAAGAAGAATTCGTTGACTTTGCCAATTCCTTTTCCTCGCTGACATCAAGTCACAGGCACGACATTGGCGGCGCTCGTCACATGATCGATTCGCTGGACGTAATGCCCAATGGGAGTTATTACGGAACATCCAGTCCTTCAAATTTGATCGGAATGGTCGCGGGTTCGGGCAGCAGTCGGTACAAAGGCAAGATCGTTGATGGACAACAACTAGCTGTGACGCCTGACCTGGTAGGGACAAAATACAGCTCGGCTGCAGTCAGCCCTGATGGCGATTATCTTTACACGCTGAACTCAGCCTATGGTTTATTGTGGGTCTCTTCGTTATCAGCGGCCGGTGTGGATGACTCGATCTCGCAACAACTGGTTATCGATGGTTTGGCCGATGAAGCGTCGGTAACGGTTTCCGATGGCGGTCAGTCGGTCTTTGTCACGAATCCCACCGAAAACACGGTCCGCGTGTTTAGTCGCAATGCGTCAAGCGGCCATCTAACGTTAACGCAAATCCTGATTGATGGTCAAAGTGGAGTCGACGGAATCGCTGGCGCCAAAGAGGTTGCGACCCGGGGACAGCATGTCTACGTGGCGGGAGCTGACGAAAACGCCATCGCAGTCTTTACTAAGACCGGTAGCACGCTGAACTTTGTCTCAAGAGTCTCGCACACCGACCTTGATAGGCCTTCCAGCATCGTCGTTTCGGAAAACGGCCAACATCTGTATGTGACGAGCGCCGACAACAATCGTTTGCTGGTTTTCATCAGGAACAGCAGCGGATTACTGACGCACCTTCAATCAGCCGATCTGCCGGCCGGCAGCTTGCCCCAAGGATTGATACTGAGTAACGACGCGAATCAGTCCACACTCTATGCTGCGACCGAGGATGATACCATCGCAGTGTACAGTCGAGATTTGGCAGGAACCCTGAGCCTCGTGCAGACGGTGGAAAACAATCGGTTCGGAGTACGAGGGCTCGACGGACTAAGTGATCTGGCGGTCAGCGAAGACAATCAGTTTGTTTTTGCTGCTGGTGCAGATGCTGATACCGTTGTGGTTTTTGCACGAGACGCAATCAGCGGTGAATTGACGTTTGCTCAACGACTTCGGGACGGCGCGTCAGGCATTTCCGGACTCGAAAATCCGACCGCCTTGGTCGTCAGTGGGGAGCGTTTGCTTGCGGCACGTGGAAGGGGTGGAATCGTCAACTTCACCATTGACACCGAAGCACCAACTCCCAATCGGTATACGGCCACCTACGGAGGAATCGAAAGCTTGGCACTACAAACGGCCGGCAAGTTTGATACGATCGCCATTGATAGGCCAGTGGTGGACACAACAATCCATGCCGGTGACGGTGATGACTTAATCATCGTCAACGGGACTCTGTCCGGGGTTGGACTCGACATTCACATGGGTTTGGGTGACGATGAACTCGATCTGCGGTCTGCCAACAGCAGTGTCCTTGTTTACGGAAATGCTGGCGATGATTTACTCAGCGCTTACAATATAAGTGGTTCAAGTACTCTTTATGGGGGCGACGACGACGATACGTTTATCATCGATGGAAAAAGCAGGGGCACGCTCACTCTCTACGGTGGTGATGGAGTCGAATCTGGAAGCCTCCGTAGGTCAAATGATGTTCTTCTGTTCGACACCAAAGGAAACGAGACAGATCCGAACAACGCCGATGGCCCAACCGATCGCGTCGCGTCCTTTGAACAAGAGAGCTTTGTAAGCGATGGGATCATCCGAGTTCTTAGAGAATCTGGTGAGCCATTCTTTGGTGAAACAGATTATTCTGACCTCGAGGAACTATATCGGATTGCAGCACCCGATGTAGACATAGCTCCCATTTCGACCATTCCTGAAGGTGGTTCCCTAGAGCTCCGCGGCTTCAATCGAGTTTCGGGTGCAACCAGTTACACCTGGGATTTGAACTCAGATGGAGACTTCGGGGATGCTTTCGGACTGCAGCCAGACGTGAGCTGGGATACACTGGCTGAGCTAGGGTTAGGTGACAACGGCGTTTATTCAGCCGCCTTGCGAGGTGAGAAGTCTGAGGGAATTGATACGGCTGTGATTTCATTTGAAATCACCAATGTAGCTCCGACAATCGAAATCACCGCTGCACCAGCTACACGCTATGTGCCATTCGAAGTCGATCTTTCGGCAACCGACGTGGGCGATGACACCGTTATTGGCTACATCATTGACTGGGGCGATGGCAGTGAAGCGACACAAGTGGCAGGCACGCAAGCCACAGTCAATCATACTTATGTCAGGCCTGGTTCGTTCAATGTGACGGTGACAGCCGAAGACGAAGATGGTGAGTACCAACGAAGTACATCAATCTTTGTCGCGGACGGACCACCTCCAGTTCGCACGCTGGCTGGTGCAGTCACGTCGGTTGAAAATGCGGCATATCAGCTAGATCTGCAAGCCTCAGGACCATTAGCCGGTCGAAGTGACGTCGTCTGGTTAGTGAATTGGGGAGACGGCACCAGCTCTACGTTCGAAGGGGCAACCGGATCGCTCGATCATGTCTATGCTGACGATGGTTTGTATCGAATCTCCGCGACGCAAGAGTATTCTGACGGCTTCGTCGTCGCGGTTGAAAACGCGTTGGCGGTCGAAGTCGCAAACGTGGCACCCACGGTTCATTTCAGCGGACCAACCACCACTCAGGAAGGGGCGGCGTATATGCTTGGTGGATTCGCGGCAAGCGATCCTGGCGAGGATACAATTGCGGAATGGGTTGTTGATTGGGGCGATGGCCAGGCGAGTACTTTCTTTACGCGTCCGGAAACCGCCAGACACGTTTACCAAGACAATGGTGTTTACACCGTCCGAGTTGTGGTACGGGATGAAGATGGACTACATGCCAGTGCAAGTTCGATTGATGTCGCTGTTGCCAATGTTGAGCCAACCGTCACTGTGACGGAATCTGCCTCGCAAGTGGCTGAAGGAAGTCTCTATCAACTTTTATTGGATGAGTTTGATCCGGGCAACGACCAAGTCTCGGAGTGGATCATTGATTGGGGCGACGGTAGTCCGCTCCAATCCATTGTTCCGGGCGCAGTTTCACTAGCGTCGCCGTTCTCGACTGCAACTCGTCAAACATCGGTTTCGCACATCTATGGCGATGGCGTAAATAGCTATCCAGTAACGGTCACCGCGATTGACGAAGATGGCAGTTACCAAGTACGAACTGACGTAGACGTGGTTGAGGCACCGCCGAAAGGCGAGATTCTGGATGGCAACCTGGGTGCTCGCGTTCGGGAGACGGAGCCATTTAGATTCGAGCTGAAAGCCACTGATCCCGGCAGCGGTGCGGAAGACGTAATCGACGGTTGGGTCATTGATTGGGGCGATGGATCGCAACCAATCACGGTTTCCCCGGATACTACTTCCGTCGAATACGCTTATGCGGACGATGGCGAATACACTGTTTCAGCTGGCATCTTGCAAGGAGACGCAGCCTATCCCGTTGCACCATTTGTTGCGCGGGTTCTGGATGTTCCACCGGCAGTCTCACTCTCCGCCAGCTCACAGCCTAACTCGGGTACACCATTCGAGCTGACAGTCGGTCCAGTCATCGATCCCGGTGCCGATAGCATTGGGGAGGTTCGAGTTTATTGGGGGGACGGCTCACAGTTTGACGGCAATGACTACGAGTCATTTACCGCCGCTGGGACATTCGTTCACGATTACGCTGAGAGCGATCAACCAAGGCAGTTATCTGTCGTGCTAGTAGATGCAGACGACCCAAGTCGTACCTTCTTCGGCGGCGTTCTCCAGGTGGTCAACGAGGGCCTTGAACTACCACTGGAACTGCCGCCGCTGGTAAACGCGGGTGATCGCCACTCGGTCGCTTGGGGCGATGGCTCATCAACTGAATATACGCTTACCGACGTGGCGCCACTGACAAGCGCTGGGGAGGCCGCGTCAAGCAGTACTCTGCTGAATCAGTTAGATCGAAATCGTTTCGACTACGTGGCTGGAGACGCAGTGCGAGTCAAGATTACCAACTCGGGCGGACAAGCCACAACGGCTGAGATTGCGGTAGATGCGGGGTCCACTCTTGGAAGTCTGTTGGCGGACATCAACGCGACATTTTCCGGCGTAGATGTCAGGCTGAATGCTGCTGGCCAGCTTCAAGTCAAAGAAGATGCATCCGATGACCTACTGCCGATTGTCATTGCCGATACGGCGGCCTCGACCGGAAGGACTGGTTGGAGTCAAACCATTGCAATATCGCATACTTACGCAGACGACGGTGCGTATGATGTAGTTCCTACCGTTGTCAATGCTGCTGAGAATGCAACTCCTGGCCGATCGATCGGCGTGCTCGTGAACAACACGACGCCGTTCGTTTCGATTGAACTTCCACCGACCGTCGAAGCCGGCATCGCAAACGTTACCGATCTGATTGCCTTCAGTGATTTGGGCTTTGGGCCGAACGAAGTGTTTCGCTACGAAATCGATTGGGGTGATGACACCGAAATCGAAAGAGGGACGGCGACGATTGATACGCTGGGCCAGTCTGGATCAGCGACTCAGGGATCCGTCGACGGACTGCACCAATTCCGCCAGGTGGGAGTCTTCACCGTTACGGTAAAGATCTTCGATGACGACGGCGCCTCAGCATCAGCCTCAAGCAACATCGAAATTGCCAACGTTGCTCCGCAACTGGAGAGCTTAGCGACATCATCTACCGTCGAAGGCAGCGAAACAACCCTCACCGGTACAATTGTTGATCCCGGGGTGCTCGACACCTTTACTCTGTTGGTCAATTGGGGGGCGCCTGATTCTCCTCAAAACCAGGAGACGTACTACTTTGATGCGAGTGAAAGCGGTCGACAAGATTTTGCGATTACGCACCGGTATCTCGATGACAACGTGAGCGATCGATACGACATCTCAGTGACGATCATTGACAACTTCGATGAAACGAATGATTACGAACTGGATGTTGCAGTTCAGAATGCTGCACCGATCCTGAGTTCGATTCTAGCCACGCCGATCTTTGAAAATGGCACAACGACCCTGAGCGGTGAAATTTTCGATGCTGGCGTTCAAGATTCATTTACCCTGCAAATTGACTGGGGCGATCCGTCTTCTCCAGACAATCAGCAAGAGCTCACATACGCTGCCAACGAGTCGGGAACGCAACCATTTGCACTCGAGCATCAGTACTATGATGACAATGCGACAGACAGCTACGCGATCACCCTGACCCTGATTGACGATGATTCTGGAGAAGCACTCGCTTCAATCTCAGTCACCGTGGAGAACGCGGATCCAGTTTTAGATGCTGGCGCCAATCGAACAATGATGGAGAATACTGAGATCGTAATCTTCGGCGACTTCACCGATGTTGGTCGTTTCGACACGCACACCGCGACGATTGATTGGGGTGATGGAACCGAAGTCGAGGCAGGAATCGTTTCCGGCTCGCCACTCGAGCCGGGAGAAGTCGGTACGGTCAGCGGCAGTCACGTCTATGCAGATGATGGCCAGTACACCGTGACGATGACACTGACTGACAAAGATGGAGGCGAGGTTGTGGATACGCTGCTTGTCGATGTCTTAAATCAGCGCCCCACGTTGGATGCTGGACTGGACCAATCCACATCGGAAGGCTCTTTTATCACACTAGATCCTGCCGGTTTCAGTGACCCGGGTTTTGACTTTGCACCCGCTGGTACACTTGAGACTTTCGAGGCCTTCGTCGACTGGGGGGATGGGAACAGGGAGCCGATCGCTGATATTTCATTGCTGGACAATGCCGATGGCAAAGTAGGGCTGCCCACCAGCGGTTCCATCAATGCCAGCCATGCTTACGGCGACAATGGAGTCTACACAGTCACGGTCGGCGTTCGCGACGATGATATGCCAGTCGGTGAATGGGTGACTGACCAATTCCTAGTGACAGTTGAGAATGTCGCACCACGAGTGGATGTGGACAGTATCAACAATTCGTCACCTGATTTTGGAATGACTCGAGCCGGTGAGACAATTTCGGTGTCGGCGAGCTTTAGCGACCTTGGCTTTGATAATTCTCTCGGTGGTACAGATGAAAGATTTACGTCCACGACCATTGATTGGGGTGATGGAACGGTTCAATCCTTCCCTGAAATCGGTGTTGAGGAGGCTCCCGGAACTGAGGGAGTTCTAACAACTGGGTTGATTGCTGGGTCGCACGCCTACGAGGATGGCGGGATCTATACGATTACGATCACCCTTCGTGATGACGATGGTGGCGAAGACATGATCGAAACTCGCGATCGATCGTCACTCTATCACGTGAATTCGTACCAATCACGTAGAGAACCTCGTCGACCAATCCGGCTCCCACGACGATTGCCGTCGTTTCGATCATGTCTTCGCCACCATCGTCATCACGAAGGGTGATCGTAATCGTAT
>JBCBOO010000159.1:0-14914 GCA_039821235.1 Planctomycetota bacterium
AGATTGTCCAGTGCGGAGCCCATACGGAGTAGCGGAGCCAGCGACGGACCAGACGAGTCGCCCATCACGAAGTACATCGGAAGGGTGCGTGTATTGGGGTAATAGTGCTTGAGCGTCTTGGAGGCTTCACCGTTGATGCTGATCATTCCCGCCCAATGTTCGGGATGCGACAGTGCCACGTCCCAAGCAGCGGTTGCACCTTCCCCGTGGCCCGCCAGGAAGACACGATCGGCGTCGATCGAGGCGTGGCGCATCGCGTCTCGATAGGCAGATAAAATCTTGGCGTGTTCACGCGGTGTGAATTCATAGAATCGTTGGCCAGGCCGATACCAAAGCGGCGAGACAACGATGTATCCGTTGCGAGTCGCGTGTCCGTTCCGTGAACCGGCCGCTTCCACATAATCGCCGGCCCACCACGAGAGTTCCTGTTCAGGCGCCGCTCCCGGCGGTGGCAGGGCGATGATGCAGGGGTATTCACGCAGCGGGTTGTACTCCGGTGGAAGCTGAATTAGGTAAGCCGGTTGTTCAGCGAGTGCGCGAGCTTCGTCATCTCCGGCGAGTTCTCCCAGCCGATAAAGACCCTCGACTTGAGGATCCGCCGAGCCTTCCGGCCAATCCTTGACCGGGGTAAGCAGCGGCAGGAGACGCGCGATGTACTCCGGCTGTGAACCTTCCAAACCACGAAGTGCTTCGATGATCTCGGCGCGGCGAACCGCGTTGGCGCTGCCAAGATACTCGGCAACCAAATCACGGACTTGAACCAGTGAGGTGGCAACGGTCAAGTTCGCTTCCCCGGATCCTGGCCCCATTAGCCAACCTGCGATGGCAAGCGCGATGCGGCTGTCGAGCGCGACGTCTTGGGAGTCTTTCAAGCGTGAGTAATCACTCAGTCTCGGAAGTGTCGCGGCGTCCAGGCCGGTCGCAATTTCTTGGAGAATTCCCTGAAGCGTGGTTTGTGCATTCGCTGGGAGTTGAGCGACATCCTTGCGAAGCGATTCCAAAAGGCTCTTTGCATCGATCTCGGGTTGCAGCAGGTTTTCGAACGCAATTTTGACTTCTTCGCGCTTCGTTCGGCCGACCGCATTCATTGGGAAATTTTGGTAGACGCGTTTGGCATACTCGGGTTGCCCCGCATCGGCTCGCCGTTCCGCTTCGTCGAGCAACTGGGCGGCCTGTCGCTGGATGATGCCGACCAGCTGTGCTTTCATGTCCTTGAGTTCGGGAAAGGCACGCATCGCTCGAACGAGTTCCTCTTCCGCGGCGCGATAGCGTTCGGCGTCGATGAAGAAACGGACGACGTCCAGTCGTGCATTGAGGTCCGTTTGATCCACCCGCCCACGAAAAACGCGTTGCAATGTCTCCTTGGGAATGGAACGTGTCGCGACGCGCATATCCCACTGGTACGCCGGTCGTGACTTCAAGGCTTCGAGTTTCGCGTACCGCGCGTTGATTTCGGTGATTCCCTGAACGATGCTGAGCACCTCACCTTTGGCACCACGAACGGTGATGGTTCGTTGCCCGTAGGTATTGAAATCGGAGACGGAAAGAATGTCCCCGATGATCTGGATTTCGCTGCCACCGAGTGGTGTGTCCTGGCTGAACTCGATCGTCTTTTGGAATCCACGCACTTCCGCAGGCGGCTTGGCCACCATGCCTCGTCTGTGAACGTAGGTCCGCTTGAGACCATCATCGACGAGTAAGATCGGCCGCCCGGCACCTTGTCCGCCATTGGCCAGTGGCGTCTTGTCCAACGAAGGTAGATCAACAAGGAAGCCCTGGAGCGTCAAACCGCTCTTAAGGACCACGAGCTGATCGGCGACCAGGTGTTGCGGTGCTGCGGCCACGAAAATGCTGACGATCAGCAAATGGATCGCGGTTCGGATGGGCAGGCGAGCCGCAGCGGCCTTCAGGGTGGAAGAGATAATGCGAAGCATCTGAACGTGGTTTCCGAATCGGTTCTTCGCGTGCGAATGCTTTGGGTTTCCAGGGCAGCACGGCTTGAGCCTGGAAACCGCCCTTGCGTTCAAACGACGGCACAAATCGCGAAGGATAGATTGTGACGCGAGGTTTGTTCCCGACGCGAGTTGGCTTCGATCGAGCCATCGACGGGATCACCCAGTGGTGAGCCATCGGTTTGGCTCGAGCCGGTCCGTGCCGTGGGGTTCATCAGAATCGCGATCACACGTCTCATTGAGCGACTAATGGGACGCACGCCATCGCCGACCCACTGAACGCTCGGCATCGCTTCCGCAACCCAGTCTTCATGCGGGACCGACTTCCACCAAGTCGCCGGAATGACTCTTGCGGAATCAGGGGCTGCGTTTCTGGCCACAGTCTCATCGACGATCGCGGTCGATGAGCCGGCGGAACGAACGATAGGTTCAGCAATGGACTCGGTTTGGTCCGCACTCAACTGGGCCATCGTCCGGGTTTCGTTGGGATCGTTTCCCCAGCCGACCGCCAGAGTGACTGCGATGAGAACGATCGCCGCGGCGGCCAGCAGCGAGCGCGGCTGGGAATGCCAGAGACTTGGCAGACGAGGTGGCTGGGCGATTTCGCAGAGCGAATCAATTTCGGACCAGGTGCTTAGTGTCTGGGAGCATTGGCGACACTCCTCGGCATGCTCCACGAGGGCGGCGTCGCTTTGAAGAGATTCTCGTTCGTCCAGCAATTCGTTAACGCGCGAATGGAATTGTTCACAGTTCATGATTCAATCCTCCGACGCGTCGCTACGACTTCGCGATGTGCGAGTTCATCGATCAAGCGTTTGCGGGCTCGATGAACCAGTGTCTTGACGGTGCCTACTGGACAATCCATTCGGCTCGCGATCTCGGCGTACGGCAGCGACTCCTTGTGAAACGACTCGAATGCCTTTCGCTGTCTTGGCGGTAACTTGAGAAGTGCCAACTCCATTTCTTCGCGAATGGCATCGGCGGACTGACCTTCGGTCGTTTCCAGTGAAGCGGGTTCGGCGACGCTGGCGAGCGGTGCGAATGACTTTCGTCGCGCGAGTTTGGATCGTGATCGATTGCCAGCGACGGTCGCGATCCAGGGTTCCAACGGGCGTCGCGGATCCCATCGATCCAGATACTTTACGACACGGCTGAGCGTGTCTTGTGTCGCGTCCTCCGCATCTTCGCGATGACGCAAAATCCCGAAGCAAATGCGGTAGATGAACGGTTGGTAGCGAGCCACGAGTGCCGTCGCGGCACCGCGGTCTTGCCGTAACGCTCGAAGAGCGAGCGCGACGCCCGTTTCAGACGGTTCGGGGGTGCGGTTCGAGTTGCCCATCGATACTCCGTCGGAAGAGTGATTCGGTAAGGGATCTGATTCGTTCGAGCCGCCGATTTCTTGCCAAATGGTTCAGCAAGTTTTCTCTAACGCCCGCTAAAGAAACGTTTCAACGCATCGTCCGCGGCAGCTTTGGAACTTTCCTTCTTGGACTTGAGCAAGCCCTCGGGAAGTTTCCCTTTCTTTTGTTTTTTCTGTTC
Source organism: Planctomycetota bacterium (assembly GCA_039821235.1). Classification (GTDB taxonomy): domain Bacteria; phylum Planctomycetota; class Planctomycetia; order Pirellulales; family Pirellulaceae; genus Stieleria. The sequence goes on from JBCBOO010000159.1 coordinate 3,492, forward strand.
CCGGAGTCGCTCGACCAGTGAGCTGTCGTTGACCGACAGTTCGGTGCTGTCGGATTCGCCATCGACGACAGCACTTTCTTCTTCTGCCTTCTGGAGATCTTCGACACGAAACTGACGCGTGTCCGGATCGGAGAGCTTGCGAACGCGATCGATCTGGTCGGCTTCGTCCAACCAACTCGTCACATCGACTTCTTCGAAGCGGCTGTCTCCGCTTTGCACGGTTCGATCGGCAGCGTCGCCCACGCCTTGGACCTGAGGTTTCTTGTTACCCGAAAGTCCGTGTTCGATCACCAATTCGAATTGCAACTTGCCGAGCTTGAGCACATCTCCGCCGCTAAGAATCTTGGCGCGATCACCGGGAAGACGCTTCTCATTGACGAAGGTCCCGTTGCGACTCTTGAGGTCTTGTATCAAGACACGTCCTTCGCGGATGACCAAAATACAGTGCTTCCGACTGATTGAATCGCTCTTGGGCCGGAGCTGGCAGGATTCGCTTCGTCCGATCAGGAACTTGTCTCCGGCGACGGGAATCTCGGTCCCCTCATGACTCCCCGTCATTACCTTGAGCTTCACTTGCATATGGCATCTCTTCCAGGCTTGGACTTGCACGCGTTCATCGCTGCAATGCGGTCTTGATAAGGCGACGTGGCGGGACACGCCGCCCCCGTAGTATAGACGCTCTGGGGGGCCGCGAGAATGGCATTCCGTCTTGACAAGCACGTTTGTAGACGGTTAGCCGCATGCCCCTGCGTGGGGGTTTGGTGGTGCCGTGCACCGTAAGTGTCTCGATCCGACTCGGTGCGTCGCTCGACCCGGTTCGGCCTAAAATCCTCAGACGATCACTTGCTTGGCGATCGCGTACTCCTCATCCGTGGTGACCACCAGCGTGCGGCTCTTGGAAGGATGGCGACTAATGTCGAGGACTCCATCAACGGTCGACTGATTCAGGTTCTCGTCTATTTCGATCCCGAGAAACCCGAGCTTCTCACAAATTCGCGAGCGTATTTCTGGAGAGTGCTCGCCGATACCGGCCGTAAAAATGAGCCCATCAAGCCCACCCAAGGTAGCGGTGAAGCTGCCGATAAACTGCTGAACCCGTCTCACGAAAAGCTCAACGGCCAGCGTCGCATCCTGGTCTCCATGACCCAAGCGAGTGAGAATGTTTCTCATGTCACTATCGCCGCAAAGGCCTCGAAGTCCGCTCTGCTTATTCAACGCCTCATCGACTTCGTCGGCCGTCATTTTCGCGGAACGCATCATGTGGAAAATCACGGCCGGGTCCAAGTCGCCACTCCGTGTGGCCATCACGAGACCTTGCAGCGGCGTCATCCCCATAGAGGTCTCCACGGCGACGCCGTCGATGGATGCGGTCACGCTCGCACCGCCACCGAGATGCAACGAAATGAGACGAAGGGGTTTCTTCTTGCCCGAGTCCAGCGTGAGGAGGTAGTGGATCGCTTGGTCGGTCACGTATTGATGGGAGGTTCCATGAAAACCGTAGCGACGGACGCCGTGCTCGTGGTACCAACTGGCCGGCACCGCGTAGCGATAGGCCACCGGTTTGAGCGTCGCATAGTAAGCGGTATCGAACACGAGTGTTTGCGGCACACCGGTGGCTACGAGACCTTCGACAACGGCACGCGCCGGCGGGTTGTGCAGCGGCGCGAGTGAGTCGAGTTTTCGAAGCCGCGTGAGAACCGATGGATCGACGAGCGCAGGGGCATGGAATTGATCCCCGCCTTGCACGATGCGATGTCCGATCGCTTCCACGGACTGCAGGCCGACGTCTTCAAGAATGTTCCGGGCCGCGGTCACGTGATCGCAAGCGTTCCCCTCCGCTTGTCCAATCCGATCGATCAGTCCGCCACGACGTTGCTCGCGCTTGGCAAGGTCGACCAAAGCGTACTTGAGCGTGGTGCTGCCGACATTGAATACGAGTACGGTCATGAGTTCGCCGATTGGGCTTGGATCGCCGTGATGGCAACCGTGTTGACGATGTCCGTGACAGTGCATCCGCGCGAGAGGTCATTGACGGGCCGGTTCAATCCCTGCAACACCGGGCCGATCGCAGTGGCGCCCGCGGAACGTTGCACTGCCTTGTAGAGGTTGTTGCCCGTATTGAGGTCCGGGAAGATCAGCACCGTTGCTTTGCCAGCGACCTGACTGTGTGGCATCTTCGTCGCTGCAACGCTGGGATCGATTGCGGCGTCGTACTGTAGGGGGCCTTCCACCAGCAGCCTTGGTCGGCGCTCGCGCACGAGTTTGGTCGCCCGGCGGACTTTGTCGACATCGGCGCCCTGTCCGCTTTCACCCGTCGAATAGGAAAGCATCGCAACGCGTGGTTCAATGCCGAACTGCAGCGCCGTTTCCGCACTGCTGATGGCGATTTCGCAAAGCTGTTCATCGGTCGGGTTGGGAATGACCGCGCAGTCCCCGTAGACCAACACGCCGTCCTTTAAACACATCAAGAACACACTGCTGACGACATCAACGTTTTCACGTGTCTTGATGAACTCGAAGGCGGGACGAATGGTATTGGCGGTCGTGTGAATCGAACCGGACACGAGACCTCCCGCCAAGCCTTGGTGAACCATCATGGTTCCGAAGTAGGTGACGTCCAACATGCGGTCACGAGCGACATCGATGGTGACGCCGCGATGCTCGCGGAGACGCAAGTATTCGGCGGCAAAAGGTTCCGCCAGGGGGCTGGTCAACGGGTTGACGATTTCAAGACCCTTGTCCGGCAGTGTCACGCCGGCTCTGGCCGCCGCCGCAGCGATTTCTGCTGCTTCACCAAGCAAAATCAAATCGGCGACATCGCGTCGGAGCAGCACATCGACGGCTTGCAAGATTCTCGGCTCGGTCGATTCGGGCAAGACGATCTTGACCCGTTTTTGCCGAGCACGCTCGATCAGCGAATGCTCGAATAACATCGGCGTGACGCGCTGCGGCGCGGGGGCCTTCAACCGATTCGCCAGGGCATCCGCATCGATGTAGCGTTCGAACAATCCCAGTGCGGACTCAATCTTTCGTGGAGAGTGTTCGCCGATTTCGGCGCGGACTTCCGCCGCCTTGGCTGCCACCGTGTAGGTGTCATCGTCCACGGTCAAGATCGGAAGCGAACCACTGTTTTTGATCAAGCGGCAGACGGACGGCGGAGGCAAAATTCCTCCGGTCAACACCATTCCGGCCGGCGATGCCACGTCGGCTTGTGAATTGGCGAGCAGGCAGCCCACGATGATGTCGGACCGATCACCCGGCGTCATGACCAAGCTCGCATTGGTCAATCGTTCCAGAAAGCTCGGTAACTGCATCGCCGCGACTTTTCGTCGGGACACTTCGCGATCCAAGCTGGCATCGTCGCCGGAGTAGAGTTTTGCGGACAGTCCTTTTTGGATTTCACGAATCGTCGGTTGACGCAGCAGAGGTTCTTCCGGCAGGAAGTAAACGGGCGCATGCGCATCCAATTTGGCTTCTGTGCAAGCGTCGTAGAGTGACGGGGCGCGAATGTCTGGTATCTGGTTGATGATGGTCGCCACCAGCGAACCACCGTGGTCTAAGAAACCATCGTTGCCAATTCGAACGGACTGCACGCAGTCTTCAACCGAGCGTGAACCCATTGCGTAAACCGCGAGGATGCGACTGCCAAGGTTGACGGCAATGTCTGCATTGAGTTCAAACTCGAGTTCCGGTGCCAAGCCTTGATAGCTGGTTCCTTCGACGACGACAAAGTCGGCGACGGACTCGAGTGCTTTGAACCGTTCCTGGATACGCTGAACGAGACTGCTGTAGCGATCCTCGGCGAGTAACCGACGGGCTTCCGTTCGAGTGACGCCCATCATGGATTGCGGCGAATGGGATAACCCGTATCGCGCTCGCATCATCCGAATACTTTGGTCGTGATCCGGCGAGACACGAACGACGGGCCGAAAAAACGCGACGCGATCAAAACGTCGCGATGCGAGTTCCATCAATCCGAGTGCGACCATCCGTTTGCCGGTCGCATTGCCGCTGGTTCCAATGTACAAGCTGCGGTGATTCACGGAAGCATCCATGGCGAACAGTCGGAATGGCAAACAAGCATGCCTGACACGTGGAATTCTGCGGTTTCCGGGCCTGTGATGCGACTCCCCTTCACGGCGTTCTATTTCGTGCGCGTTTCCGCGTCTTCCCGGCGCTTCCGGAACGCTGCCAAGTCGGCTTCGGTGTCAATGCCCGGCTGAGCGGACGGGACACGTGCCACGTGGATTCGTTTCCCCGCTTCAATCGCTCGAAGTTGTTCGAGTTTTTCAAGCTTCTCGAGTGGGCTCGGCTCGGTTGCGGCGAACCACGCCAGAAAGTCGCGGCGGTAACCGTAAAGTCCAAGATGGTGCCAAAAGACCGGTGGCTCGGCAGTCAGCCAGGTTGCCGCGTCGCCGTCGCGGTCGAAGGGGACTCGGGAGCGGCTGAAATAGATCGCTCGACCCCGCTCGGCCGTGATCGCAGACCAGACGATTTTGACAATGGAAGGATCGTCCAAAGCATCCACACTGCGAATCGGCGTTCCTGCCGTCGAGAGATCCACCGACGGATCGCTCCGTATCGCGGCGGCCACCGCATCGATCGCCGCGGGATCAATTTCGGGTTCATCGCTTTGAACATTGATCCAGATGTCGACCTCCGGGTGCTGGTCGGCAACAAAGGCAATGCGATCGGTGCCAGAGGCACAGTCCGCCGGGGTCATGACCCATCGACCGCCAAATGAATCCACCTCGTCCGCCAAACGCATGTCGTCCACAGCGACCAACGGCGGCGAGTCGCAACACGAGGCTCGTCCGGCCGCTTGGTAGGTATGCCAAAGGATGCTTCGACCGTTCACACGACGCAGCAACTTCTCAGACAGCCGTGACGACGCGAGTCGGGCCGGAAGCACGATTTGGAGCGTCAGCGTCGGTGGACCAGAATCCGTGTCGTGCATGCCATTCCATCAATTCGAAATCGGTCGAGCGAGTTTCACTCGATAGCTTTGTTTCCCCAACGACAACTTATTTAATCCGAATTGATCCAGCATCGATAGTGAGTCTTTTTCACTCGCACCGCCTGTCTCGGGCGTGATGATCAACCAGCTGTCTTTCGATTTGATGGGGAACTGCTCGTCATGATGCCATTCCGCAGCCGGGACGCCGATCAAGCTGGCGGGCTGGTCGGATTCCGTCACCGTTTCAAACACCAAGAAGTGGTTCAGACGTTCGGGGACGTCCTGCGGGCGACCGGTGGCGAGCACCTGCGCGGGCATCAGAAAGAAACGCGGTTTGCCAAGCCGGAACGCTTGAACACGATCTTGATCCGTCGTCGCCAAAGACACTTCTTTCTTGGATTCCCAGTCGGGCTTTCGCACCCGGTACCAGCTGAGGTAACTGGTCGGACCCTGATCGGTCGCCGTCTTTGGCATCGAAAAACAATCCGGTCCACTGAGCATCAGGTAGTGGCGTTTTTCGTCGACCATCGATTGGATTTCCAACCCATGCAGGATTGGATTGGACGCCTTGATTTCGATTGAAGTCGCCTCCGAGTACGTCGCATCAGATTCGCCGGCGTGTGCACCACTGGCGGAGAAAACGACACTGGCCAGAAACAATCCGATCAAACAGTGGAGCGACGCGTGCATGGGAGAATTCCGAAGGAAGGGGGCGGTGCAAGTAACCAACACCGTATCATCCCAAGCTGGGAAGCGTCCCAAACCGTAGGATCAGGCTTCCAGCCTGTCCGGGACCTGTTGCATGGGACAGGCTGGAAGCCTGGTCCTACGGTTTTGTTGGGCGGGACAGGCTGGAAGCCTGGTCCTACGGAGCAGGTGGATGGTTGAGTGGCGATCCTTTGGGGATGCCATGAAGCTTTCGAAATGCGGCGGATGACCAACGGTATTCCTCTGGCAACCTCGTTAATCCGGCAACGACTGGGTTGTCTTCGATGTAGTCGATCACTCGAATCAGTTGATTCTCATCGCGGATCCAGTGATCGAAAGTCTCGTCTTGCCAGTATTTCCCCGATGACCCACGAATGAAATTGCATCGGTTGCTCGTGTAGCTCTGAATGCTGTGTGAGATAATCTCTCTCGGAGTTCTGTTGGTCTGTCCTCGCGTCACATCAATGCTCCATTTTGCATCCGGAAGACAGACCCAGTGATGGTGACTTGGCATGACAACGAATGCAAAGAGTTTGTACCGCGTTCCCGCAAAGTGAAGAAACGCGTTCTGAACCACTTCGGCTTGGAGGTCGTCGCGAAGGTGACTTACAGGACTTTTCTGATCTAACAATTGGTCGGTGAATACAAAGACCCGTTTTTCAATCTCATCAAGCCATTCCTCCGGTGAAAACCGGGACGGCCTTTTTTGCCTTTCCAGCTCCCTTCGGTACTGCCGGATACGCTGGAGTCCCAGGGCAGGAATGCTGCCGTGAAGACAGCCTGTGATGAAATAAGCGTGTCCTTCCACATCCCAGTGAGGAAGGTGCCGTCTTCGAAAGACACCCGACTGGTTGTGCGTTGGCATCGCATCGACTCCTCGTAGGATCAGGCTTCCAGCCTGTCCGGGACCTGGTGCATGGGACAAGCTGGAAGCCTGATCCTACGGTTTTGTTGGGCGGGACAGGCTGGAAGCCTGGTCCTACGGTTTTGTTGGGTGGGACAGGCTGGAAGCCTGGTCCTACGGTTTTGTGGGGCGGGACAGGCTGGAAGCCTGGTCCTACGGTTGCTCAGGGTTCTCCGGCGGTTTCTTCGTAGATCGGGAGGTGTCGGTAATAGACTTCGAGATTCAATAGGTTCATCGTTGTGACATACACGCGACCCGCGTGGGCACTCCAGCGGTCACGCACCGGAAGCTCGGGATCCCACGAACCCGCTTCCGGACCAGTCTTGATTTGCGTCTGCAATAACAACGGATTCAGGTACTCGTTCCAGCGCTCCCAGTAATCACCTCCCATGTGGAACATGAATTGGGTCGCGTAATACCAGTAGTAACCGTCGCGTCTCGGACGTCGTCGGTCGCCTAATTGGGGAGGGCTGCGCAGGAGGTACTCGGCCGCGGATCGCATTTCGGGCTTGTCCCGTTTCCATCCGTTGTACATCCGCATCAGCATTCCAACGGCCGTCATCGTGGGCGTCGCCAGCTTGCCGTGCCTTTGTTGTGGCGTGTCGGGTGCAAACGGGTTGTAGCTGTAGCGATCCAGGCGTTCGCCCTGTTGACTGGAGAGCGTCAACCAACGGTCGATGCCGTCGTACGCGTCTTGCGAAACTTGGAGGCCAGAAAGATCGCCGCTCTTGAGTGCCATCATCATCCAGCCGGTAACGCTCGTGTCGCTGCTCACCTGGGGTGTGTATCGCCATCCACCGCGCTTGCGATGCTGTGTCGCCATGATGTAGTCCAGGCACTGCTGGGCGGCCGGCCGTAACTCCGGGTCCTGCGTCATGCCGTAGGCTTCGCACAGGGCAAGTGCCGCGATGCCGTGACTGTAGAACATCACGTTGCGGTCGCTCGTCGGATTCTCGCTGCGATACAAGTTGCCACTGGTGCGTTGGTTATCCAAAAGGAACTTCAGCCCCTTGCTCACGGTGGGCGCGTATTGATGTTGTTTGTGTGTGTAGCCCGCACCTTGAAACGCCAGCAGGCAAAGTCCCGTCGCTGCCGTGTCGCTTCTCAGCAGCACGCGGTCACCATGACCTTGCAGCGACCAACTGCCGTTCTCGTTTTGGATACTGGCGAGGTAAGCCAAACCAAGTTCGATCGCTTCTTCAGTCGCCGGACCACCCCGGCCGGGTGCGGAGGAAGACGCGCCGCCACTGGTTCGCATGACGCGACGCGAGAATGACTCGACGGCCGCAATCTTCGTTCCCGCCGGTGTCGCTGGGCTTCCCACTTGGCGTTTCGGACGCGCAAGTCGTGGCAAGTCCAACGCTGCGATCTTGGGCATCATCTCGCTCGGCATCAGTCCCGCAGACTGGCTCGGCACACGGCTCAGACCGACCGGTCCGACATCAGCCATCACGTCCAATTCCATCGGGCGGGCACCCGGCGAAGCCATCGCGATCTCAGGAGCGCCGGAACCGGAGTCCGTCGTGCGCTCGGCAGGCTGTGAGTCTGCCAATCGATCGGCGACTTCATCGGAGGCGGTTGAATCACCCAAGCCTCCGGTTGCGTTTGCAGGAAGGGCTTCGCTGGGATTGATCGAGCCGACGGGTGAGGCGCCACTGGTGGTGTTGATTCGTTTCGATCGTCCCGGAGCCCGTGCGGCTTGGCCCGCATTGACGCGGGGCGCACCTGCTGCCGCGAGCAACGCGTTGCGCGAGAGTTGTGTGCCGCCGGTCGGCGTCGGGCGAGGAGAATCTGCCATGTAGCTCGGTGCGCGGCCATTTGCGATTTGGGCGCCCGTGGTATCACCGGATCGTTGCGTCGGGACTTCGATCGGTGACAGCATCCGCGAGGCTTCGCTGCTCTCCCGCGCGACTGCGACCGTTACCGGCGCGGGAGCGGAACCGGCGATGGCTGCGGGGCGAGAAAGCGTGGGTGCACGCCGAGCTCGGCTCAGTCCTGCATCACCGATCTTTGGCAGATCATTGGTTGGGCTCTGTGAACTGGCGCTCGGTGCCATGGTCATGGGGTTGGGCGAGACCATTTCTGGTGCCGCCGCTGCCAACTGCGATTCGGCGGCCGCGAGTTTGGAGGCTTCGGTGGCCGGACGTTGTGCCGGTGTCGGACGCTCGGCGATCTGGCGTTCCGACGGATTGGCCTCGGCGGGTTGAGTCAGTTCCGACGGCGCCTGCGACGCATCGGGGATTTCCACCGGTCGGCTGGGCTCGGGGGCAGGTTGTTGCGTGGACTTTCGAGCCAGCTTGCCAGGATCGTCGGCGGGCATGGGCTGCGATTCACTTGTCTCCCGTCTCTCCATCAACGCCTGTTCCATCGGCTGGTTCTCAAACTGCTTCGGTTTGGGCACCTCCAGCCTGGGACGCGTTTGTTCGACCGGCGGCAATCGACGTTGCTCCTTGGGGATCACACGCGAGGTGCTTTCGGCATCCACGGGCTTGGACCAGTCGGGAGTCTCTTTGGATTCTTCGCGGGCTTGGAACAGGTGTTCCGGAACGGTTTTTCGGATCGGCGTTCGCTCACGCTGTTCCCCTTTGCTGGCCACCGGTAGAAACGCCGAAAAAACGACGTAATTGACTGCGACGATCAATAACAAAAGGTGGACGCAAACGCTGAAGAGAAACCCGAGCTGGATCGATTTCTGCAGGAAGCGGCTGGTCAGCTGCCGCAACACCAACGCGAGAACCAGCGAGATGCATGGCACCGCGATCAAGTAGGTCTTGGCGTTGTACATCAACCGCGGGTCGTCGAAGCCGAATTGGTTGACGACCAAGAAAAGAACGAGTCCACCTAACGCAAGCGCTGAAAGATCCAGCGGCCACATCCGACCTGAATCAATCGGCGTCGAGGGATCGTTAACGCGCGGCGGTGGTGAGGGATAGTCCGATCTCAATTATTCGGGTCCTTCCTGAGTGGTGACGGAGTAGTCTGCGATGCCACATCGATTGCAAACATCCATGACGTTAACGACCGGCTGAAAGGTGGCCTGCCGGTCGGCACGGATCACGGCGGACTGGTTGGTCGGATTGGAAGCCACGCTGGCCTTGAGCAACTTTTCGAGTTCATCCATCGTGGTTTCTTCGCCGCGCAAATAGACGGAACCCTTCTCATCGATATCGATCACGATCTCGCGTGGCTTGCCGATCATTGGGACGGCGCTGGTGGCCGTCGGCAGCACAATGTCCAGACGTCGCTCCTCCTCTTCAAACTCGCTGGTCACGAGGAAGAAGATGAGCAGCAGGAACACGACGTCGATCAGCGGGGTCAGGCTGAGTGTTCCCGCAACGCTGGAGCGTTTGATTGTGACGGCCATCTCAGCTCACCTTCGCGGCTTTCTTGCCTTTCGGCGGACTCTTTGGTGCGACTTGATCCGGAGGCGGCGGTATCGGTGCGGTCGGCTCACGGGTCGAGCGACCCAATTCGTTTCCATCGATCTTCACCAAGACGCCGTCGCTCCGCATGCGTCTCTCTCCAGCAAACCTCGCCAAACCCGGCGCCAATTCGAATGCGAGCTGTTCCATTTGATGAAACAACTTTGAAATGCGGTTTTCAAGGAACTGTGCAAAGATCGCGGCCGGAATCGCGACCGCCAGACCGGCCATCGTTGTCACCAGCGCGGTGTAGATCCCTTCGGAGAGTTGCTCGCTCCGCGAACGTTCGGCGGTCAGCGTGGTGGACTCGTGGAAGGCAACGATCATTCCCCACACGGTTCCGAGAAGTCCCATCAGCGGAGTCGCGGCGGCGGCGAGTGAAAGCCATCGGACCGGGGATGCGTAACGATCCGCCTCGCGACCGATCGTCTCGGTGGCTACCCGTTCGACATCGCCGAGCGGCTGTCCGGTTCGAAGGATCATCGCGGAGATCACGCTTGAGGTTGGTGAGGGGTATTGAAGGCAAGCTTGATACGCCTCTTCGGGATCAAAGTGCTCGATCGGTTCGGAGACCCGTTTGAGCTCGCGAACCAAACGTCTGGGAATGATCTTCGCTCGGCGCAGGCTGAGCATCCGTTCGGCGGCAAGCGTGACGACCAGCACGCTCATCAACCCGATCGGAATCATAAATCGACCGCCGCTTGTGATGAGCGAAAGCATGTCGATGCCGGTCGGTTTATCGGGCGGGGTCGCCTCCTCGGCCGCTTCGCCGGCATTCATGATGGACTGAATTGCCGCGGGATCGATTTCAGCTGCGTCACCGCCAGGTAAATCCTCCTGTGCCGAAGCCGGCTGCGGAATCCACCACGCGGCGGCGAAGGCAAAAAACAACATGCAGAGCAACGCCAGCCTTGCGGTGGCGCGGCGGGCGGATCGTCGGGACTCGAGGGCACTCATGGGGGCGATGGTTCCGCTCCGCGTTGGTTGGTAAGGAGAGTGGTTTGAGCGTGGGCGGCTTTAGAGTGAACGAAGTCGCTCGGTCGCCTTCGACGCCAACTCGTGTTTCGGGTGTTTCTGGACGACATACTGATAAAACTGTTTGGCAAACGTCTTTGCCCGGTTCTTGGCATCCGTTGTCTTGGCCGACTGCATCAACAGTTCGCTGCATCGACCGGCTTCGAAACCACTTTTTGCCTGCCAGTTCTTGATCGGTTCGGGAGCCTGTTCGCCTCCGAAACCGAACATCACACTTTGGAATTCGGGGATTGCCTTGTCGAATTGCTTTTTGCCGAAAAAGATTTCGCCCATCATGAAACGGGCGCGAGCACCGACTTCGCGGCGCCGGTAGTTCTCCGCGACTTGCTTGAAATACTTGACCGCGGCCGTGTCGTCGCCTTTCTGCTGATAAGCAAAACCGGACTCATAAAAAACT
>JBCBOO010000015.1:0-44552 GCA_039821235.1 Planctomycetota bacterium
GACGAGTCCACCGACGAGATAGCGGCGGAGGGCGAGTACTCGGAGGAGGTTGATATGGAGGACGAGTACGCCGCGGTGGATTCCGTTTCCGCACCAGAATCCGAATCCGTGTCTTCGTTAGAAGTGGCAATCACGGAGAAGCAATCGTCGGTAAGCCGCACCGAGTCGCAGATGAGGTCGCTCGAGTTCCCGTCTGGATCGCAAGCGAAGAATGAGTCGGTCGCATCGGGCGGGCGTGCAATGAGAAAGCAGCAAACGATTACTCCGCCTCAAAGTGCTCCGGTACCTGCATCGGCACTTCAATCGTCGTCGCGAGAATTGAGTGTCGCGACCAAAGCGACGCCCACGCAACCCAGACCAAGTGCCGGATCATCCGCCGGCGCTCCCGCGGCGGAGATTGGTGCGATGGGGGGAATGGGCTTTGATGGTGGGGCGGGGGGCTATGGCATGGAAATGGATTTCGCGCCTGCTCCGGGAGCACCGGCTGAACAGGACGGTGACATGATGGGCATCATGGGAGGTATGGAAGGAGACTTTGGTGTGGGCGGCGGTATGGAGAAGGGCGACATGATGGGGATGGAAACGGAAGACGCTTTCGCTGGGGGAATGGGTGGCATGGGGATGGGCATGGGCGGTGGCGGCATGGGCGGCGGCGGAGGTGGTGGTGTTGCCGAAGCCAAGGTGGCCCGGCGCGGCCGCGATGTCGGATTCGTGGAACTCGAGCCCAGGCCGGAATCACCTCAATCGATCAATGGTGTTCCCATTTTGAGTCAAACCGGGCGGCGGCGCGGCGGAAGCAACCTCGATCGTTACGCACCGATCGTCGATAACGACTTCGAGTCTGTCGTCCGCGCCCCGCTCTCGACGTTCTCCATCGATGTCGACACGGCGTCCTATACAAAGATTCGGATGGATCTGATGCAGTTCAATCGGCTGCCGAATCCCGATGCCGTCCGCATCGAAGAGATGATCAACTACTTCAGCTACGATTACGCGCCGCCGCGTGACGATCACCCGTTTGCCGCCGCCATGGAGGTCGCGTCTTGTCCGTGGAACCCCGATCACCGCTTGGCTCGTATTGGAATCCAAGGCAAAGTCATTGATCAAGAACGACCGGCGAGCAACTTGGTTTTCTTGTTGGATGTGTCGGGGTCCATGAACCAGCCGAACAAATTGCCGCTGGTGGTCGACGGAATGCGAATGCTGGTCAATCAACTCGGCGAAAATGACTCGGTCGCGATCGTGGTTTACGCCGGAGCCGCCGGTTTGGTGCTGGATGCCACGTCAGGTGATCGCAAGAAGAAGATCTATGACTCGCTCAATCAACTGCGTGCCGGTGGATCGACCAACGGCGGCCAGGGAATTCAATTGGCGTATGACGTCGCCCGTGACCACTTCATTCCCGGCGGAACGAACCGCGTGATCCTCTGCAGCGACGGTGACTTTAACGTCGGTGTGACGGGAACAGACGAACTGGTTCGCCTGGCCGAACGAAATGCCAAGGACAATATCTTCCTATCGGTCTTGGGCTTCGGCACCGGGAATCACAACGATGCGATGATGGAGCAGATCAGCAACAAGGCAAACGGCAACTACGGCTTCGTCGACACGGAAGACGAAGCACGCCGTGTGTTTGTCGATCAAATGCAGTCGACGCTGGTAACGATCGCGAAAGACGTCAAGATTCAGATCGAGTTCAATCCGGCGGAAGTCAGCTCGTATCGGTTGATCGGTTACGCGAACCGAATGCTGGCCGCAGAAGACTTTAAGAACGATTCCGTCGACGCGGGCGAGATCGGCGCCGGCCACCGAGTAACCGCGCTTTACGAGATCGTTCCAGCCAAGAAGCAGGCGGTGAGCGATGACGCCGAAGCCGATTCCGAGGACTCTCCCTCCGAGAGTACCTTGGCGACACCCGACGTCGAACCTTTGCGTTATCAAAAGCCGGTTCAGCTGAGTGAAGAAGCGACCGGCGGCGAGTTGCTCACGCTCAAACTGCGGTACAAGCAACCCGAAGCGGACAAAAGTCAATTGATCACGATTCCGGTTCGTGACGATGAGCAAGCACTGCAAGATGCCGGTCGTGACTTTCAGTTTGCCGCCGCGGTTGCCGGATTCGGGATGCTGCTGCGAAACTCGGAGCACAAAGGCAACGCGACTTTCAACATGATGGAAGACCTCGCCAAACAAGGTGCCAGCGAAGACACGTCCGGCTACCGAACGGAGTTTCTCGAAATGGTCCGCCGAGCGAAGTCTCTCGCGCGATGATCATTCGCGATGGTGAGTTGCGATGCATGGGTCTGATTGACGCTCGCGAGTCATTTGACACTACAATAAGAGCCGCGATAGTGAGGACGTGAACGAACGCTTGCGGACGCTCACGTCCAGAACACCAGCCACTCTTTGTCATGCTGCCATGACGCGACGAGAAGAAACTAGCACCCCGCAGACTGTGACTCTGTTGTTGAGCCGGATTGACTCCGGTGACGACGCGGCCGTGGAGGAACTCTTTGGACAAGTCTACGGGCACATCCGACAACTGGTCCGTCAGAAGAAGCTCTCCACTGGTGATCGCAATTTGCTTCAGACCACTGCCATCGTCAACGAAGCTTGCCTGCGGATCCGCGGCAGCGGCTTTCGAGTGTCTCATCAGAACCGCCGGCACCTCTTTGCATCAGTCAATCAGGCCATCCAACGCGTCCTCGTCGACTACGCTCGTAAACGAAACGCATTGAAGCGATCGGGCGATGACAATCAGATACTCAGCGACATGCTCCAGCGGTATGAGCGGGCATGTGATGGCGACATTCTCGATTTGGAGCAGGCGTTGGACTCACTCCGGGGAGAAAATCCGCGAGCCGCGAAAGTAGCCCATCTGAAATTTTGGGGTGCGTTGACATTGCAGGAATCGGCTGAAGTCCTTGATCTATCTCTCGACACGATCAAACGAGACTGGCGATTTGCCAGGGCTTATCTAAAGGCTCATCTGTCATCCGAAGGCTGAATTCGCGTTTTTCGCATTTCCAGATGAAAAACGTGCACCCTCACACGTGTCGATTGCGCAAATAGGTACAGCACCACCATTGGGTGGGTTATGATGCACCCTGCATCGAGCGATGCGGGGCAGCTACCTAAGCAGAAATGAACGGTGATTGGATGGTCAATGAGAACCGCCTCGACGAGATTTTCCACGAGTGCTCCGGTCGAGATCCCTCCGAATGGGACAACCTGGTGGCGGAATTGCCAGAAGGCCAGCGAACTCAGCTGCTTGCAATGCTGCAGTGCGATCAGGAGCTGAATTCAGCGGAGGATTCCTTCCTCGAGCCCCAGGTCAGCGCGTCGGGCGAGGAAATTACAATCGATCTGACTCAACCGCTCGAGTCAACTTTTGTCGGTGAAAATGAGACTCGGGAATGCGAGCACCCGGAGCGGATTGGTGACTATCGCATCCTGAACCTCCTTGCCATTCACGGCCAAGGCGCCGTTTATCGAGCGGATCATCCGCACTTGAATCGCCAAGTGGTGATCAAAGTCAGCAAGAATCAGCTCGACAAAGAAAACCAAAGGGCCGTTCTGGATGAGGGCCGCGCACTCGCAACGCTGTCACATCCGAATCTTGCACAGGTATTCGACCTGCAGTTTCAAGACGGCTGTCCCTACCTGGTCATGGAGTACATCGAAGGGCGGAATTTGGCGGAACAAGTGAAAGACACGACGTTGCCGCCCGACGAAGCCGCGAACCTGATCGCGACAATGGCCGATGCGATCCAGCACGCTCACGAAGTTGGCATTATTCATCAAGACCTGAAACCCGCCAACGTCGTCATTCGAGCCGCCGACAAGACCCCGAAGATCATCGACTTCGGGTTGGCGACGACTCGTACCGCCTACGAAGAAGATTCACTCAACACAACGTATGGCGGGACCATCGCCTACATGGCCCCGGAACAGGCGCAGCGAATACTCACTCGCCAGGGCAGCGAGGCGATTGATGAACGCATCGATGTCTTTGCGCTGGGCGCGATCTTCTATCGGCTTCTAACGGGTCAGCGACCTTATGTATTCGAGGATCAGATTGACGGACTGCGTCTGGCCTCGGAATGCAAATTTGATGCATCGTTGCTCGAGGGAAGTCCAAAAGAGCTCAAGGCGATCTGCTTGAAAGCACTCGCAAAGGAACCATCCGAGCGATGGCGTTCTGCCGCGGATCTGGCAAACGCGCTGCGTGCTTCCGCTGTGCCAATATCCCAGACACCTCGGTTGCCGATTCTCCTCGCGGCGATCGGCGTCGGATTGCTGCTCTGCTTCACGATTTGGTTCGCACGGGATCGAAAGGACCAACCATTGCCGGAAATGGTGACCCATTCATCCAACCCGTCAACGTCACCGAGCCAAGCGAATGGGAAAACAGAGCCGGACACACGAGAGCCACGATCGGCCAGAGTGCTTCCGGGAGCCACGTTCACGCATATCGCGAGTGAGGGCAACGCTGAGTATGTCGGCCCGCTGTTTGAGAATGGGCCCGTTCGCGAAGGTGATGCCTTACAGATCAAACTGGAATTCGAGCAACCGGGTTTTTGTTTCCTGTTCGCGATCAATCCCGACGGTGCGGTGCAGCTCTGCTACCCGCACCCAGATCCTGAGACGTACGAAGAGTCTTTGGACGAGACTCAGTCGAGCATGATTACTGAACTTCGGTACCCGGCCTCCGAGACGCAGGGTTTCGCATTCGGTGACGGTGCGGGGCAACAGATCTTTATCGTCGTGTGGTCCAACCGGCCGTTACCTTCTTTCCGAAACTGGTCAGCCTCTGCCGGTCGTCTTGCGGACGCGGTGCAATCGACCGGTCGCTGGATCTTTTTGGATGGTTCTGTCCAGCCTTGGCAAAAGAGGAAGCAATTGCGTGCCGCCCCCAGAGACCTTCGTGGCGTCAAGCCATTTGAACGAGTGATGAAGGCCATCCAGGCCGACAACCCGGACTGCGGTGTTTCGGGACTGAGTTTCCCGGTCGAACCGAAGTAGCACTCGAAGTCGAGGTTCGCGGACAACATTCGCGGACAAGGCAAAAACCAATTGAGTGATCGAACGATTCAATGAAAGAGTGTCAAGAGATGAAGGGTTGGATAGTGCTTCGAAGTATTGTGATCGCGTGCTGTCTTGTTTCGCTGGCAACCGCGCAGGAAACGAAACAAGCCGTAGAACCGAAACTCATAGCGGTCTTCAATGACGACTTCAGCACAGACACCCGTGGCGACTACGAAATCAACGGTGACGTGGCATGGGAGCCAGGAACGCTGACGCTTAGCGAAGGCTCATCCATCAAGCGGGCCATCAACGGCGGCCCGTGGGCCAAGATCGAGCTCGATTTCGGCAAGGACGGCTGGGGCTCAGGTAGCGAAAGTCAGGAACTGAGAATCTGGTTCCTGTTGGACGGAGCAACCAACTGTTTTGTGCAGTTTCGAAAATCCCTGAATGGCAAAGATGGTCCAACTGGCTCGGTTGCATTGGTCGATACGGGAGAAAGGAACGGACAACTGATTGCAGAGGTGGTGCGTGAGATGTCACTACCAAAAGGTGCTCTCCGCAGTCTCTCAATCGAATACCGTTACGGGTTGGTCACGGTAACGACCAATCAGTCTCTGCTGATGAGCGCGAATTTGGAAAACGGTTTAGCATCAGTGATCGGCTCCTCTGTTCAAATTGTGGACGGATCAACTCAGGTTCAACGATGGACGACGGCCAGCGTGCCACCCGCACCTGCGTTGACTGCCGATCAACAACGGCAAGCTACGGAAGCGACGACGGCCGATAGGGAGCTGATGAAACTCTATCAAAAGGGGAGGTTCGCAGAGGCGGCAGAAGTTGGGGAACGTGTGCTAAAGCTTCGTAAGCAAGCCTACGGCGAAGAACATTGCAACTATGCGGCAAGCCTCGGCAACGTCGCGAGTATGTACCACGTAAATGGCGATTATTCCCGAGCCGAAACTCTGCATATGCGGGCTTGTCGTATCACGAGGAAAGTCCTCGGCGGAAAACATCCTGAGTACGCAACAAGCCTGAACAATCTTGCTGTGCTATATTTGGAAACGGGCAAGTATTCCCAGGCGGAGCCGCTGCACCAGCAGGCCCGCGCCATCCGAAAAGAAGTTCTCGGCGAATATCATCCAGACTACGCGCGGAGCCTTAATAACCTAGGCCGTCTGTACGTAGCGATTGGCGAATACGCCCGGGCCAGGCCATTGTATTTGCAGGCCAGCGACATCTGGAAAAAACGCCTCGGCGAAAAACACCCAGACTACGCAACGAGCCTCGACAACCTGGGCGGTCTACACTACTCGCTGGGCCAGTATGCTCTCGCCGAGCGGTTCTACATACATGCCCACGACATCCGAAAGAAAGTCTTCGGCGAAGAACATCCTCACTACGCAGTTAGCGTCAACAACTTGGGGGTGCTTTATAAGGCTATGGGTGAGAGAGCCAAAGCAGAGCAAATGTATCTGCGGGCCGTCGACATTCGAAAAAAAGTCGGCGAAGAACATCCTGACTACGCATTAAGCCTCAACAACCTTGCCAGATTATACGACTGGATGGGGGAATATGCTCGGGCTGAGCCTCTGTACATTCGTGCCCGCGACATCCGAAAGAAAGTCCTCAGCGAAGAACATCCCGACTACGCCCGGACCATCAGCCACTTGGCCTCGATGTACAACCTGATGGGCGAGTATGCAAAGGCGGAGCAGCTGTACCTGAAAACCCGCGACATCCAGAAGAAGGTCCTCGGCGAAGAACATCCCGACTACGCAACAAACCTCAGCCGCCTTGCCGCTTTGTATGAGTCAATGGGGGAGTATGTCAGAGCGGAGCCGCTGTACCTGCAGGCCCGCGCCATCCAGAAGAAGATCCTCGGCGACCAAAATCCTGAATACGCGACTCTCCTCAACAACCTGGCCGGACTGTCCAGAGCGCAGGGCGACTACAGCACCGCCGAGCCGCTGCTTCTAGAATCACGTCGGTTGCTCTCTGCCGCGGCGGCTAGGGCGGTGCCCAGTTTATCGGAGGCACAGGCCCACAGTTGGATGCGGGAGAATCGTCCCCGCGCCGACATTGAACTAGCCGTCCTGCGGCGTCAGCAGAAATGGGATTCACCCAAGGCTTATGCGGCCGTTTGGAGGACCAAGGGGATGGTCCTTCGCCTTCGAGTCGGGCAGTCGATCTCATCCACTTCTCCGCCAGCAGCCCGCGAGGCATTCGCCAAACTCCGCGACGCAAGACTCAAGCTGGGAAAGCTAGTCTCCGCCACACCTCCACCCTCGCTGGCGAAAGGTTATCGTCAAGCGTTGGCCGAAGCGAGCGCAAGGAAAGAGACCTTGGAAAAGAGTCTCGCCACTCTCAATGCCGCTACAGCACGTGAATTGTCTGTCCGCGATGCAAAAGTCGATGATCTGTTGGAACAGGTGCCCGATGGTGTTGCCATAGTGGATTTCGTCAAGCTGCCCGATTGGGAACACGAGGCGAAGGAACTTTCTTTCCGGCGTGGCAACGGAACCACAGAAACACGCACGGTGAAAAAGGAGAAGGCTCGTCCTGTCTACGATGCGTTCGTGCTGCGTGCCGACCGTTCGAAGACGGGAAATCCCGCCAAGTGGATTCCTTTGGGTTCGGCAGAGCCCATCGAATCAGCCATCGCCTCTTGGCGAACCAAATTTGCGCTGGCCGATGACGGAGAGGCGGGCAGCAAGGCAACTCTTGCCGATCCTGAGCAGATGCTTCGCAAGCTGATCTGGGACAAGCTGGAACCTCATTTGGACGGCATTCACACGGTGGTGCTTATTCCAGATGGAGCTCTTCATCGGCTGCCCTGGGCTGCGCTGCCAGGGCGTAACGAAGGCGAGTACCTTATCCACGATTACGCTCTGTCCACCGCCTCGTCCGGACAACAGTTGTACGGGGCGCTTACTGACACAGAGATCGAACAGAGTCCGCAACTGCTGGTCGTTGGTGGCATTGAATACGACAAACGCCCCACGCAACCGTCGGTGAATGGTGGGCCGACGTTGATCGCTTCTGCCGGCCGTCCGATCATGCGTTCCAAAGACGACTTCGGTTGGGGCTACTTGGAAGGAACCGAAAAAGAGGCAACCAACATCGCTCGACTCTGGGGTGATCGTGGGACAGTCAGTGAGCTCCGTGGTGTGCAGGCTGACGAGCATTCGCTCGCTCGCCTGCTGCCTCAGTCACGCTTCGCTCACTTGGCGACTCACGGCTTCTTCGACACGCGCGGGGAGATTTACGGGACGAACCTTCGCGAACAATCGTTGTTTGAAACATCGACGATCAACGCGCAGAGACAATCCAGCGTGGCTTACCGAAATCCGCTGCTGATGACGGGCATCGTGATGGCCGGGGCAAACGTTCCTCCCGAAAAGGACGACTATGGATTGCCCGTTGGTGATGACGGCATCCTGACCGCCGAAGAGATCTCCGGCCTCGACCTTCGCAATACGGAACTGGTCACGCTGAGCGCCTGCGAGACCGGGTTGGGTGACGTCGCGGCCGGTGAAGGCGTCTACGGGCTGACTCGAGTGCTGCATAAATCGGGTGTTCGCAGCGTGGTCGCCAGCCAGTGGAAAGTCAGCGACGTCGCGACTCAAGAACTGATGCGTCGCTTCTACGAGAACTTGTGGGTCAAGAAGCAATCCAAGATCGAAGCGCTTCGTAGCGCCCAGTTATGGATGCTGGAACATCCGAAAGAACTGCAAGCGATGGGCATCGATGACGTGACAAAGCGTGCCAAGCCGCGGGATCTCAAACAGCAAACCGAAAGACCGCAAACCAGCGTATCGAACCGGACGGCGCCTTTCTTTTGGGCCGCGTTCCAACTCTCGGGCGACTGGCGTTAGAGTTCGGGCGGTTCGGCGACTTACGATAGACGATAAGGAAATGACTGACTGATGAGCACGCGGGATAACAACGATCGCACTCAGGACGCGGATCGAAATTTGCTATTTGGCATCCTGGCATGGCAGGCTGGCGCACTCTCCGAACCGCAATTGCTGGCGGCAATGCAAACTTGGACGGGCTCCGATGAGCGATCTTTGGGAACGATTCTTGTTCAACAGTCGTTTCTAACGCGAGAACAGCTTGATCAATTGAACCAAATGGTCGATGCCTATTTGCGCTTGCATGATGGGCAAGCTCAGAAGGCGTTGTCCAGTTTCAGCTCTGTCCCGGGTATAACGGTCAGTCTAAAACAGCAAGTCGACGATTCGGCGATCCAAGCCAGCTTGAAGCGGTTTTCGACAGAACGCGAACTGGAGACGGAAGCCTCCTCGGATATCGCGATCCGAGCGAACCTCGGCATCCAGAAACGGGCATCCGGAGAGTCGCGATATCGGATCGTCCGCCCCCATGCTCGAGGTGGTTTAGGTGAAGTGTTTATTGCCACAGATACCGAACTAAATCGGGAAGTGGCGATCAAGGAAATCCAGAGTCGCTTTGCGGATGAGATAGAGAGCCGCGGCAGGTTCGTGTTGGAGGCCGAAGTTACCGGTGGTCTAGAGCATCCGGGAATTGTTCCGGTATACGGACTCGGTCAGTACGATGATGGCCGTCCCTATTATGCGATGCGCTTCATCAAGGGCGACAGTCTCAAGGACGCCATCAAGGAGTTTCATGGCGGCCGCGATCTAACCGATAGCGAACGAAACCTCGAATTACGAAAGCTACTGGGAAGATTCACTGATGTATGCGAAGCGATTGGTTATGCCCATTCGCGCGGCGTGCTTCATCGTGATTTGAAGCCCGGCAATATCATGCTCGGGAAATATGGCGAGACACTGGTGGTTGACTGGGGATTGGCCAAAGTCGCCGGGACTGACAACTCGACTCGCGTCTCGGACGAACAGACGCTGAATCCCAGTTCCGGTAGTGGTGTCAATCCGACCATGGTAGGCAGTGCTATTGGTACCCCGGCTTACATGCCACCGGAACAAGCGTCTGGTCGTTTGAATGCCGTCGGGCCGGCCAGTGACGTCTACAGCCTTGGCGCAACGCTTTATCATTTGCTGACCGGCGTGGCTCCCTTTTCCAACCAAGATTTGGCGTCCACTCTCAAAAACGTTCAGCTGGGTAACTTTACGCGGCCAAGAGAGGCAAACCCCAAGCTCAGCCCTTTGCTTGAAGCAATCTGTTTGAAAGCGATGTCCGTCGAGCCAGCGGATCGATACGAATCCCCTCAAGCGTTGGCTTTGGATATCGAACGGTTCCTGGCCGATGAACCCGTCACCGCCGTGGAAGAACCGATTTCCGTCCGTGCCAAACGATGGATTCGAAAGAACCAAACACTGGTTGCCACCGCGGCTACAATCGTCCTCATGGCAATGGTTGCAACCGGGGTTTTCTTTCGTCTTTCGCAGCAACAGGCATTGAGGGACAAACGGAATGCGGACCTGATTGCCGAACAGGCAAAGGAATCTGCGCGGATGGAACGGGACTTTGCATCCAAGCAATCGCAACTGCGGCTTGATGCGGACGGCGCTCGCGATAAAGCCGAAACGGCGTTGGCAATGGTTCAAACGCGGGAATCGGAACTGCGTGAGAGCTTGACCCGGAACCTGCTCGGCCAAGGTGTTCGCGCGTCCCGTTCTGGCGACTACATCAATGGACTTCTTTCGTTCGCGGAAGCGTACAGGACGATTGGCGAGGACGATTCCCTTCAGCAAAGCGCCCTTCGGCTCATTGATGGTTGGAACGAACATGACCTTCTAAATTTCTACCATCCATCACTAACCTATGGCGACGATCTGAGTGGAACCACCGTCGAGCTGAATCGTGATGGATCACGCTTGGTCACCCGCTGCGTCGGCGGCTTCACGTTCATCTGGAATGCGAAAGATGGGTCATTGATTGCTGGTCCAATGAATGCGAAGCATGGCTTTCGGCTGGATCCGACGGGCCAGTTTGTCGTGACTTCGTTAGGCGATCGTCGGATTCGATTTAATTCATTGCTCAATGGCCAGTTTCTCTGGGAGACTTCGTCGAGCACGGTGTTAGAAGAACTGGCGTTCTCGAAAGATGGGCAACAGGTTGCAATGGCAAACCGCCGCAAAATCGTTCTTCATCGAACAAAAGATGGCCAGCCATTGGCCGATCCCATCGAGACTGGGTCGCGGATCACCACTTTCGCATTCGACGAAGAATCGGGACGTATCGCCGCGGCGGGCGGCGATCAGAAGATCCGCTTCTGGGATTCGAACACGGGTCAGTTGCTTGGTGAGCCAATCGCGCACACAGGTATCCTGTTCAATTTCAAGTTCGTTGGAAAACGCTGTGTCGCTCTCGACAACGAAGGAGTACAGCTCTTTTCCATCAATGGAAAACCCATCGGATCGAGGAATCGGGGCTATCTGCGGTTGGGGCCGGATGATCGCTACATCGTTTTAAGTTCGACCAATCGATCGCGACTGATCGACGTTGAAGATGCGACGATCATGGCGGACTACAGCTCTGCAGACGCTGCGCTCTACGCCACGCTTCCTTTTTCAAGTTTCAACCCTGACGGCACGCGGATCGTGCTGGCAAATTCAGGCAACACGAAGGTCTTTGTTGCCGAACTGACAAACCCGGAGGCGGAGCCTGTCGAGCTGCCGATTCGAGGCAACTTTCTGAGTGGTGCCTGGGATCAAAGCGGTCAGCATTTCCTTACGATTTCGACCGAGCAGGTCCCTCCAAGCGGTTCGAGGCAGGTTCCTGAGAACATCCAGTCGACGATTTTAAGGGCTTGGCATGCAGGGTCGAGCGAGGCCGTCGGCCCGCCCATCTTTCTCGATGAGGGACTACCAAAAGCCTATCTCCTCGGCACCGGACAACGGATCGTGACTGCAACAAGCGGTGGAATCGTTCGCGTGTGGGATACGATGTCAGGAAAGCCTGTGTCGACACCGGTGAACTTGGGGAGCGAAACGGGCCAGATCCAAAAGCATCCCGAAGACGACACATTGATCTTTCAATGCCGCGATCGCACGGTCCGACTACTGAGACTTTCGGCCGAAGAGCAAGTTGCCGGCGAAAGTCGTTTCGAGATGACGTCGGCGGCCATGCACCCAAAGAAACGAATCATGGCGACGGCGACGGAAGGAGCTTGGGCGGTCCAACTCCGTTCGACAATCACCGGTCGATTGGTCGGTACGCCGATGCAGCAGGGAGGACCGATTAACGACATCGCATTCGGTCCGGTGGGGCAAAGAGTCGCTACCGCCGGAAACGACTACTGTGCCTATGTATGGGACGTGGATACGCAATCGCGTCTCGCAGGACCGCTTTGGCATCGTGGGCGTGTGTTGTGCGTCGCATTTGGGGAGGACGAAAATCAATTGGTCACGGGCACCGATAGGGGCGAAGTGGTTCTTTGGGATTGTCAAAACGGCAAACGTTTGGCCGCTGCGAGTCATTTGGATGCGGTACGGTCGATTGCCGTTGATGCTAAAGGCCAACGATTGCTCACCGGTAGCGATGACGAAACCGCACGTGTCTGGGATTTGGCTACGCTCAAGCCTTTATCGGATCCACTTCGACACAGCAACCCTGTCGGCCGAGTCTGTTTCGACTCCGCCGGCGCCGGTTTCCTCACGGCAACCTCGAACATTCGGTTTTGGAACGAAGACTATCAGCAGATTGGTGTTCCGTTGCAATTGGGATCGCCCGCGATCGGATTATCCCTTAGCGATGATGGTGACGAATTGCTGGCCGTCACGTCGAACAGCAGTTGGAGTATCTGGGATCCCTTGTCACGCCTTCCATTGGGTCCGACTCGTAGCACGTCCTATGGAGTTCGTTCCATCGGATATTCCACGCTGGACAAGGGCTTTTCGATGGTTTGTAGCGACGGTCAACTTCGATCATTTAGGCAACCGAGAGGCTTCCAGCCGGATAGGAAGCAGCTGCTGTTATGGCTAAAGGTGCTAACAACGCTCGACTCGGAAACGTCGGGGCGTGAACGACTTTCATTTGAGCAGTGGTTTGAAGCTCGACAGGCTTTGGACGGACTCCCAACGGCAAAGCGAGATCGTCCTTCTTTGACAGTACAAATCCAGCTGACACCCGGAGTCGAATCAAAGGAACTCAATCGAAACGTTGATCGTGTTCGCGGCAAACTGCGCACGATCATCTCTGCGATGTATCGTTCGTCTCCTAGCCAAGACTTTGGCGAAACGCGACTTCCCGCCTACGCGAGCTTCGATAAAGACGGAAAACCGCTTCTCAGTTGGCGAGTTCACCTGCTCCCAGAACTTGGGTTGGACACGCTCTACAAGCGATTTCATCTCGATGAACCGTGGGACAGCGAACACAACCTTCGGCTATTGAAATCGATTCCGCAGATTTATGTTCATCCCTCGTCGAGCGTCAGCCGGGAAGGAAAAACGTGTTTCGTTGCGGTCCGTGGGAAGGGGACCTGTTTTAATGAGGCCAATGGCGTTCCCTTTGCGGCCATGAGGGATGGAACAAGTTTTACAGTCGCAATCGTGACGGTGAACGATGCTCACGCGGTACCATGGACTCAACCGAACGACATCGACGTAATGAGCACCGATCCTCGCGGCGCGATGAGCGGATGGATCCCCGGCCGTTGCCAGGTCGCCTTCGCCGACGGATCCACGACGATGATTCCCTGCGGTGCCCCCGAAAAAATTTTCCCGCTTGAAATTTTCCGCCGCTATTTCACCTACGCGGACAAATTATCGGTACCCATGACCGGTATGCCAACGTTCGACCAGGTGATTGACGAGCTCTTTGAGCAAGCTGCGGAATCGCAAGATTGGAGACTAGCGATCGAGTATCTGAGCGAGTTAGTCTCAAGTGATCCATCGAACCCTGAGTTTCAAGATCTTCTCGTCGAGGGCTACATCAGTTCGAACGACTGGGATCGAGCCCAAGCGCTGCTGCGGCAGCTCTACGAGAGTAACGCGGACCCACATGCCAACTGGTGGGCCTATCAACTGAGCATCGCTTCGCTTGCAACCAATCGTCTCGATACTCACCGAGACTTGTGCCGTTCGATGTTTGACACACTCGATAGTGAATCGGACCCCTATCATCGGATGTTGACCGCGTTCGCCGCCGCGGCGGTGCCGGGTACACTCAGCACGGATGCATATTTACGGTTAGCGGATCAGCTCCAAGCATCCGAGAAGCAATCGGCGATGGCGGCGTTTCTCCGGGCCGGACGGTTCGAAGACTCGCTTTCGATGTTTCGATCCATATCGGACTTGGGCCGCGCCGACTCGTTCTGCTGGACGATTGCCGCACTCAATCACGCGATGATGGGGGACCGGGAGAAGGCCACTGCCGCGAAAACCCGCGCGCTCGCACTCAAACGCCGTGAGACAGTCTCGAGTTGGACAAACGACCAAGTCTTTCAGACGTTACAACATGAGATTGACCGCCTGCTGAGTGATGATTCTGCATAGCCGAACAACGTCACCAGGCCTTATTGCGATTCCAGCCATCGGATCAGGGTTCGAACCATGACACCGGTGGCTCCTGCGTCTCGATAGGGTTTGGGGCTGTCGGCGAAAGCGGGGCCGGCAATGTCGAGGTGAACCCAGGGTGTGTCACCGACGAAATTCTCGAGGAACTTGGCGGCGGTGATCGCGCCTCCCCAGCGTCCTTCACCGATGTTCTTGATGTCGGCGACCTTGCTTTTGACTTTCTCGTCGTAGAGCTCGAACATTGGCAACTGCCACGCGGGCTCGCCTTCGTCGGCGGCGGCCGCGAGCAACTCGTCACCGACGGATTGGTTGTTGGTCATCAGCCCGGTGACTTCGTTTCCAAGTGCGACCATGCACGCGCCCGTGAGCGTTGCCAGGTCGACCATCTTCGATGGCTTTTGCTCAATGGCGACATCGAGTGTGTCAGCGAGAACGACACGTCCTTCCGCATCGGTGTTGAGGATCTCGATCGTTTTGCCGCTGCGGGTTTCGATCACGTCACCCAGTTTGTAGCTGGTGCCGCTGACCATATTCTCCGCCATACCGCAGAGGCCGATCACATTCTTCTTGAGCCCGAGTTTGGCGATGGCGTGCATGGTGCCGATCACGGTTGCGGCGCCACCCATATCGCATTTCATGTCAACCATCCCGTCACTGGGTTTGATCGACAGTCCACCGCTATCGAACGTGACGCCTTTGCCGACGATCGCGATGGGCGGCTCGTTTGTCGGTCCACCGTTGTGACGCAGGATCAACAGCCGTGGCGGCTTGGCACTTCCGCTTCCGACGGCCAGGATTCCGCGGCAACGTTCGACGGCGAGTTCGTCTTCATCCCAAATTTCGGCGGACAGCCCGACTTCGGCGGCCATCTCCGAAGCACGCTCGGCGAGTGACTCGGGATAAATCATTGCCGCGGGTTCGTTGACCAATCGGCGGGTTAAATTGATTGACTCGCCGATGGTTTGCCCGCGATCGATGACGTCTGATGCGACGCCCATCCACGCGATCTGCTCGGGGCAATGCAAGGCAGGCTTGGTTCGGTAGATGGCTTGGCCTTCGAGTGCGAACAAGGCTCCGGCGACGCTGGCATCCGCGGTTGCGGCTTCGCAGAGTTCCGGCAGCGCGATCAGCAAGCTCTTGGTGGGTTTGGCGACAACGCTTCGCACGGCTTGGCTGGTGAGCCGAAAAATGCGATCACGGTCGAGTTTTTCCTGGTTGCCGCATCCCACGATCAGGATCATGGCGGGACCTTTGCCGGAATCCGAGAGCTGCCTCGGCCCCGGGATGGTGAGCAACTCGCCTTCGTCCGTGGAAACGCTTCCATGGTCGACCATTCGCCGAATGACGCCGCCGGTCGCTTCGTTCAGGGCAGTCGCCGCCGGTGAAAGTGTGCCGTTGTCGCAGATTCCAACGATTGCGATGTCACAATCAAAATTGGCCGGTTGATCGACACGAGTGAAATCCGGGTGAGGAAGGGAGGGGGGCAAAGACGATGCGGGATGTGACGGACTTTCCGACATGGGATGATGCTTCCGTGATAAGAACGCTTTCCAAACTCTCGTTGATTGAACCCATAGCTTAACGGCGAAAATGAAACATCGCAGCACCCGAGACGTTGTGGAGGATCTTCGTCGAGGTGACTTCTTGATCGAAGTTTCCGACCCTGTGGATCCCCACTTGGAAATGGCGGAGATCCAACGCCGGGTCTACGCCCGTGGTGGCCCCGCGGTGCTATTCACCAATGTGATCGGCTGTCGTTTTCCGATGGCTTCGAATCTGTTTGCTTCTTTGGAGCAGGCTCGCTACCTCTTTCGCAGCACGCTGGAGTCCGTTCGGCGGCTCATCGAAGTCAAGCTCGATCCCTCGGCGCTCCCCAAGAAACCGATGCGTTACGCGGGCGTCCCTTTCACCGCGCTGAAGATGCTGCCAAAGTACTCTCGCGGAGGTGCCGTCACCGCCAATCAATGTTCGCTCTCTGATTTGCCACAGCTGAAGTGTTGGCCGGATGACGGGGGCGGCTTTGTCACCCTGCCTCAAGTTTTGAGTGCGGATCCCGAGGACGCTCGCAATCTGATGCGTGTGAACCTGGGCATGTATCGCGTTCAAATCTCCGGCAACGAGTACACCGAGACAGAGACCGGCGTCCATTATCAAATCCATCGTGGGATCGGAGTCCACCATCAACGTGCGCTTGCGAAGGGTGAACCACTCCAGGTCGCGGTCACGGTGGGAGGTTCTCCGGCGATGACACTTGCCGGCGTGATGCCACTGCCCGAAGGCCTGACGGAACTCACCTTTGCCGGCGCCCTAGCCGGACGGCGGATCGCGATGATTCGAGGCGAGCATGCTCCCGTCTATGCCGACGCCGATTTTGCAATCGTTGGAACGATCGAACCGGGGGTGACGAAACCCGAAGGCCCGTTCGGCGACCACCTCGGATACTACAGCCTAACGCATCCCTTTCCCGTACTGAATGTCAAACACGTCTGGCATCGTCAGGATGCCATTTGGCCGTTCACAGTCGTGGGCCGGCCTCCCCAGGAGGACACGACGTTTGGTCAGTTGATTCATGAGTTGACCGACCCGATCATCCCGACGGTCATCCCGGGAATCAAAGCGGTGCATGCGGTGGATGCTGCCGGCGTTCATCCGTTGTTGCTGGCGATCGGTAGCGAACGTTATATGCCGTACTTGAAAGAGACCGTCCCCCAAGAGTTGCTCACGCAAGCCAATGCGGTGCTCGGCAATGGCCAGCTGTCGCTCGCAAAGTACCTGATGATTATCGACGACGCCGCGGACGAAATTGACATCCACGATATCCAATCCTTCCTGCAGTTCTTGCTGAAGCGAGTAGACTGGAAACGCGACCTTCACTTCCACACTCAGACGACAATCGACACACTCGACTACACCGGGACGGGTTTCAACAAGGGTTCCAAAGTGGTGATCGCCGCGGCTGGAAAGGCCAAGCGTGAGTTGCCTGCAGAGATCCGTGGTGACTTGCATTTGCCGGACGGTTTTTCAAGTCCGCGAGTCGTTATCCCGGGAGTCCTTGCGATTGAGTGTCGTGGCTATTCGGCTGAGACCGGACGTGAGGATATTCAGAGGTTCTGTGACTCGTTTGCGCCCGATGCTCCGATCAACCAGTTTTCGCTGCTCACCATCGTCGACGATAGCGACTTTGCAGCCCGCAATCTGAATAACTGGTTGTGGACCACTTTCACACGCAGCAACCCGGCGACAGATCTCTCGGGCATTGGTACCGAAACGATCGCAAAGCATTGGGGATGTCGCGGCAGCGTTGTAATCGATGCACGGTTCAAGCCATGGCAGGCGCCACCGGTGATCGAAGATTCCGATACCATCGCGAAGGTCGACGCTCGCGCCGCTCGCGGCGGTGCACTGGCAAAATACTTGTAACACGAGCCGGAAACTCGCCGAATGAACTTGTTGCAGTCCGTTTTTGAAACCGATGCTCCCGTTGCGTTTGTGACCGGCAGTGGTGCACCGCGGGTGGGCCGTGCGATCGCTCGTGAATTTGCCGGCCAACACTGCTCGATCGTGTTGCATGCGAACACCAGCATCGACCAAGCGAACGAAGCCGCGAAAGAGCTACGTGACGAGTTCGGAGTCGAGACGCTGGTGACCTGCGGCGCGGTCGAAGAAGACGGCATTGCGGAGAAGGTCGTCGACGAAGCGACCCAGCGGTTTGGTCGGCTTGATGTCTTTGTCAATAGCGCGGCGATCTGGTGGCCGACCAAGCTGGATCAAATCGACGCCGAACTGATGCGGCGCTACTTCGACGTAAACACGATCGGGACATTTCTCTGCGCCCGAGCGGCGGCGATGCAAATGGCCGAGCAGACGACGGGAGGGTCGATCGTGAACCTGGGAGACTGGGCGACGGTGCGGCCTTATCTCGATCATGCGGCGTACTTCCCCAGCAAAGGCGCCGTCGACGTCATGACTCGCTCGTTGGCGGTCGAGTTTTCGACGATGCACCCGCGCATTCGAGTCAATTGCGTCAAACCGGGGCCGGTATTGCTGACGGATGAAACCCCGGACGAACAACGAAGGAAGCTTTGCGAAAGCACGTTGGTGGGCGACATCGGAACCGCGGAGCACGTCGCACACGCGGTTCGTTTTCTTTGCGAGAATAGCTTCGTCAACGGAGTTTGCTTGCCCGTCGACGGTGGCCGTTCGATCTACTCACCAGATGGATTACAAGTCGGCGAGAATACCGGCTAGAGATAACCCGGATCGTAGCGAGCGGATGATTGTCGCTTGCTCGTTTGGAGATCAGTCCTCGATCGGTAGCAATTGCATCGCGTCGAGGTGAATGAGACCGTTTGCGTTTTCGGACAGGACCACCACTTCCAGTTCTTGGCCTTTGACCAGTTCGACGGTTGCGACGGGTTGGAATTCTCCTTCTTCGGTTCCCTGGTAGTTGACCATCTCACGGATTTGTTTGTCGCCGTATCGGATTTCGACGGGCGCCTTGGTCGCTCGGTTGTCGAACGGAGCGGTTCGCAGACCGACGCGGAAGCGGCCCGCCTTCGGAGCTTTGACTGTGTACGTCGCACTCGATCCGCTGTTGGCGGATGCGTAGTGATAACTGTATCCGACATAACGTCGACGAGTTTGCCCGGACGTCCATTTGCCGGTGCGTTTGGCGTCGCGATCATCCACCACGATGCCCTCCAGCGAATTCGGGTTGATTCCCGAGGGTGGTCCGTAGGCGGAAGCCTCTGGAAGTGCGCCTTCGCCGATTTCGATGGGATCCGAAGGACGACTGCGCCGCGCGGTGCCGGGTAGTCGCAAGAGATCGAGTAGCTCGTCCAAGTGCGACTCATAGACGTCGCGCGGCGAACAGTTGTGGAGAGCACACAGGGACGCCGCTTTGCCGACGACTTCGCCCATCATTCCACAGGTCTTCATCACGCGGACTGTTCCGAGCGCTTCGTGTGTGACACTGACGTTACGCCCCGCCATGAAGAGATTATCGACGTTGCGACTATAGAAACAGCGGTAGGGCACCGGGTAGCCGTACATCCGATCGACTCGGCGGTCATGGACGGCTTTGCTGATGAAGGGATTGTCGGGGTATTTCTTGGCGTATTGTTCTTTGGGATAGTGCAGATCGATCGACCAGGTGCTGGGAACACAGCCATCGGGGAACTCACGTTTGCTGACCACGTCCTCTTGAGTCAGCACCACATCACCGAGCAGTCGATTGCTTTCACGAGGACCGCCGATGTAAGCCACCCACGTGAGGATGGCGTTGGGGTGATCCGACGCACCGTCGCGATTCTTCATCGCATTGAACGCACCAAAGACGGCTCGAAGATTCCAGTCGCGAATCGCTTCGGCGTCGCCGAGCGCATCCTTGTCAAAACCACTTTCCCAAAACCACTGTCCATGGAAGTCACGTGGATAGGGAAAGTCTTTCATCTCCAGATCCAGAGCCCAA
Organism: Planctomycetota bacterium; assembly: GCA_039821235.1. Classification (GTDB taxonomy): domain Bacteria; phylum Planctomycetota; class Planctomycetia; order Pirellulales; family Pirellulaceae; genus Stieleria. The sequence continues at coordinate 19,957 of JBCBOO010000015.1, forward strand.
GGTGTTGCCGGAAAGTCGGTCGGTTCCGCATCGTTGTCCCAACGCCACATGTTACTCATGCCCATTCGGCCGCCGGGAGCCATGTCGCGGTCCGCATCGACAAACGTCCCCAGCCAACCATGGCCGGTGCAGTCGACGAATCGATCGCCCAGGAAACGGGTGACCTCACCGGTCTTCACGTTGAAGGCGTCGACGGACACGATCCGGTTGTCTTCGATCACTGCGTCAAAAGCATGATTCCAAAGCATCAGGTCAATTTGAGGTTCCTTGCGAACAAGGGCTTCCTTCGTTGCATCGCCGAACTCCTCAAACCTCCCCGGTGACTTGGTTGCCTTGTCGGAGAACTCTTCGACGATTTCACCGATGCGTGGGAATTTGCCTCGGCGGATATTTCCCATCGCCCAGACGCGGACTTCGCTGGAGCCATTGCCGCCCAGGACGCCGCGGTCTTGGATCAACGCGACTCGGCAGCCCATGCGCGCGGCGCTAATCGCGGATGCGGTTCCCGCATAGCCACCACCGACCACCACCAAGTCGTACGGTCCACGTTCGGCGGGTCGGTCTGGCAACCCTAACTGCCCACGACGCCAATCCGAGAGCACGGTGTCTTCGGTGGGAGGTTTCGCATCCGCGTCTGTCGTGAGGTAGAGGCAATCGCACCGGCCGTTAAAGCCGGTGAGGTCTTTGAGTCGAACGGACGTGGGGCCCTTCGAAAGCTTGACTGAGCCTCCGGAGTGCCACGACCAGGCAGCCCCCTGAGTTCCAAACGTTGTCTCCAAAGCGTTGCCGCCGATTTCGACCTCGAACTTTCCAGGGGCACCGGGAGCATCCCAGCGAGCGACCCAGTCGAATGTGCGAACCCAAACGTTGTATTCTCCATCCTCAGGAATTTCGACTTCCGTGAGTGCATCCGCGACGGGTTTTCCCAGTCCATGCGCGAGCAGGTACGGAGAACCCATCTGTTGGATGAATTGCGTATCGATCTTCCATCCGCCTGTCGTCTCAAACGATTCGGCTTCGAGGAATACGTCGGCTGCCGGGGTGGGTGTTGCAGCCGACAAGACAAACGCGAGCGCGGCGATGCTCGCTCGAACAGAAAACGAGTGTTTCAAAAACATGGCGGGGAGCGGTGGGAGGGAGTGACTTAGCAACGGGCGCTTTCCCAGCTATTCCCGCTGCGCGGGGCCGGGAGAGACAGTGAGGGCGGTCAGTGATTGATCTCCCGTTGCTTACCGGTCCTGTCAGGATACACGCCCCCGGCGGATTCTGCAGTCGTGCCACTCACAATTGCGGTCGGAACCGATGTGGCTACTTGGCTTCGATCACGTCGCATCCCATCCAGGGACGCAGCACCTTGGGGACGTTGATCGAACGGTCGGCGCGTTGATGGTTTTCGAGGACGGCGATCATCGCCCTCCCCGTCGCGACGGCAGTCCCATTGAGCGTGTGCGCGAATTGGGTTCCTTTCTCGCCCGCTTTTTTAAAACGTACGTTCAGGCGTCTTGCCTGATAATCCGTGCAGTTACTCGTGCTGGTGACTTCACCCCAGGCACCTCCTTCGCCCCGTCCCGGCATCCAGGCTTCCAGGTCGTACTTGCGATAGGCCGGCCCGCCGAGGTCGCCGCTGGCGGTATCGACCACGCGGTAGGGAACTTCGAGCGAGTCGAACAGTTCGCATTCGAGCGATCGCATTTCTTCGTGAAGGGCATCGCTTTGTCCGGGCAAAGCGAACGCAAACATCTCCACTTTCGTGAACTGGTGGACGCGATACAGCCCTTTGGATGCGCGGCCGGCCGCACCGGCTTCCGTGCGGAAACAGTGACTGAGTCCGCACAGTTTCATTGGCAAGTCCGTGTCACTGAGTGTCTGGTCGGACATCATGCCGCCCAGTGTGATCTCGGCCGTGGCGACCAAATTCAATTCGGTGCCTTCAATGCTATAGATCTGTGTTTCGGGTCCACGAGGATTGAAACCTGTTCCACTCAGCACGCTCGTCAATGCGAGGTCCGGGGTGGCAACCGGAGTGAAGCCGCGATCGGATAGAAATGCGATCGCGTATTGCTGGAGTGCCAAGTCCAAGCGGACGGCCGCGTTTCGCAAGAAGTAGAAACCGGCACCCGCGACTCGCGCTCCGCCTTCAAAGTCAAACAGGTCGTGTACTTCGCCGAGCTGGAGATGGTCAAAGGGCTCGAAGTCAAATTCAGGTTTCGAGGTTTTGCCGAAGGCGAGTTCCTTCGCGTCGTCCTCACCACCGGTCGGCGCGTCAGGGTGGGTCAGGTTCGGGATCACGGTTTGGATGGCCAGGATCTCCGCCTCGAGCTCATCACACTTTTGTTGTGCCGTGTCTTTTTGCTGCCTCAGCTCACGTCCCTTGGCAATCAATTCATTTCGAGCGTCTTGATCGGCGGCTTTGGGGATCTGCTTGCTGGTCTCGTTTGCTTGGCGATTGAGTTCTTGCGAGAGTTGTAATTGTTCCAACCGCTGCGTATCGAGTTCGGCGATCCGATCGACGTCGCATTCCACGCCGCGCTTGACGCAGTTTTCACGAACGAGATCCAGGTTTTGAAGAATGAATTTTCGATCCAGCATTTCAGTGCGTGGTAGCGGTGGGAGTAATGGAACAACCGCGGCAAGCGGTCGGTTGATTTCGTAACCCGAAGCGTCACGGGCTGGTCAGCGAGGGATGGTAATGGTGTTAGGCCAGGTGATGGATTTCATTCCAAAGGCGCGTGGAAGCTTCGATGCCACGGTAGAAATCCGCGATGCAGAACTTTTCGTTGGGGCTGTGTGCGTTGTCATCGGAGAGCCCCCAGCCGAGCAGCAAGCAATCGCAATTCAAGACCTCCTGGAACCTGGCCACGATCGGAATGGAGCCGCCTTCACGGATGAAGACGGGTTTGACACCGAACGCCTGCTCGATCGCCGCCTCGGCTGCTTTGGCGTAAGGGGTTTCGATGTTGGCGAGCATTCCGGGCGCACCCTGGTCGGCCGTCATCTCCCACGTCACTCCAGGAGGCTGGTGCTTGGTGAAGTGTTCGCGAAGTTGAACCGTCGCCTGTTCCGGATCTTGATCGGGAACCAGGCGAAAGCTGAGCTTTGCACTGGCGATCGCCGGGACGATGGTTTTGCCGCCTTCGCCCTGGTGCCCGGAAGTGAGTCCGTTGATATCGAATGTGGGTCGGGCCCATCGCCGCTCGCTGGTCGTGAATCCTTTCTCACCGAACAGCTCTTTGACTCCTACCCCCGCCGCGAACTCTTCGTCCGTTTGCGGTAGTTGGGCCCACGCATCACGCTGGCTTTGCGGAAGCGGCGCAACGGCGTCGTAGTAACCGGGAATCTGGATGATGCCGTCGTCGTCGACCATGGAGGCCAACATCTTGCAGAGCGCGATCGCCGGATTCATGACCGCTCCGCCGAAAGACCCGCTGTGAAGGTCCTGTGATGGGCCCTTCACGGTTAACTCGTAGGTCGCGATTCCGCGCAGACCATAGGTAATCGCTGGTTGGCCCGCGGCGTATTGGCTGTTGTCGCTGATCACGACGCAATCGCACGCGAGTGACTCAGCGAGTTCCGGCAGCATGCGTTCCAAGTTCGCACTGCCGACTTCCTCTTCGCCCTCGATGAGAAACTTGATTTGGAGTGGAAGCGGATTTCCCGTGGCCAACCACTGGCAGACACTTTGGATATGCGTGAGCACCTGTCCCTTGTCGTCCGTCGCTCCACGGGCGTACAGATTTCCGTCACGCTCGGTGGGTTCAAAGGCGCCCGTGATCCAGTCTTCCAGCGGCTCGGCCGGCTGAACGTCATAGTGTCCATAGACCAGTACGACGGGGGCGTCTTTGACCGGCGGTGTTTCTGCGAGGATCAGAGGAAACCCTTCGGTGGGAATCGTCTGCACGGCCAGCCCGGCGGATTCGAGCTTCTTTGCAACCCATTGTCCCGCCTGGTGAACGTCTTCGCGCCGGCGGCTGTCACTACTCACACTGGGAATACGCAGCCATTCTTTGAGATCCTCGAGATGCTCCGAGCGGTGGTTACGAAGTGATTCGAGCAGCGAGTCCAGCGGGGCGGGGGCAGTCTCGGACACGAGCGGGTCTCCGACGAGGGATTTGCGAAAGGGAGCTGGGTTGGGAAATCGGCAAAAACCGGGCGTTTCGGGTCTGCCTCGGCGACTTTTGCCGCGCTACAATAAGACGATTGTCGCGAAAACAACAGTGGCCCACCACCTGCGGTCTGTTCGCGCTGTTGGATTCTTTGCCGATCGCTGGCGGGGGTCCCTGCGTGAAAAGTGGCAGAGGGTTCGTGAGTGCAAGGAGCAAGGGAAGCGTATGTCAGAGGATCAGACGATGGTCGCCGAGCCGGTCGTCCGAAAAAAAACCAACAAGAAGTCAAAGAAGCAACCGCGATACAACGTTGTGCTCTGGGACGACTCAGACCACAGCTACGAATACGTCGTGAAAATGATGCGGTCGCTCTTTCGGCATCCCGTTGAAAAAGGATTCAAGATCGCAACGGAAGTCGACGCCAGTGGCAAAGCGATTTGCTTGACGACAACACTGGAGCACGCCGAGCTAAAACGAGATCAGATTCATGCTTACGGCAAAGATGACTTGATCCCACGTTGCAAGGGCAGCATGAGCGCGACGATCGAACCTGTGGGTTGACTCCACACCACCACACACTTCCTACCTCATTGCCTCATCGATGTCGGCGAAGCTTCGCGTTACCACGCTGGGTTGCAAGGTCAACCAATACGAAACGGAACTCGTTCGCCAAGGTCTCAAACGGGTCGGCTTTGAGGACTGCGGCGGTGAGGATCGCGCGGATGTCTGCATCGTCAACACCTGCACGGTGACCAACCAGGGTGACGCCAAAAGCCGGCAAGTCATCCGCAGGATGGCTCGCGAGAATCCGGATGCCAAGATCGTCGTGATGGGTTGCTACGCGACGCGAGCGCCCGAGGAAGTCGCCGAGCTCCCGGGTGTCTCCGAAGTCGTCACCGACAAGCGGGAGCTGCCCGATCTGATGACGCGGTTCGGTGTCATCGATGTGCCGACCGGGCTGGATGGTTTTTCAGGCCGTCATCGCGCCTACGTCAAAGTTCAGGACGGATGTCTGCTGCGATGCAGTTACTGCATCATTCCGCACGTGCGACCCAAACTAACGTCCCGCCCGCTGCAGCATATTCTCGATGAAGTTCGGCGGTTAACCGAAGCCGGACATCGCGAAGTTGTTTTGACGGGGATTCACCTCGGTCACTACGGCGTTGACTGGAATCGCAACAAGCCGCGCGAAGAATGGACTCGGCTGGCGGATCTGGTCCGCAAACTTTGTGAGCTGCCCGGTGAGTTTCGCATTCGCTTGTCCAGCATCGAGGCCACCGAGGTGACGCGCAGCTTGATCGCGGTGATGCAAGAGTACGAGCATCGCGTCGTGCCGCACTTGCACCTTTGTTTGCAGGCCGGCAGTGATTCGGTGCTGCGACGGATGCGGCGGCGCTGGGGCACGAAGATGTTCTTGGACCGATGTCGCCTGCTTCGCGAGTCACTTCGGCACCCCGCAATCACCACGGACATCATTGCCGGCTTTCCAGGCGAGACCGAAGCGGAATTCGAAGAGACGCTTGCGACGTGTCGCGAAGCGGGATTCTCAAAAATCCACGCATTTCCGTTTAGTGCCCGTCGAGGTACTCCAGCCGCCGAGATGCCGAACCAACTGCCCGGCGACGTCAAGAACGAACGAGTCGCAAGGTTGAGTGAACTCGAATCCGAGCTTCGACGCGATTACTTCCAAGGCTTAATCGGACAGTCCGTCGAACTCCTGGTCGAGTCGACCAAGACGCTCGTCGGTGGTCTCGGGGAGACTTCCCAGCAGACTCTGCTGCGTGGAACGACTTGCCGCTACGCGCCGGCGGAATGGACGACGAAAGGTGGCGCGACCAAAACGGGCGACCTTGTCACCGCGAAGGTTCGCGACGCAGACGCCGAACGCATATTGCTCGGCTGAACCGTCGATCGGATCCACCTCTTACGAAGATCGCTCAAACAAAAAAAAAGCGAAGCCATCCGTCTGGATGACCTCGCTTTCGTAAGGCGTTGCTCGTTGAGCTTGGCGTTTACTGGTTGAGCGCTTCGGAAATCACTTCGCGGTTTGCACGCGTGCCCAATGAGCCCCACAGACCGTATGGGCTTTCCGCTCCCGGTGGGAACTGGCTGTCGCTTCGGCTAGAGACCGTTCGTGCCATCTGATTACCAGCTTCGATGGAGTCGGTCAGGAAGATCACTGCGCCATCGGCCATCAGAACGTGAACGCCACCTTGGTGCCGGCTGCTGGCCGGCAGCATGCCTTGACCGGTGTCAAAGAACGTCACACAGAGTTCCGAGTTGGGCGGTCGGATCGTATTCATACTGGTGTACGTTGCCGTACCGCTCGCCCAGCGGAAGCCACGACCTTGGTTCGCGGCGCCCAGGCTGGTGATCGAAGGATCCCAGAACTGAGGACGCGTGGGGTCCACTTCATTGGCACAGCGAAGCGGATTGTCGCGAGCCGCAGTGAAACTGAAGTGAGCTCGTGGGATGGTTCGCTTGTCACGGTCACCGAGGTCCGTTGCGATTTCACCCGCTGCGATCGTGTTGGAAAGTCCATCGAGGATATCGCGGAACCGCATTCTTTCGCGGGTAACGAAAACACCGCGTCCAGAGGCCCGGATGGCGATGGCACGAGAAGTGACCGGCTGGAGGTCTCGAGAGTAAGCACCGTCGGCCACGAAGTCGACTCCGTCACCGATGCAGGCGGCGTAGTTCGTTCGGCCCATGGCAGGCAGGCCCGTTCCCGGGTCGCTGGGGCAACGAAGCATCGGCACTTCGGTCACCCAAGGTTGGTATGCCGTGTTACGCAGGTTGGGTCCGAGCTGAAGTGTGTTGTCTTCATCGGTGATCGTTGGACCCATGGGAGGCCACGGTGGGACACGAACGGTGCCTGGGTTTTCCAGGTCAGTCGAATTGGGGTTGCTGATCTGTTCCCACAATCCCTGCTGCTCCGCGAACGGCATCAGGCCGACCAGGAAGCCGAGCGTGAGGCGGTTGGATTCGTCACCGGGGGCAAACCAGTCGCGCCCGGGCACGCCGCGGTTGCGGTCTCCGCCGCTTGTGCCGCCCATTTGAATGGGCAAGCCTTTGAAGGCAGAGTGGTAATTATGCAACGCCAAGCCGACCTGCTTGAAGTTGTTACTGCAGCTCATGCGGCGAGCCGCTTCCCGAGCTGCTTGGACGGCTGGCAAGAGCAAGCCGACGAGGATGCCGATGATGGCAATGACGACGAGCAGTTCGACAAGCGTAAAGCCTGCTCGATGATGACGGAGTTTCATGGAATCTCGGTAAAGGAAATGAAAACAATGAAAACGTGGGTCTCTGTGACGCATCAAATCATCCTTGGCCGATGCTTTATGACGATCGACGGTTAACGACCGCCGTTTTTCCGTGCTTCGATCTCGGCCTGCTTATTGGCCTCTTCCTGTTCGCTGAGCTGATAGTGTTCGGTATGTTCGATGACCTTGGTTTCTCCGGGACCGCACCCGAGCGTCGCCAGAGCCATGGAAACGAGAAGAGCAACTGAAAATCCGCGAATTGATTTCATGTGGTTGTTGATCAGTAAGTGATGGCATCGAAATTCGAAAAGGCACTCAGGCCCGCCGCATGTTAACGCGTCATCAAGCGGCAACACCCGCAACGCCGAGTCCTGCCAGTAGCGATCATCGCTATCCGTGATGGTCTCGCGGCGTTCGAAAGGGTGCCACAGCAGAAGACGTCGTTTTCGGTGGAAGCCGAACAGTCCGGAACACCGCTGCAGCGACTTCGACGCGACAGGCTGGTTGAAGTCACAGGAAATCACTAGTGCTTCCTCGGGGGAGCCCAAGACAGCCACCGTCGGGTTTGCTGGCGATGCAGTTCAACCTGCCGTTAGACCGCCGCAAGTCCTGTCATGTCCCCGCAGATCAACAGGCATCAAAGGAACTAAATTTGATGAAAATTTGATGAAGCGTATTCGTGATGTCGAAAGATTTAGTTAAAAGAAAGTTTCGCGATCTGATCGGTACCCAGCCGGACGATCCGCCAGTCGGGTAAGACGTCCCCTCCGATGGCCCGATAGACGTCGATTGCATTTTGGTTCCAATCGAGAACCGCCCATTCCATGCGGCCGCATCCTCTTTCGATTGCAATTTCCGCGAGACGCCGAAGCATCGATTTCCCAATTCCGAGGCCACGAAATTCCGGGCGGACATAAATGTCTTCCAGATAAAGCCCGCGACGGCAGAGAAATGTGGAGAAGTTGTGGAAGAACAACGCGTAGCCGACCAGATTGCCATCGGGTGACTGTGCCACCAGGGCGTCGGGTCCCGCCGGGTCAGCAATCGCATCGCGAAGTTGATCGGCGGTTCCCACCAGCTGATGCTCTAACTTCTCGAAAATCGCCAGCTCGCGCAGCATCGTGTAGATCTCACCGGCGTCCTCGGGTGCTGCATTTCGAATCGTTGCGGGCGGTGCGTTCATTGGGCGGATCATGGACTGCAGGGCGACTGGCTCGTGGTGCTCGAACAGGTGGCAAGATAGCCTGGAGAACGGAGGGTGCCAGCCGGCATCGAATTCGTGACATAGGTTTCAGAAACCGCATGACCGGAATCATTGCTCATGAAAAATGCAGAATGGCCGAGCTTGAATGGTTGTCGAAAGCGTTTTCTGTTCGTCGCGTCTGTTCATGACCCATCCTTCGATGAGATTCCAAGTTCCACCGCACGAGATGGCGATGTTCGTTCCCCCGACCAATCAGAATCCGACCGAAGGAGATACCCGGTACGACTGCGTCCTGAGCGGAGCGTTGACGGCTCAAGTCAATGAGCCGCCGACATCGGATGATGCGAAATCGGAACTGGATTTGATGATCGATCCGCCTGAGCAAACACGAACGTCCCATCAATCATGCCTGGTTCAGATTTACCCACCCGAAATCGTCGGCGGGATGACCCTGATCGAGAAGGATCGTGTCATCATCGGCCGAGATGCCAGCGCGGACATTCTCTTGCAAGACGGCAGCGTCTCGCGTCAGCATGCCATTTTGCGAAAGAGCAAATCGGGCTACCAAATCGAAGATCTCGGTAGCACCAACGGAACCATCGTCGCCGGGTACCGGGTTGAAAATGCGGAGTTAAAGCCGGGCGACACCATTCAAATCGGCAGCTTTCTCTTCAAATACCTTTCCGCCGGTAGCGTCGAGACCCAGTACTACGAAACCGTTTACTCGGCGCTCACCCGAGATGCTCTGACGGGCACGATGAATAAGCGCTACTTGCTGGAGACGCTCGATCGCTCTGTGGCGACGGCACTCCGGCACAAACAACCGCTCTCCGTCGTGATGGTGGATGTCGATCACTTCAAGAGTGTGAACGACACCTACGGTCATCTTGTCGGCGATGAAGTTCTGCGGGAATTCGGGCACCGCATTGGTGGCGTGACTCGCGCGGACGATCTTCTTGCACGGTTTGGTGGCGAAGAATTCTGCCTGTTGCTGACCGCAACTGACTTAGACGAAGCCGCCGTGTTGGCGGAACGTTGTCGCCAAAAAATCAGCGTCCAAACCTTCGAGACCACAATCGGCCCACTTGCCATCACCGCTAGCTTTGGCGTTGCCTCACTGGACCTCCAAGGGGGAGGCACTGGAAACAGCTTGATTCAAGCCGCCGATGACAGCCTGTATAGCGCCAAACGCGCCGGTCGGAACCGTGTCGAATGTGCGTGATTCGGTTCTCAGTCACCGACGCCTAAGTCATCTTCGAAGGATTGAAGGATCAGCTTGAGCTCCGACTCTTCATGGCGTTCGAAGGCAAGACGGAACGACTGGAAGCAGCGAATCCACTTCGCAACCTTCTCGGTTGCCTCGCCGCTGATTCCGCCGATCCGGTCGGCCAAGTCACGTGCTTGCGTGAAGAGTTGCCCGTGCTCGGATCTCAACGATTCCGCCTGGACCGAAAGATGCGGTGCAGCGTCCACGGCATCATCAAAATAGCCGTAGGCTTCCTCCAGCGAGAAATGCATCGCAAGCTGATCGAGAAGCTCCGAGAGAAGCTCGTTCAATTCTCTCCAGTGGTTCTTGGCAATCTCCGCGTGATCCACCATGGGAATCAAACGATCCCAGAGCGTTTTGAGATGCCGGTTGTCCTCCTTGATCTCTTGCAGGAAGGCGGCGTTGATTGTGAGTCGGCCCACCGGGCTCGCCTTTTGCACGTGGGAAGCCAGCGTGCGCGGGCGCGTGGTCGTCGTCGCGTGGGACGTTACCAAGTCAGTCATGACAAATTCTCCGCTTGAGGAACTGCCGCTATTTTAACCGCAGCTGCCGCTCAATGCGGTAATTTCCAACGCTTTAGGCCGCTGACCCTCTTTGAAACTGCATCCGGCGTACGGGTCTTCGCGGTTGACGAAACTCTTCATGCACTCGCGGTCGTGAATGGCAAGACGTCCTGGACACTTTGCCGTCCTACCGAAAGCATCAGTAACCGATCCACTCCCAAGGCAACGCCGCTACAAGCCGGCAGGCCGGTACGCATCGACTTGATGAGGCTGGGGTTACCTGGCAGCGTCCGTTTGCCAAGCGTTTGCCGTGCCGTTTGATGTTCACTTGTGCGCCGTTCGAGCTCCTCTGCGTCGAGCAATTCGTCGTAACCATTTGCGATTTCAACTCCATCGATAAAGAGCTCGAAACGAGCGGCACAGCGATCATCCCTCGCCGATGTTTTCGCGAGCGCTGCCTGCGTGATCGGGTAATCAAACAAAATCGTGGGCTTCGTTTTCCCGAGCTGTGGCGCGACCTGATACGAAAGGATGACATCGAGAAACGCATCACGATCGACGCAAACGTGTGGGTGGCCCGCACCATCTTCAAGGTCAGGTGCACAGTGAATCGCTCGCTCACGGAGTCGATCCGTTGAGTCAGCCAGTGGATCGCAGTCGGCCAATTGTTGGAAGGCATCCTGGTAGCTGAGAGACTCGTACGTCGGGATCTCCAGGATGTCGCATGCGAGTTTGCCCGTCAGGTTCCTCGCCGACTCGTAATTTCCCCCGACCTCGTACCACTCCAGCATCGTGAACTCGACATTGTGCAGAGGGCCGTATTCACCGCCCCGAAAGACGGGAACGAGGGCGTAGATCGACGGGGCACCGGCGGCCAACATTCGTTTCATCGCCAGCTCGGGCGAGGTCTGCAGAAACAAACGCTCGGCCAAATCGACGGCTCCCAGTCCCAATTCAGCGGTCTCGACCGCGATCGGTTCGATGTAGGTATCGACCACGCAGTCCCCGCTGAGGCAAGGCGGATGCACCTCGAAAAAACCACGACCGTCGAACCAGTGTCGTAGCTTTCGAAGCAGGAGCGCTCGTTCGCGGAGAAAGTCGATGTTGGCCAAATGAAAGTCTCCTTTAGCCCGGCGTACTCACGAAATGGCGGTAGTTCGCCACGCAGGGGCGGTGGACTGTTGCTTGGATCGCGAGCATGAATCTCCCGCAAAACCGGTTGGATGATCTTGGTTTTCGCTAGTTCAGCGGTGTGAATCGTGCTGGGGAAGCACAACATGAGCCGATTAGCCAGAAAAGCTTGACGCTCTATCTTGCCCAACTTAGTATCCACGGGTCTACCTCGGCCCAGAATCGGCCCCAAAGTGTCGCGAGGTCAGACTCTAACACGCGAGGCGATAGCCCGCGCACCGCCCAATCGCCCGCTCGTCTTCGTCGGCTCTCATGAAATTTATCGTCCTGGCCCTCCTGCTCGCCATGTTGATCGCCTTCATTGTGATGGTGGTCAAGGCGGCTCGAAATTGGCGTTGGTATCACATCACGAGCGCCGTGATCGCGATGCTCTTGTCGATCGTGCTTCTCTTTCCCACGGCCGGTTCCCTGAAGAGTCGCCAAGCGTGGCACAAGATCAAAGAGGAACTGGAAGCACGCCTGACGAGTGTTGAAGAAGAGAACGAACGTCTGCGCTATGGAGATCCACAGGACCCGACGGCGGCACCCGGGCTGGAGCCAGTCGCGTTGGAGCTTTCCAACTTGGGAACCGAAGCCGGACGACGTTGGCGAAACTTAAGCCTCGTGAATGCCGAGCCCACCGGTGAAATCACATTGCGTGCACCGCAGCCAGAGGCGGTACCCGGCGTCGCGGTTGATCCGGCAGCGGGTGCGAACCCGACCGGTCCCCTGATTCCACAAAACTTGGTGGTTTATGGTTTTGCTGAGGGCGGCTTCCCTGAGGTCGATCGTCTTGTACCGGTGAAGTACCTCGGTGAGTTCCGGGTCGTAGGCAGTCAGCCGACGACGGTACGGATCTCGCCGACCGCGCCTCTGCGTCCGGATCAAGCAAATGCGATCAGCAGCGGTCGCGCGTCGAGCTGGGCGATCTATGAAATGCTACCCCTCGACGGACACGAGCCGTTCATTGCCGAGGGCAGTCGCCCCGATGACGACAACGCACTCGGCCGGGTGGATGACAAGCTGATCGAGATGATCCTAAAGGGAGCCACGGACGAAACGAAGGCAAAGTATCTCCGTGATGGACAGCGTGGGACACCCGAAGCTCCAGCCGCCCGTTGGGTGAAGATCAAGTTCGAAGAAAAGTACACGCTCGATGTCGATAGCCCGGAGCAGCGCGGTGCACTGGAGGGCGGTTTCTTTGACAACAATGGTCGGGCCGTCGATAGCCGGTTGCAGCGAACCGATGGCGGTTCGGTGACGTTTGCTGCGGGTGAAACATTGATCGTGAAGGAAGAGGCGGCGAGCCAGTTGATCAATCAAGAGAAAGTCGCATCTCTGGTCGATACCTACTACATCCGTCCGCTGAACGATTACCGATACATCCTTCGTAAGATCCGTTTGCAGATCAAAGAGTATGATGTGCGGATTGCCGAGATGCAGTACGAGAAACAAGTACTCGACGCGGCACGAGCGGCAACGGTCGACATGTTGGCCAAAGGTCAGGCCGAGAAGCTCAAGCTGGAACAAGACCTTGCTCAGTACGAAGTCGAAAACTCCGCGTTGACGACCTATTACAACACGGTCCGCGAAGAACTGCGCCAGGTGAAGGAGTCTTCGTCGCTGCTTTACAAAAGTAACTTCAAGTTGCTTCGCCAGATTCAGCAGCTGGCCAATGCGGATCGTCTGAGCGAAACTTGAGTCCAGCCCCGTGATCGCCGGGGTTCATTATTGAGCGTTTGATCTAAAAATCGCCATGCTGGAGTGGCGTGACGAGGGTTTTCTGGGAGCTCGTTGCCCGGCTCGGCCACTATCGGTTTGCTTCCGTGGTGGTTGTCCACCAAACTAGAGCATTCCACGCTGACGTCGGCCGTTGGGCTCGCGTTTCCCCCCGCCTTTTGATCATCTCCCCGCCACGTCAATCGAGGGCGGCTGTGATGATTCGCTTTTGATGCTGTCTCCCCAGATGCTCACTCTATCTCGACCCTTGATTGAATCCGTCACAAGCATCCGTTGGCGGGTCAGGCCCGCGTTGATGCTGTTGGGACTTTGCGTTTCGTCGTACGTGATCTCGTTGCCTCGGGCATGGTCAGGTGAAGATCGTTCACCGTCATTCAATCAAGACGTGCGACCCATTCTCTCGGATAAGTGTTTTCATTGTCATGGCCCCGATGCGGACAACCAGGATTCGGAGTTTCGGCTCGACACGCAGGAGCATGCGTTGGCCGACTTGGGCGGCTACTTTGGAATCAAGCCGGGTGACCTCGAGGCAAGCGAACTTCACGCCCGCATTCATGCGACCGACGACGGACAAATGCCGCCCGCCGAATCGCCTCGGCAATTGACGTCGGCTGAGAAAAAGATCTTGGAGCAATGGATACTCGCCGGAGCGGAGTACGAGTCGCACTGGTCGTTTACGCCGGTCCCGGATGTCGTTGCCAAGCCAACGTTGGATGCGGCGAACGCCGACTGGTGTATCACCGAACTGGATGCCTACGTTCGAGCGAAACAGATTGAACGGGGATTGTCTCCCAATCGTCCCGCGTCAAAGGAAGCTTGGCTCCGGCGTGTGACGTTTGATCTGACCGGATTGCCGCCGGCGATCGAGGAGGTCAATCGGTTCTTGCATGACAATTCGCCGACGGCCTACGAAAAGGTTGTCGATGAATTGTTGCAGCGAGACGCCTGTGCCGAACGTTTGGCGACCGAGTGGCTGGATGTGGCTCGGTACGCAGACTCGTATGGGTACCAACGCGATGATGCTCGCTATGTTTGGCCGTATCGTGATTGGGTCATTGATTCGTTCAAGAAAAACATGACGTATGACCAGTTCGTGACTTGGCAACTCGCGGGAGACCTGCTGCCGGACGCGACGCGAGAGCAGATCCTCGCGACGACGTTCAATCGTTTGCATTCACACAAGAAGGAAGGCGGTGTCGCGGTCGAGGAGTTTCGTGTGGAGAACGTTGCCGATCGAACACACACCGTCGGCGCGGCGTTTATGGGGCTGACCTTCGAGTGCTCGCGATGCCACGATCACAAATACGATCCGATCACGATGAAGGACTACTATGGTCTTTCCGCCTACTTCTCGAACATCGATGAATATGGGCTGATCTCGTTCTTCACCGATGCGGTTCCCACGCCGGCGTTGGCACTGCCCAGCGAGAAACAGGAACGAGCCATTGAGACGGCTCGCGAGTCGCTTTCGGTTGCCTCCGCTGCTCACGATGCCGCGATTGAAAATTCAAACGAAGCGTTCGAGGCGTGGCTGGCCGGCGGCACCGAGACAGCGGAGTTGCTGCCCGGGAAAGTGGCCTACCTGCCGATGGAGGAGTTCGTCGAGCCCGGTAAACCGAGCAAGTCACACTTGCTCGAGAACGTTGCCGTCCCGGAGAAACAAGCTCGGATGCCCAAGCCGAATCAGCTGGTGACCGGAAAAATCGGTTCGGGAATCCGGCTGACCGGTGACGATCCGATCGTGATCCCGGACACCGGCCGCTTCACGCGCGACCAACCGTTTTCGTGTGGCCTCTGGATCAAGCCTGCCGAAACCGAGCAGCGAGGTGTGATTTATCGGCGCTCGCGTGGCTGGGGAGACGCCGGCAGCATCGGTTACGAACTGACAAAATTGGGTGGACGACTGAGTGCCAAACTGTGTCATTTCTGGCCCGGTGATGCGATCTGCGTCGAAACCGAAGACGTACTCGTGGCCGATCAATGGACCCATGTCTTCGTGACCTACGACGGATCCAGTCGGGCCGCCGGTCTCAAGATTTATCTCAACGGACATCCCGCCAAGACGCAGATTCTCTTTGATCAATTGACGCGTCAAATCAGCCGGTGGCGGGGCGGAGAAGACGACTTGGCGATCGGCTCCCGCTACCGTGACCGTGGATTCACCGATGGCGTGGTGGATGACTTTTACGCCTTCGAACGAGAACTCTCCGCCATCGAAGTGCAACAACTATTTGATGGCGTCACTCTGCAGAAGCTTTTGGATCAGCCCGCCGAGTCGTTGACGAAGCCACAGAAAGAGTCTCTGCGGCAGTACTTTCTGCTGACCCGGCACGAAGCCTCCCGTGCGACGCGCGAGGCACTTCGCACCGCACGAGCCCAATACAACGCGGCGGTCGATGCGACACCTGCGATCACCGTGATGCGCGAAAGGGAACAGGCACGACCGACGTACATCTTGGAACGCGGGGTCTATGATCAGCCCGGTGAGTTGGTGCGGGCGCAGACGCCTGAGTTCTTGTTCGACCTTCCGGAGGATCAGCCCCGGAACCGTCTGGGGCTTGCGCGTTGGCTTTGCTCGGATCAGCATCCATTGCTTTCGCGCGTGACCGTCAACCGATATTGGCAACTCATGTTTGGTACGGGCATCGTTCGAACCCCCGAGGACTTCGGTGCCCAGGGCGCTCCGCCGACGCATCCGGAATTGCTTGATTGGTTGTCCCGTGATTTGATGAACCATGATTGGAACATTCGACGTTTGCTGCGGATGATGGCGCTCTCGGCAACTTACCGGCAAGCAACCGCCATTCCCGCGTCCGTCCGCGAGCTCGACCCCGAGAATCAATGGCTCGCGCGTGGCGTCTCCAAACGGTTGTCAGCGGAGATGATTCGCGACAACGTACTGGCAGTCAGCGGACTGCTAACTGAAAAAGTCGGTGGAGCTCCGGTTCGTCCGTACGACCTTCAGCTTTCCTACAAGCCCCAGCGTCCGGACAAGGGCGAAGGTCTTTATCGGCGAAGCCTGTATACGTTTTGGCAACGAACGGCCCCGGCACCCGTGATGACGACGCTCAACGCGAACAAACGGGATGTCTGCCGGCTCCGCCGAGAAGTTGCCCCGTCGCCACTGCAGGCATTGGTGATTCTCAACGGCGTTCAGTTCGTGGAAGCGTCACGCGTGACGGCAGCCAACCTCTTGCAGCAACATGGTGATAACGTGGAGGCATTGGTTCGTGATGCCTACACCGCCCTGACATCCAGCTCGCCGACCAGTCAGCAGCTGTCGGTCCTGCTCGATCTCGTAGAGGAACAAACCGAGCTTTACAACGCCGACCCCGAGCAGGCCAAGGCGTTGTTGGATGCCGGAGAAGCCTCCAAGCCGAGTGGCCTTGATCCGGCGAAACATGCGGCCGTGACGATTTTGGTCAACGCGTTGATGAACCTGGACGCCTGCGTTCGGCTGCAATGACGCTTCGGAATCAGCGATCAACCACTCCTCGAATTCACGCACTTACCATCCACCTGAGATTGCTATGAGTGACTCGCACCTTCACGCGAATCCAAGTTCGGCCGTTTGTACGGGATTCGATTCGGCGTTTGGGGTGAGCCGCCGCCAATTGCTGGGACGTTTCGGACACGGTCTGGGGACGATTGCGCTCGCTTCGCTCTTGAACCGGGACTCCGCCCACGCCATCGAACCGGCGAACTCCGCGTCGGCCTCCTCGGATGCCGTAAAGGCCTTGACGCACTTTGCACCCAAAGCAAAGCGAGTGATTTTTCTATTTCAGTCGGGGGCTCCCTCACAGATCGAGTCGTTCGACTACAAGCCGATGCTGAATCAGATGCACGGCGAAGAGCTGCCGGCGAGTGTTCGGATGGGACAACGCCTGACCGGTATGAGCGGCAACCAATCGTCACTGCCGCTCGTCGGGTCACCGTTTAAATTTTCCCAGCACGGCCAATCCGGGGCTTGGGTCAGCGACCAACTCCCCTATACGGCGAAGGTCGCCGATGAACTGTGCTTTGTCAAATCCATGTACACCGAGGCGATCAATCACGGTCCCGGAGTGACCTTCATGCAAACGGGCTCTCAGTTTCCCGGACGCCCGAGCTTGGGAGCTTGGTTGTCGTACGGGCTTGGCAGTGAAACAGAGAACCTGCCCGGATTCGTCGTCTTGGTGACCAACGGACAAGGTGGTCAACCACTCGTCTCTCGATTCTGGGGGAGCGGGTTTCTGCCGGGAAAACACGATGGCGTCCGGCTTCGTAGCGACGCCGATGCAGTGTTGTATCTCAAGAATCCTGGCGGCATTTCATCCGTCGGCAGGCGACAGGCTCTCGATCGCATTCAGCAACTTCATGAACTGCAGCTTGCCGAGACAAGCGATCCGGCGTTGGAAACTCGTATCGCCCAGTACGAAATGGCGTATCGAATGCAGTCTTCCATTCCAGAGTTAACCGATCTGGCACAAGAGTCCGAGGCGACGATGGAACTCTATGGCAAGGACGCCAAGACGCCCGGAACGTTCGCGGCCAATTGTCTCTTGGCTCGCCGGATGGCCGAACGTGGCGTTCGCTTCATTCAGCTCTACCATTCCGGCTGGGATCATCACGGAAATCTTCCCGGTGGCTTTCGCAACAAGGCCAAGCAGACGGACCAGGCGTCGGCCGCACTGATTCTGGACCTCAAGCAACGAGGCTTGCTCGATGAAACGCTCGTTGTCTGGGGCGGCGAATTCGGGCGGACTAACTACTGCCAAGGAAAGATGCAGAACGGGAACTTTGGCCGCGACCATCATCCACGCTGCTTCTCCGTCTGGATGGCCGGCGGTGGTGTCAAACCGGGATACTCGCACGGCGAAACGGACGAGTTCAGCTACAACATCGCTCAGGATGGCGTTCACATTCACGACCTTCACGCAACAATCCTTCACTTGCTTGGGATCGATCACGAACGCCTCACGTTCAAATACCAAGGCCGTCACTTTCGTCTCACCGACGTGCACGGTCACGTCGTGAATGACATTCTTGCCTAGCGAGTGATCGTCAAACGGGCCTGGTGTTGCTTTAGGGTCTTGTTGCGGAAGATTATCCGCCGCTGTAATGGACGCGAAAACCGCGGCTACAGCGAGGCTGACGAGCAGACGAAACTTGAAAGGAATGCGCGGGGCATTGCAAATGCTGTTCGTCGAATCGAATGCGAATTAAGATTGACGAGAGACTGCGGTTAACTTCGCATGAGTGACAACCCCCGCGATCAACTAGCACAGAAAGAACTGTAACCTTGTTTTCGCGAATCTACGCCCGAACCGTTTTCTGGCCCACTCTCGGTTGGAACTATGCGCTCGGGCGAATCTTTAAAGTGCGACGTTGGTGGGACTTCATTGATCCGCACGTCATCGTTGGTGCGTATCCGTTTGCTTCCGATGTGGCGTCGATGCGAGGCGAAGGCGTGCGAGCGGTGGTCAACACCTGTGAAGAATACGCCGGCCCCGTTCAGCAATATGAGCAACATGGGATCGAGCAGTTGCACATCCCGACAACGGATTTCACGCATCCCTCTTTGGCGGATGTGGAAGCGGCCGTCGAGTTCATTCAAAAGTACAAGTTGCAAAACGATAGCGTCTACATTCATTGTAAGGCCGGTCGGGCACGCAGCGCAACGGTCGCAATGTGCTGGCTGATGAAGTACCGCGGCATGAATGCGGTTCAGGCCCAGAGACATTTGACCAGTTGTCGTTCTCATGTGAATCGGCACTTGGCGGAACGTCCCGTCGTCAAACAGTTTCAGTCCGCGCTTGCGGCGGCGGAGAGCGAGTCGGGTTTTTTTCCGGCAATTGACGAGCCCTTGGGGGCATCCAGTCCACCGGTTGCTTGATTTGTCGCCGCTACAAGCTTGATTTGTGGCCGCTAGGCGGGGTACGCTTACCACCTTCGCACGCGTTTGATGGGCGACGCCGGCGGACTACCGCGAATGATCCCGAGTGGATTTGAATATGGATGGACCCGAGCAATCTTCCACGTCTTCGGTTGAACGCGAGCAAAGACGTTCGTTTACGGCCGAAACTCGAGATCTTTTGCAGCTTTCCATGCTTCCGGGTTTGGGGCCACGAACACTCACTTCGCTGCTGAGCGCGTTTGGCTCTGCAGCGGCAGTCTTGAATGCATCAAGGGAACAGCTTGCGCCGATACCAGGAGTCGGCCCCAAGTTGATCCACACAATCGCGACCGCATCCGACCACGCGGATGTGGATGCCGTCCTCGACTGGTGCGCGCAACATCAATGCGATGTGGTCACCGATGAACGCGACGAATATCCGAGTTTGTTGCGCGAGCTACATGATGCTCCACCGGTCTTGTTCGCGAGCGGCGCGTTTGAGCCGATGGATGAGTTAGCGGTTGCCATCGTCGGTACGCGTCATGGAACCGCATATGGCACTCGCCAGGCCGAACGAATCGCGTACGGGTTGGCCAAAGCGGGCGTGACCGTCGTCAGTGGTTTGGCGCGCGGCATCGATGCGGCCGCTCATGAAGGTGCGCTCTCTGCCGGCGGACGAACGATTGCGGTCCTCGGAGGCGGATTGGGCCAGATCTATCCCGCCGAACACGAGGGTATGGCGAAGGCCATTGCAGCCGATGGGGTTGTGCTCAGTGAGTACGCGCCTCACGCGAAACCGCGCGGAGGCATGTTTCCGCAGCGGAACCGAATCATTGCGGCGCTAACACTGGCGACGCTCGTGATCGAAGCCCCTGATCGCAGCGGCGCATTGATCACGGCTCGGCACGCGGGTGAACTGGGACGCGATGTCTTGGGATTGCCGGGACCGGTGACCAGCCGCGCGTCCCGCGGCGTGAACCAGCTGATTCGTGATGGCGCGACGTTGGTTCAGTCCGTGGACGACGTCCTGGAAGCTCTCGGCCCACTCGCGCAGTCCATTGAGACAGAGGACGGTCACGAAATCCGCCAGCCGTCCGAGTTGACGCTCAACGATCTGGAACGCAACGTTTTGGAAGCGGTCGATGCGACCGGGACACTGATCGATCAAGTCATTGCGACCAGCGGGTTGCCGGCTCATCAAGTCCTCTCGACCATCAGTGTCCTGGAAATGCGAAAACTGATCCGCCGGTTGAGCGGGCAGTACGTGTCTCGGGTGTAAGACGCCGGGAGAGTTCGGCACGCCGCAAAGGCGTCATGCGCTCCCCGCTGGGTGGATGGCCGGTGCGGCGATAAACTGTGAGATCGAAGGAGGAGACAAGGGAGGTCGACCCTCTCCAGAAATCTCAACGACGATCAGGCCCCGTGACACTTCTCAACAATCAGATTCATCAGGGTGATTGTGTCGAACTGCTGGACCAAGTCGCGCCAGGTAGCGTTGACTTGGTTTTTGCCGACCCGCCCTTCAACATCGGCTACTCCTACGATGTTTACGATGACGAGCAGAGCAGCCAAGACTACTTGGGATTCTGTCGTGCGTGGATGACGCGGGTCCATCGTGCGCTCAAACCCGATGGCACCTTCTGGCTTGCGATCGGCGATGAATACGCGGCCGAGTTGAAGGTCGCGGCACAGTCGCTCGGGTTCCATACGCGGTCCTGGGTGATCTGGTACTACACCTTTGGCGTGAACTGTGTGCGAGGTTTCAGCCGGTCACACACGCATCTCTTTCACTTCGTCAAAGATCCCGAGCGATTCACGTTCAACGGTGAGAATCCACTGGTCCGGGTGCCTTCGGCACGGCAATTGGTGTACGCCGATGCGCGTGCCAATGCGAAAGGTCGTTTGCCCGACAACACGTGGATCTTGCGTCCCCAAGACTCGCCGCCGATGGGGTTCAGTCCCTCGCATGACACGTGGTTCTTTGCCCGTGTCGCGGGAACCTTTAAAGAACGCGAAGGCTTTCACGGATGTCAAATGCCCGAACAACTGCTTGGGCGAATCATTCGCGTCTCGAGCAATCCGGGAGACTTGGTCTTGGATCCATTTTCAGGCAGTGGAACCACGCTGGTGGTGGCGAAGAAACTTGGCCGCCGTTACCTCGGAACGGAACTTTCCGATGACTATGCGGCACGTGCCGCGGAGCGTTTGGAATCGTGCCAGGTCGGCGATGCGTTGGATGGTCCTGAGGATCCGGTCAAGAGTGCGCCGGCGACATCCAAGGGACGAAAACGCACGCAGTTCGAAGGAGGTCGACCCATCATTCCTCTCACGCCGGAGATCCGTTACACCATTCGCGAGGCATTCATGGAAGCCGCCGAGGTCATCTCCAAGCAAGACACCTACCTGCACGCGACCGAGGTGTTGGTTGATCCGGAACGAAACGAGCGTTTTGTTCAACACTGTAAGAAGACGCGACTCTTGGGAGATGCTCGAACGTGGAACGAGTTCTTGCTCCAATGTTCCGCCGACGGCGAACTGCCGAAAGAAGGGAAAGCCAAAAAGGTCTCTTTGGATTCCATTCTTTGCGACGTTGAGGCGGTTGAAGTGGCATTTCAGATGGTTTCGATCGATTACTCGATGAGTTTGGAGACCATCCTGAGCACTCCTGACGCAGCAGACCAATTTGATGAAATCGCACTCGCGTTTTCGGAACCGGAGGAGTTGTCCGTCGAAGTCCGTGGTCGGTTGCGACGGGCGATTTGGAACCTCCATCGAATCGCGAGTAAGAAAAAGACTCGCTCAGGTGCAAAGAAGTTGGCGACCTCGTTTTACAGCGAGCCACTGCCGGACTGCGAGCTCATCGATGACTGCATGGAACGTCTCGGAGACGGGACGTTGCCGGGGGTCTATGCGTTATGGGATGCCAGTTCGATTCTCTACGTGGGTCAGTCAACGGATGTGGGTGTGCAGCTCCGGCAGATCAAGACGCTTGAGGGGTGGCGGCGATTTGATCTGCAGGAAGTCCAGGTTTGGCCGATTGAAGATGCCTTCGCCGCTTTGGTGACACGATGCCTCTTGGCGACCGAACATCGCCCCTGGTTGAACGCATCTTTCTTACAGCAGCCACTCGTTCCTTCCCGATTGTTCTAAAGCATCACTCTGAGCTAAAACCATGTCAAGCAATGCGGGCCATGACCGGGAGGGGCAAAAGATGTTGTCGATGACATCCAAAATGTGGTTTGCATCCGCGGTGATCCTGGTCATCGCGATTTGGAGCGACTACGACTACCAGCAGTACCGACCAATCGATCAGGAAGAAGGGTTCGCATTTGGCGGTTGGATGCTGCCTGAGGTCGTGCCCTTGGTGGAAGAAATCACCGAAGCCCCGTTGCTTGACCTTCAGATCGAGGCGCCAGAGGAATTTCGATTTTTTCGAGTCCGGTCCGGTGGTCGCCCTGATTCGGAGGCGATCGCGTTTATTCATCGCGAGTCGGCACTGATTGGCTCGATTCGTCCGTTTGATCCGGAGTCAGAGACCTGGCCACCCGATCGGTCGATGTTCGGTTCCATGCCCTCGTTGACGTTTGCGGATCTGGGTTTTACCGATGAGGAGAATGGCATCTTTGATCTACCGATGGAGGAACTTTTTCCGGGCGATTCGCTTCGCTTGCGAGTCCAGAGCATTTTGTACCCGGGGTACCGATGCCTTTGGGTCACACCACGAAATAGTCCCCAGTGGCCGCTGCGGATTCATATCGGCCGCTTGGAGTCCGAGGACCATCCCACTTTGATCCTGCGAATGTTCGAATTTGAAGCGACCGGGTCCGATCCGAACTACGAAACCGGTCCGATTGCCGAGTTGGCCGAATCCCTTCGTCCGCTTTCTTAAGGGTGTGAGTGCCCTCCCGTGATCCCAGGTCTCCGCCGACTCGCATCGCTATGATGGAACGGGTTTCGTTACGTTGACGAAAACGAGCGTCAACAATCGAGTTACCGGGAGAGCTTCATGATTCGGATTGCGATCTGCTTCGCGCTGATGTTGTTGGCTGGGCAAGTCATCGATGCCGAAGCCAGCGAAAAGTTGCTGCAGCAGCTACAAGCAGAATTCTCGGACTACTCCGGTGCGGAGATTGTATTCGCACGCGATGACTTGCCGCCGGGGAAGTATCACGACGTGCTTCAACCGCTGGAAGTTGGCCGACGTGCAAGTGCGTTAAAGGCCTGCGTGGCTGAGGCCAAGCGATACCCGCCTGGGTTTCTCGGTGACATGGGACTGCATACCGTCGGTGTGTTTGCCGTTTGTGTTTCCAAGTCCTCCGGCCCAACCAATCGGCCTTTCGATCGGCAGTTAGGTGGCTATCGATACTTTGGGGTCTATAACGGATCCAATGCGATTGCCATCGCGATGTACACCGAAGGTCAGCTTGCCCTCACCTTTCATCACGAGGTCTTTCATCATGTCGACTCCACCGTCGATGGGATCACCGAGTCGTGGCAGCTTTCCAGTGATGACGCGTTCTACCGCGCCGCGGTCGCTGGGACGCGGCGATACTCCGCACCGCCCGTGACGCCTCAAGACTTGGCTGCGCTCAAGAAGAAACGACTCGGCATGGTCTTGAAGGATACCGTCAGTGAGTACGCAGCCACGAACGTCCGAGAAGACCAAGCCGAGACCGCGCGGCACTTCATGAGCCTGACGGCTGATTCGTTGGTCCAGTGCATCGAGCAACCCGAGTTGCCAGGCAGCCAGCGGATCCTGCATGTGATCGGAGAATATGAACAGGCGATCAAGGGCGGTCCCGGGTTTGACTGGTTCGTTGATGTCGCGCTCGAGCGTTTGCAGAGTGACGTGTTTGAGCAGAGCACGAAAGACTTGCTCCAACAACTTCAAGACTTTCACGCGAAAGAGGCAGCGTCATCCAAGTCGTCGCCTGCACGGGTGCGGGCCATCTTGCGCGAACTCACGCGACGAAATCCAACGGATCCAGAGTCGCTCGACAGTTTGTTACGTCTGGCTGCCAAGTCCACAAAGACGTTGATGACAAGGCGGATTTTGGAAAATGGCGATCCCAAGCGATTCGTCATTTGGGGGAACGAGGGCAAGGACGGTGTGAACACCACACTTCAACGGGACCTCGCACAATTGGGAGCCGATGCGGAGAGATTCGCGTGGCTGTACGAAAGGCATTCTCAAGGCGACGAGTCGACGCGAAACGAGGTCCGAGCCATGCAACAAGAGTCTCTGGAATTGCTCCAGCGTTACAACGACTTCGTTCGCCGATACTGGAACGTCACCCGCCAAACGCAAGACCACTTTGACCAGGCAGTCCGAACACTCAAACAAAACCTGGTTGACTAGTGCTTTGTCCAGTCGGCCAGCGGCAAAGCCGCCGGCCGACTGGACAGGAAAATCATGACGCGTCAGCGCTGTCCGTGGGGCGAGCCCCACGGCAAAGGGCTTTCGGCCCTCC
>JBCBOO010000160.1:0-14874 GCA_039821235.1 Planctomycetota bacterium
GGTGTGCGCTCCGACTCGGAAGTGCCGTCTGGAATCATCCCTCGTTCACCACGGGAGCCTCGCATTCCTTGCCCAAGAAACGCAAGATCGCCCACAGGCTCACTCCGCTGATGACCAACGAAATCCAAGGAGACACTCCAAACGCCGCCGGCAAACAACCGAGCAAAATACACACCACGGCAACGGTCAATGCGTACGGCAATTGGGTCCGTACATGTTGCACGTGATCACATCCGCTGGCGCGACTGGACAAGACTGTCGTGTCACTAATCGGTGAGCAATGGTCTCCAAAAATCGCACCGGCAAGCACACTGCCGCTCGTGGCCAAACAAATCGCTCCGTCTGCACCGCCCATCGTGCCACCGGAGGTGAGTTGCAGTGAGAGCGTTACCGAAAGCGGAGTCAGGATTGCCATCGTTCCCCAACTGGTTCCGGTCGAGAATGCCATGGCGCCGGCGATGACGAACACCAGCGTGGGCAACAATCGGGGGTCCAGGGAATCACTCAGCATGCTCGCCAAATAGCCGCCCGTGTCGAGGGCTTCTTTACCGGTCATCGCAGACAACGCCCAAGCAAACCAGAGGATCAACATTGCCGGAATCATCTGCCATGCCCCGCGGAATGAACCGAGTGCCAGCGTCTTGGCGGAGCAGGACCAAAGGGTCCTATGAGCGATCAGAGTTGAAAGCCAACCGGCGGCACCGCCGGCAATGAGCGCAACGTATGAATCACCGTTCCCGATCACCAGACCGATGTATCTCCAGAAGGAGGTCTCAGCCGAACGATCGCCCACGCTCTTGTATCCCGTGAAAACCAAGACCGCGAGTACGGTCGCAATGCAAATCAGCACGGGCAACACCGTGGGAACCCAAGCGAGTTTGCCGGCGCGGCTGGTTTCTGTTTCGTCGGATGACGAATCTGTATCGGATTGGCTTTCCGCGAGCGCTTTCGTGCGAGCTTCCAACGCTTCGACTTCGGCGGACTGCATCGGGCGAAGATCGCGTCCACTGCGCGCGACCAAAAAGACCATTAGCAACGCGAGCCAAGGATAGAACCGGTACGGAATCGAACGGATGAAGAGTTCGAAGCCCGCCGATGGATCAGTGATACCTGCCGAGGCGAGCCCGTCGGTCATGTAAGTGACTTCGGTCGCCGCCCAGGTGCTGATGATGGAAAGGCCGGCGACCGGTGCCGCCGTGGAATCAACGAGGTAAGCGAGTTTGCTGCGCGAAATGCCGTAGCGATCCGCCGTCGAACGCATCGTTCCCCCAACGAGCAGCGTGTTCGCATAGTCGTCGAAGAAAATCGCCAGTCCGCTCGTCGCGATCATCGTCTGCGCCCCACGGCGGGTCTTGATGCGTTTTGAAATCCGGGCGACCAGGTGCTCCATCGCGCCGCCGATTTCCAAGACGCCGACCATCGAGCCAAGCAAGAGACTGAACGCGAGAGCCTTCAAGTGATCCGAATCAAAGACCGATTGATACATGGCCTCGCCGAACCCGATCACCGGTTGGTACCACGCGGCATCCTCGGGGCGAAGCAAGAAAGCTCCGACGGCCACACCCAGCCCCAACGGAATAAGGACTTTACGAGTCGCGATTGCCAAAACGATGGCGACCAGGGGTGGCAACAACGAAAACGCGGGATGGTCCATATCGATTGGCGTGCTCGGCTGATGGAATCGTCGTGCCGAACTTCCTGCGATCATGCGGGGCGTCGCGGCGGCACGCTCTTTCGGCCGGCAGTATAGACGCTAACTCATGATCGCTTCTACAACACGACCATGAACATCGGTCAAACGGAAGTCGCGTCCCGCGTATCGATAGGTCAAACGCTCGTGATCAAAGCCCAGCAGGTGCAAGAGCGTGGCGTGAAAGTCATGGACGTGCATTTCATCTGCGACCACGTCCAGCCCGATTTCATCGGTGGTCCCGTGGACATAACCGCCTCGTGTTCCGCCTCCGGCCATCACGTAACTGAATCCACGGTGGTGGTGATCCCGGCCTACCTTGGCGGTCACGGGTAATTGAACCGTCGGTGTGCGTCCCATCTCGCCTCCGAAGATCACCAGTGTCTCGTCAAGCATCCCGGTTCGCTTAAGGTCTTCCAGTAGTGCCGCGAGCGGCTGATCAGTCTCCCCACAGAGTTTTCGGTGGCCGGCCGCAATATTGTTGTGACTGTCCCAGGGCTGGCCCGAACCATGGTAAACCTGAACGTAGCGGACACCACGCTGAACCAATCGGCGCGCGATCAGCAACTGTCTGCCATGAAGCGTGTCACCGTAGAGCTGCTGCGTCTCCGCTGTTTCCCCGCTAATATCGAACGCATCCATCGATTCGCCCTGCATGCGAAACGCCAGTTCAAGCGATTCGATGCGCGCATCCAGCTGTGGATCCCCCTTGCGTGACGAGCGATGGTTCTTGTTCAGCTGCTGAATCAGGCTCAACTGCCGTCGCTGTTGTTTCGGAAGCAACGTCTCGTTCTGAACGTTGTCGACCAGTTCCGTCGGATCCGAGTTTGCCGTGTCGATGTGCATGCCTTGATAGACGCCCGGCAAGAACGCACTCCGCCAATTCGCCGAACGTGCGGTTGGCAATCCACGTGGGCACATGACAACGTATCCCGGCAGCGACTGGTTCTCGGTCCCCAAACCATAAAGCGTCCAGGATCCGACCGAGGGCGTCGTCCGAATCATGTCTCCGCAATTCATCATCATGAGCGCTTGCTCGTGATTGGGAATGTCGGTGGTCATGGATCGGATCAAGCACAGGTCGTCGGCGTGCGAAGCCAATTGAGGAAACAGCTCGCTGATTTCCATTCCGCATTCGCCGTGTTTCGAAAACTTGAACGGCGACGCATGAGCCACGCCTGCCGTACGTCGATTTCCCTTTCCGCCACCGGTCAGTTTTTTGCCATCCAGCTTTTGGAGTGCCGGCTTGGGGTCAAACGTATCGACCTGAGACGGTCCTCCATTGGCAAACACGTGGATGACATGTTTGGCGCGAGCCGCGAAATGAGGCTCTCGGGGCTCCAACGGATTGCCGATCGAATCACCACGTGACTCTTCGGTCAAGAGTGTTGACGCTGCAATCGCCCCCAAACCGAATCCACATCGCTGCAACATTTCACGACGGGAGCTGTAATGCATTGGAGACATTGCGTTAATCCACAAAAAGGAATTCGTTGGTCATCATCAAGGCCTGGGCGGCTTGCTCCCAAGGCGACATGGCGGGCGGTGGTGGCGGAGCGAAATCCTGGGCCGAACGCCAACTCCGGACCACTTCTTTTTTCGACGCATCACGCTGTTCGACCAGCACCGTCCAGCGGTATCCGTCCGAGTTACTATTGCCAAGCGGATCGACGACGAAGTCGACGGTTTGCCCGGCTTTGACCGAGTGAAAACCAGCCACCGACTTTTCGCTGCCGGTGACGAGTTTCTTTCGAAACACTTCGCGTTGATCAATCCGCACGATGGCTTCGATTCCGTTGCCTCGATCCGACTTACGTTCGATGAGGCCTGCCAGACGGATCACCATGTCTTCCGGAGCGATCCAGCGAAGGATCGACGCTTGCTCGCTTGTTTTTCCGGGATGCCCGCCCGCCCGGTTCAACATCAAGTAGCCGTATTCACCCGAGGGGAATTTGGTCTCCGGGGAATATCGCTCGCCATCAAAGTGCGGCAGAGAATGAAACGAACTCGCGTCGCTCGCATCGCCGAAACCGTACTGCCAAACCGGTGCCGCGCCGGTGTCTTCCGCCAGCGAACGTGCCTGGTCAATGAACCGACGCATCATCGCAATTTCGGCCGGCTTGGGCGATCGCTGCAAAGCACGTCGAAACAAAATGCCGACTCGTTCTTGCAGTGTCTGAGCTCGCTGAAAATCCTCTCGGGACACGATCGCGCGGGCCTGGTCTGTCACAAACGGGTTGTTCATCGCAAATAGCGCTTGTTGTGGAACAAGCGTCTCGGTTCGCTGCGCGGAACAAACATCTGGTGAGGGTACATCGAAGGTCGCGAACAATGGGTGGGGATCGACACGATCGATGTACGAGTAAACGGTCCGGCGTGTCGGATGCGGCGAATCGGAAAGTCGGACGCTTCGGCCACCGATCGAACGATCCAACGTCCCGGCGGCCGCGAGGATCGAATCACGCATCGTTTCAAAATCCAAACGACGACGGTTTTGACGCCAGATCAGTTGGTTGGTCGCATCGATCTCGGCTGCACTGGTGCCATCATCACGCATGGGCGGATTCATCGCCGAGGACTGCTGACAATAGGCGCTGCTGTTCATGATTGTCCGGTGCAACCATTTGATCGACCAACCGTTTTCAATCAGCCCAACCGCGAGCGCGTCCATCAACTCGTTTTGAACCGGCGCATCGCTTCGCAAGCCAAAGTCACCGCCGTCGGAAACCAACCCCGCACCAAAATGCATCCGCCAGATTCGGTTGACCAAAACGCGAGCCGTCAACGGGTTTTCTGGCGAGACAATTTTCTCGGCGAGCTCCAGTCGGCCGGATCCATTCTCGAACGGTTGCTTGCTTGAGGAAAAGTACTCGGGGAACCGTTTCTTCACGCGAGGTCCGCGTCGCTGGGGTTCCCCGCGATACATGACAAAGGTCGGCAAGGGCTTCTCGGCGTCCGACAGCGTCATCGCCTTCGCGGGAGCACCGGGGTGTGTCGCTTGAACGTCCGCGATCGCTTCTTGGAAGAGCTGCAGTTTTCGGCGACCTTTGCCCAAAAGTCTTGACGCCTGCGAGGCCGCCTTTGCTGTGATATGAAACGGTCCCTCGTCGGGATGGTTGACCGCACTGCGAATGAGCTGATCACCTGCATCTTCGGAGGAAGCCGCCGCGGCATAAGCATCACCGAGCGCTTCGATCAACTCCTTGGGAGACGTCGACGACTCGACCGCTTTGAAGACCCGCGGGGGCAGCAAGCTCCCGTGTGATTCGAGATACGCATTCTTCCGACTAACGAATCGGTTCTGGGGAACGGCGATCAATTGTGCCAGCGGTCCAAAAACGGGATGCGAGAGACTGTTCGCATTGCGTCGAAACCGATCCAGCGACTTCTCAAGCGGAGTCAGTGCGGTCTCTTCCAATTTTCGTTTGGACTTCAGCCCCCGCGTAGTCTCGCTCTTTTCGATGCTCAATTCAAAGTAGCCCAACAAGTAATCCTTGGGTCGCTTGGCGAGTTGATCCATCGCGTTATCGGCTAACGATTGTTCATACTTAGCCAGTTTGCCGCGTTCGGCCGCGATCGCAGTTTTGAAATCTGCCGCCAATTCGGCTGGGATCTCTCGACCAAGGGGACTTTCGATGGTCGGCAATTCTGTCTCACGAACACTGTCACGGAAAACGCTGTAGAGCGAATAGTAATCTTCGATGCTGACCGGATCGTATTTGTGATCGTGGCATCGAGCACAGGAACCGGTCATTCCCATCAGCCCCCGCGTGACAACGTCAATTCGGTCCGCAATGCGTTCATGTGGATTGTTGCGAAACAACGGTCCGACGGTCAGAAATCCGAGTGCGGCAAGATTCGGATCGTCATCTCGTTCGGCCAAGAAGTCCGCAGCGATTTGTTGCTTGACGAATTCATCAAACGTCAGGTCTTGATTGAATGCGTGAATCAGCCAGTCGCGATAGGTGTACGCGAAAGGGTATCGAAGATCCGCGGCCGCCAAGAAATCACGCGTGTCGGCGTAGCGTGCAACGTCCATCCAGTGACGTGCCATCCGCTCGCCATAATGTGGGCTGGCAAGAAGCCCATCGATGATCCGGTTCAGCGACAACTGACCGAGATCCTCGTCGCCAAAGATCGCTTGTTTGATCTCGGGCGTCGGTGGCAAACCGATCAAGTCAATGAACGCGCGCCGAATCAGAGTGGGACGTTTCGCGCGAGCCGAAGGAGCGAGCCCGTTCTCGTCCAGTTTTGCCAGCACGAATTGATCGACGGTCGTGTGAACCCAGTCCGGATCACTCACCGCCGGAGACTCGGGTTCCGCGGTAGGCTGAAAGGCCCAATGCGAGGCCGCCGCTTCACGGATTGCAACCTGGTCGCCGAGCGAAGGTTTCGCAGCGAAGTCGCCTTCGGGCCAAACGGCGCCTTGCCTTACCCAACGAACCAACTTGGCAACGTCTTCGTCATCGAGTGGACCTTCCGGCGGCATCTCGAGCGACTCGTAACGCACCGCTTCAATGAGCAGGCTCTCTTCCGGTTTCCCCGGAACAATCGAAGGTCCGGAATCACCGCCCGCGATCATGTCTTGGCGAATGTCTAAACGAACGCCGCCTTCTTGCTTCTCCGCGTTGTGGCATTCAAAGCAATGCTCCGAAAGCAAGGGCCGAATATGATTTTCAAAGTACGTGACTTTCGCGGCATCACGATCCGCGGCAGAAAGTTCCTTGAGTGGGCTCGCCGAAATCGAAAAGAGAATGCCGAAACAAGCTGCGTACCGAAAGGCAAATGCTCTATCCAGACTTGACTTCGGGGTTGGCGATAATGAGCCGATTGGCGATGGCCGCGATTTTTTGCGGATGACCGTGGCGAGTGCTGATCGGCTCCATCCTGAAACCAAACGCTGGCAAAACACTCGCAACCGCTCTTGGCGGCGTTGCAGGCGCGCAGTTTTCATGTGCAATTCGCTCTGTAGAAGGCAGGAAGCGTCACTGGAGCGGAAAAACCGTGTGAATCGCCAACGTCTGCGGAGGGTGGTGGAGTACCGGCGGGACCAAGAGGATAGCAGGTGTCCGTCCAAGAATAAACATTGGAGGCAACTATCGTTATGCGATGGGCGATTTCGCGATGATGGATCGGCGTGTAATTTGGAATGAAGGTTCCGTAATGAACCTGCTAGTGCTGCGTCTCAATTTAATTCTAGGGTCGCAAAGATAGTTGCTCGGCTCTCCGAGCCGAGTCCTCACGGCTCGAGAGCCGTGCTACACAATCACCAACCCTATTTTCAAGCTGTGACTCAGCACTAGTCCTCCACAGTCCACTCGGCGAGACCATCGTGTGACAAGTTCCGGTCCAAGCCCCAAAGCAACTCGCCAGATCGACTTCCGACAAAGTGCCCAACTCGTTCCGATTTTGGAACACCTTGGGTGTTCGCTATTGGTTTCGACTTACGCGGCTGGCAAAGTCATTTCGGTGGGAACTTCCGCAGGCGAGTTGCATTTGGGATTCACGAATTTCCAACAAGCAATGGGAATTGCGGCTCCAAGTGAAACGGCGACGCAAAACACAAGTGAAGCGAAGACCGCCGCCAAGGACTCCATCGCAGTCGGTGGTACCAACGCTATCTGGTTGCTGCGAGACGGTGGTTCGCTTGCACAACGAATTGATCCTGACGGTGGATTGGACCGGCTGTACCTCGCCCGCGAATCATTCCTCACCGGCAACATCGCCGTTCACGAAATGGCTTGGGGGGACGGCGGTCAGCTTTGGATGGTCAATACCCTGTTCTCTTGTTTGGCGACCCTGCACGAAGACTACAACTTTGTTCCCCAGTGGCATCCTCCGTTTATCACCTCACTCGTTGCCGAGGACCGTTGTCATTTGAATGGAATGGCCATGGTGGATGGTCGACCACGTTACGTCACTGCGCTTGGTACCAGCGACGAAGAACGGGGTTGGCGGCCGAACAAGTCCGAGGGTGGCGTCCTAATCGACGTCCCCAGTGGAGAAATCATCGCGAGTGGTTTTTGTATGCCGCATTCTCCACGGCAGTATTTGGGCAACCTCTTTGTGCTCGATAGCGGACGAGGTCGCTTGGTCCGTGTCGATGCAAAAAACGGAGATCTCACGGAAGTCGCTGATTACCCGGGCTACGGACGTGGGCTGGCTTTCGCCGGTCAGTTCGCCTTTGTCGGGATGAGCAAGGCACGCGAGACCTCCGTCTTCGGCGGCGTACCGATTTGTCAGGATCGTAGTGCCATGCGATGCGGAATTGTTGTCATCGATTTGAAGTCCAGTCGCAGCGTCGCATTCCTCGAATTTGAATCGGGAGTCGATGAACTCTTTGATGTCCAAGTGATCCCGCGCGCCAAACGGACCGAGCTCCGCGGTCCCTTCCCGCGCGAAGACAACCAACCGCCGGTGTGGGTCGTGCCCCCTGAACAGCAGGTGAACAAGCTGGTGAATCGATCCCAGGCCGGTCCGGTTTCGAGAAATCGACCCCTTTAGTCGTGCTGATTGTGTCAGCGAGCCTGTCTGATTTGGCTATACTGCAGACCTCCTCGCACTCGGCGAATCCGGTTGATCGTTAAAGACACGTGTGACCACGCCGACTTTTCAGCCTGTCTGTCCCCTCTCGAGTTAGCCTTATGGACGGTTCGCATTCGCGAAATTTGGTGCCTCAAGACAAGTCTGTTTCCGCACCGCGCAAGAGAAAGTCGCGTCGAAACGCCAAACGTGGTTCAAGCAATACGGTCAGGCGTCGTCGGGTTCTTCATGAACAACTCGAATCACGGCACTTGCTGACGTTCGCCATCGATCTTTTTGCCGACCTGAACACGTTGGGCGTTTCGTCGAACATCAACGAGTTTGTTCAGATTGGAGACGAAGCTTTCTTTGTCGCCGATGATGGGCTGTCGGGAGCGGAGCTTTGGAAGACCGACAAAACAGGCGAGGGTACGGTCCTCGTGAAAGACATTTTACCGGGACCGGACGGATCGACCCCCGAGTATCTGACCGAGTTTGACGGTGAGTTGTTCTTCACAGCAATCGATGAATTCGGTGAAATCGATCTTTGGAAAAGTGACGGCACTGAGTCCGGCACGGTGCAGGTCTTTGATGCGGATGTATCGGGCGCGTATCAGTTGATGAACTTGACGACTTCAGGATCACAACTGTTCTTTGTTGCCGAGACGTTGGTCGCCGACGTCAACTTAGGTTACGAGCTTTGGGTCAGTGATGGGACGTCGGCTGGCACCACGTTTGTCAAAGACATCAACGGAGACCAGGAAGCCTTTGAAGGGCCGACGAACTTGACGGACGTCGCCGGCACGCTGTTCTTCACCAGTTTTAGCGGCTCATCAGGCGAGAACAATGAACTCTGGAAAAGCGACGGAACCGATGCCGGTACGGTGATGGTCGCGGATCTTTATATTGATCCGGGCGATGATGGCATCCCAGGAAACGCAGATGACATCCCCGAGTACGGCTCGTACCCGAGCTATCTGACCGAAGCGGGAGGCGTCCTGTACTTTGTCGCCGAAAGCTTCGATGACGGTGAAGAGCTTTATCGTACCGATGGAACGACAGCTGGCACCGTGCAGGTTGCGGATTTGAATCCCTCGGGCTCCTCCAACCCAGCCGAACTGACGCCGTTTGGAGGCGAAGTCTTCTTTGCCGCTTCGGACGGAACCGGCGGGCGAAACTTGTTCAAAACCGACGGCGTGACCATTTCGTTAGTCGCCGATACCGACGGGGATTTGGGATCTGCCAGCCCCAATAACTTGGAAGTCGTCGGCAGCGAGTTGTTCTTCAGTGCCAACGGTGCCGTTCAGGCAACCTCCGTATCCGCAGATTCCCCCGGCCTGAACGCGGACAACTCATCTTTGAACAGCTCGACTTACGCGGGTGTCGTTTCCGAGGTCCGTTTTCCATCGGGTGGCGTGCTGAGCGGTTTTGCGAGCGTCGTCAATTTCAACAGCACCAATCAGGGTGGCACCAGCAGCGATGGTCCCGGCTGGGTTGCGGAGTCGGCTCGGATCGGAACCGAGAATGTTGGACTGGAAACCTTGGCCGTGGGAGATCTTTACGTCGAAGACATCGACGGTGGAGACCTGGCAGTTGACGCGTGGGAATGGACGGTCAGTGACCCCGCCGGTCTCACGAACATCGTGTTCAGCGGCTTTGCATCGGGCAACGAATTTGATTCTCCGGATGAAGGGCTGGTGTTTGAGCTCTTCCTCAACGGAAACGCGACGCCCGCGGACACGTTGATTATTTCGGGTGACGACGCGCTAGATAATTGGTTTGCCGGACGAGATGCCGGAAACGTCAACTTGTTCGATTCGGGGGGCGCGTCGATCACGACCGCCACCGTGAGGCTTTCGATCGGTACGAACGGTCTGGTTTTGCCTAACGGAGGTACGGAGGCATTCGTCGTTGGTGCAACCCTGTCCGCCAACCTCGGCAGTGCCACCACTCAGGTCGAACCGGTCGGACGTGAGCTTCACAAGACGGACGGGACCACGGCGGGCACCGTCCTTGTTGCGGACATTGTGCAAAACGGAAGCTCCAGCCCCAGCCAACTGACTGCGGTCGGCGATCAGCTTTTCTTCTCCGCCGACGATGTCTTTAACACTGGGGTCGAACTTTGGGTCAGCGATGGAACTGAGGCTGGCACCCGTCAAGTCCTCGATTCGCTTCCCGGCTTTGCGATGGATGGCTCGCCGCTGGACGGAGCTCCCGAATTGCTCGGTGAACTCGGCGGTGAACTGCTCTTTACGACCACCGACGCAAACCAAGACAACGAGTTGTGGTTGTCGGACGGAACGGATCTGAACACGTTCCCGCTGGCCAATATCAACCAAGCGACGGCGGGTGCCGAAGTCACCGACCTGATCGACTTTGGTACCAACCTCTACTTCGTCGCGGACGATGGCATTCGTGGCGAGGCGCTTTACCGAGCAAACACGGTCACCGAAAGCGTTGAACTGATTGCCGATGTTTCTCCACTTTCGACGGACCAGATTGGCAAAGTCACCGTTTTTAACTCCCTGACCGAACGCGTCGTTTTCTACAACCGAATGGGCGGCACGCAGGGTGGCGTCTACATCACCGATGGTGTGGGCGGATTCGAGCAACTGCTTGCCCGGCGTCCGGTCGAACTGGATGGCGACGGCACCATGTTCGTCGTCGTCAACAACTTGATCTACTTCGTCGTCGATGACGGCGTGAACGGGAACGAGCTTTGGAAGAGTAATGGGACGGTCGCCGGGACGACGATCGTTGATTCCAACTTCTTCCCCGGTTCCGGCGGCAGCAACCCGCGCGATTTGACCGCGTTTAACAACACGCTGTTCTTCAGCGCCAACACGAACGGTAGCGCGGCACCCGGTGATGTGGGACGCGAGTTGTTCCGGAGCGACGGAATTTCAATCACATTGGCGGCAGACATTCGTGGCGGCAGTGGCGATTCATCACCCGAAGAACTGACCGTTTCCGGCGGCAACCTCTACTTCACTGCAAACGATGGATCCTCCGGACGCGAGCTCTATCGTTACACGACAACCGCACAACGTGTCGAAGACATTCGGTCTGGAGGCGGCAGCTCCAACCCGCGTGCGTTGACCGACGTCGGAGGCGTGCTTTACTTCACTGCCGACAACGGCAGTGACGGCTTTGAGCCATACCGCTCAGGCGGTACCGAAGCGACGACGTTCCAGATTGCAAACCTTGCCCCCGGCTCAGTCAGCTCGAGTCCATCCGGCTTCTTTGGAGCATTGGGCGAAGTTTACTTTGGCGCCGACGATGCCACCGCGGGACGTGAGCTATGGAAAACCACCGGTGCGTCTGGCAATGCAACCTTGGTGGCCGATATCAACCCGGGCACTTCGGGCAGTGATCCGATACCGATGTACGACACCGGTGATCGGTTGTTGTTCAGCGCCACGTCGCCTACCAGCACCAATCGCGAACTCTGGTCCGTCGACTCCTCCACAGCCAACCTCTTTCAAGTCGAAGACCTCTTCCCGTCCGACTTCTTTGGCAGCGATCCGGCCGAACTGACGGAGATCGGGGATGTGCTTTACTTTGCGGCCACCGACGCATCATCGGGGCGTGAACTGTTTCAATTGGAACAAGTCGCACCGACCGTCGAGGAAGTGATCGTTGGCGGTGAGGTGGGTGCTCCCGTATCGGAAGTGCAACGATCCAGTTTGGATACCGTCACGATCGTATTCGAAGGACGCGTCGATGTTCCCGCATCCGCGATCCAATTGGTTCAGTTAGAGACCAACACTCCCGTCAACACGTTGATCGTCGATGTTCGATTTGAAAACGACCAGACATTCGTGGATGTGACTTTCGCCGCCGGACCACTCGTGATTGAGCGAGATGCAGGTTCAACGACCGGCCTTCGAAACTCGCTGGCCGATGGGAATTACCAACTAACCGTGCTGAGTAGCCAGGTTTCGTCACCCGTGAGCGGTGAAGCGATGGCGAGTGATTTTGAATTCGGCTCCGACCGAGCCGACGAGTTTTTCCGCTTGTTCGGTGATACCGATGGAGACCGAGACGTCGATCGAGACGACTTCCAAGCCTTCACGCTGGCGTACCGATCTTCGCAAAGTGATCCAAACTACTTGGCCGAACTGGATCGCCTCGGTGATGGCACCATCGATGGACGCGACTTGGCCGAATTCCGTCGCCGTTTCGGACGCCGCATCTAGCCACCTCGGCGAAACCCGGATCGTCGCAGGGAGCTGGCCCGCATCTTCTGAAACCCCAAAGTCAGCGGGGAACTCTGTTCACGTCGGCCTTTACAGACTCAGCAACAAGAGAAAAGTTGAAGCGAAAGTTTAAGTTCAAGTGCAAGTTCTCACACACAAACAACTTGCACTTCAACTTCAACTCGAACTTAAACTCGCCCCTTTCTAGCACCCCACCATGGCACGATTATATTGATCCATTCAACTTCATTCGGCAGATCGACCGAGACTTGACAAAGTCCTTCGTGGTTCAAACTTCCCCCTGGACGACCGATGCCGTGTAGCATGTGGAAATCGCGCAAGGACGCCGGTCTCCCACCGCCCTCCCCACACCACCTAGCATAGGGTTGGGTGTCCACGAATCTTTCGAATAAGCCGAATCCGGATTGCCAGATATGGGCACGGAACCACCGTGAACTGGATTCAACCTTCAAGGAAGTTCTTCTTTCTGGTGAATCGTTCTTGTCGACGTTGAAGACTTCTTCATTCGTTCTATTCGCTTTTTTCGTGGACCAACTCTTGAGGTCCCGCAGGTGCTCTGTCCCCCAAGTCCTTTCCTGCCTTCCCGCAAACTCAGCTCAAGAGACAAGTTGAAGTGCAAGTTAACGTACAAGTTGTCACACACGCAAACAACTTGCACTTCAACTTCAACTCGAACTTAAACTCGCCCCTCCACCCTGAGCCGCAACGGCGCTAGCCGCGGTTTCTGAGCCTCCCCACAAACTCAGCAACAAGAGAAAATCTGAAGTGAAAGTTCAAGTTCTCACACACAAACAACTTGCACTTCAACTTCAACTCGCCGCGTCCAACCGGTTTCCCAAAGTTGCCGCATGCTCCGCAGGCGGTACAGAATGCGTCCGGCCGCTCAAGCACGACTTTCATCTGCACGAAGCATCTCAGCGAAGAAGTCATCGCACCCGTCAAATCAACCGACTGCCAGTGTTGTGCGGGCCACCCTTCAAACGCGGCTTTGAGAACGCAATCAAAAAGTCCCGACCAGTTCCAATCGGTCCGATGGACTAGTGACCGCCAATCCGGGGCGATTCATCACGTGCGTGTAAATCTCCGTGGTTTTGACATCCTTGTGTCCTAGCAGTTCTTGCACCGTCCGAATGTCGGCACCGTCTTCCAGCATGTGAGTCGCAAAGCTGTGGCGCAACGTGTGTGGGACGGCGGGTTTGACGATGGATGTACGCTGCACGGCACGTTTGAAGCGGTCGCAAAACGTCGCTTCATGTAGATGGTGTCGTCGAGTTTTCCCGCTTCGCGGATCGCGGCTGATCCGAGGTGACGGGAAAATGTACTGCCACCCAAAGTCAAAGCCGGCTCTTGGATATTTTCGAGCGAGTGCAAATGGTAGATACACCTCACCATGACCGTCTTGCAGATCGTGCTGGTGAATCGTGCGGACGTTGCAGAGATGCTCCCGTAGAAGTGGAGCTGCGTTGGCCGCCAACACTGTCACGCGATCCTTCATGCCTTTCCCATTGCGAACCAGAATTTCGTTGTTTTCAAAGCAAACATCTTTGACTCGAAGCGTGCGGCACTCTTTGTGTCGCAATCCGCCGCCATAAATGAGCAAGAACATGATTCGGTAGATACCGGTAAAGTGAGGGAATAGCTCCGTGACCTCGCGTTTCGTCAGTACGACCGGTCGGTATTGACTCGCTTTCGCTCTCACGGAGTTAATAAAGCGAAGATCGCGTCCGAGGACCTTGTCAAAGAAAAAGAGGAGCGCCGCCAGGGCTTGGTTCTGAGTTCCCGCTGTCACCGAACCGGTGACCGCCAAGTCGGTCAGGAAACTCTCGATTTCTGGTTCGCCGTATCGCTCGACCCGCTCATCGTCCAGATGTCGAATAAACCGAGACAGCCAACCGACGTACGCTTTTTCGGTGCTCAGTGGGTGATGCAACACCCGCATCCGCATCCTCATTCGGCGGACCGCCTCCGGTTCGTTCGGGTCAATGTGCCCAGAATTTCCTTCACCTGGTACTGGGGCACCCGATAGCGGACGGGCGACTGGTGGCAGCGGGACACCCGCACGCCTTTCTTTCCGCTCGATCTCCTGCAACGTTTTGCGGAGTGGTGCGAAGTCAACGATTGAGTTTTGCAACACCGTCGCTTGATAGACCTCTAACGCACGTGCCGCCTGCTTCCTTCGCCAAGCCGGCATCTGAGCATCGCGGAGAGAGCGGAGGAAGGCGATGACTCGCTCAAGATCAAGTTGCAGCTCGCCATCGCCGCGTTTCCAGGCATCAAGTTCCGAATGAAAACGGGCGAATCCACCAACCCATTTCAAGTACCAAGTTCTTTCATTCTCGCCCAAGTTCATTACCGCAAGGGCTTGCCGAAATCGCGCCTGCGACATCCTGCCACCTCTCCAAAGAACCAGCCAACTGACCGTTTGTTCACTGCCTGGAGTTT
>JBCBOO010000161.1:0-14703 GCA_039821235.1 Planctomycetota bacterium
ACGCGAGTGCCTGTGAAAGCGGGGGTGTCGATCCGGACATTCGCCCATTCGGTTTGGAAACGTTTCTCGCAAGCTTCCGAATAGGACACCAGTTTTTGTGAACGGCCTTTGTAACTGGCCACCATCTTTCGGTGTTGTTCTTCATTCTTCTCGATGAACGCATCACGGGAGTCCTGGCTGAGCAGTTTTTCGACGATGCCAACGCTTCGGCTGGCGTCGAGCACGTGAACAACGGGCGCTTCGTAAACCGGAGCAATCTTCACCGCGGTGTGTTTCGCGCTGGTCGTTGCACCACCGATCAGCAGCGGAATGTTCATTTCACGGCGTTTCATTTCGCGGGCCACCGTGATCATCTCGTCCAAGCTGGGCGTGATCAAACCCGACAAGCCGATCATGTCGACGCCGCGTTTGACGGCCTCTTCGAGAATCGTTTCCGCGGAGACCATGACGCCCAGGTCGATGACTTCAAAGTTGTTGCACTGCAACACGACGCCGACGATGTTTTTGCCGATATCGTGCACGTCGCCTTTAACGGTGGCGATCAGGAATTTGCCACGCGCCGACGCACCTTCGAGTCCCGCCGCGCGTTTTTCTTCTTCCATGAACGGTTCCAAGTAGGCGACCGCCTTCTTCATCACGCGAGCCGATTTGACGACTTGGGGGAGGAACATCTTTCCTTCGCCGAACAAATCACCGACGACTTGCATGCCGTCCATCAGTGGGCCTTCGATGACCTGCAAGCATCGATCGAATTGTTGCCGTGCTTCTTCGGCATCTTCCTCGATGAATTTGTCGATGCCTTTGATCAGGGCGTGTTTCATTCGAGCCGCGATGGGAGCTTCACGCCAAGTCAGGTCTTCCCCGGATTTCTTCTTGCCGCTGCCTTTGACGGTTTCGGCAAAGTCGAGCATCCGATCGGTCGCGTCGCTCCGCCGATTGAGCAAGACATCTTCGACATGTTCGAGCAAGTCTTTGGGGATCTCCTCGTAAACCTCCAGTTGGCCCGCGTTGACGATGCCCATGTCCAAACCGGCTTCGATGGCATGGAACAGAAACGCGCTGTGCATCGCTTCGCGGACACGGTCGTTGCCGCGGAACGAGAAACTGATGTTGCTGACACCGCCGCTGGTCTTCGCTCCTGGGCACTCTTTCTTGATCCTTCGCACGGCTTCGATGAAGTCGACGGCATAGTTGTCGTGTTCTTCGATTCCAGTCGCGACGGTCAAAATGTTGGGGTCAAAGATGATGTCCTCGGGCGGGAACTGAACTTCGTTGACCAACAACTCGTAAGCACGCTTGCAGATGCGAACCTTTTCGTCTTCGGTCGCCGCTTGACCCTTCTCGTCAAACGCCATCACGACCGTCGCCGCTCCGTACTGGCGAACCAGCCGGGCGCGTTCCAAGAACGTTTCTTCACCGTCCTTGAGTGAGATCGAATTGACAATGGCCTTGCCCTGGACGTTCTGCAGCCCGGCTTCGATGACTTCCCATTTGCTGCTGTCAATCATCACCGGCACCGATGCCGCGACGGAGTCACCGGAGATCAAACGCAGGAAGCGTTTCATTGCCTCGGCGCCATCGAGCAGCGCGTCATCAAAGTTGACGTCAATGATCGTCGCGCCGTTTTCCACTTGCTCGCGTGCGACCTCAACGGCTTCGTCGTAGTTTTCGTCCCGGATCAAACGCGCGAACTTGCGACTGCCGGTGACGTTGGTGCGTTCGCCGACCATCGTGAACGGAATCTCGGGTCGCATGACCATCGGCAGTTGGCCGGACAGACGCGTGTAAACCGGTCCCGGAACTTCTTGTTTCGGTTTCAAGCCACGAACACGTTCGGCCATCGCCGCGATGTGATCGGGGGTCGTGCCGCAGCACCCGCCCAGAATGTTGATCCATCCGTTGTCGGCGAACTCGCCCACGATGTCGGCCATCGGTTTCGGATCCAAGTCAAAGTTGCCCATGTCGTTGGGCAGTCCCGCGTTGGGGTGACAACTGATGGGCACATCGGCAACCTGCGAAAGCGCTTCGATATGCGGCCGCATGACATCCGGCCCGAGGGCGCAGTTCATGCCGACCGAAAGCATCGGAAAGTGTTCGAGCGCGGTAAAGAATGCTTCAACCGATTGGCCGCTCACGAAGGTCCGACCGCCTTTATCGAACGTGCCGCTGACCATGACCGGAATGCGGCGACCACCGGAATTGAAGTAATCTTGGATCGCAAACAGACAGGCTTTCAAGTTGAGCGTGTCGATCGCGGTTTCGGGCAATAGGATGTCGACGCCCGCATCCGCGAGTGCTTTCACCTGAGCTCGATAGCTCGTTCGCATCGCCTCAAAGGTCGTGGGACGATAGGCGGCATCATCGACTTTCGTGCTGATCGCCAATTGCATGGTGGTCGGGCCAATCGATCCGGCGACAAATCGAGGTTTGTCCGGAGTTCGCTCCGTCCACTCGTCGGCCGCTTTGCGGGCACACGCGACGGCCGCATGATTGATCTCGACGACCAACTCTTGCGGCAAATCGAATTCGACCATTCCCACGGGGCTCGCGCCGAACGAGTTCGTTTCGACGATATCCGATCCGGCTTCGAAGTACGCGCGGTGGATGTCGGTGATCTTTTCCGGATGCGTCAAACACAGAATGTCCGAAAAGTTTTTAAGATCTTTGTGGTGGTCGGCAAAACGATCGCCCCGGACACCAGCTTCATCCAGCTTGAGCCGCTGAATCATGGTCCCCATCGCGCCGTCGAGCAGCAAAATACGTTCGCGAACGAGCTCGGAGAGAAGGTCGGCGGAGGAATTGACTTGCAGCATCGGACCGTTTTGGCACTTTGGTGGGTGGTGGAATCGTCTGATATTGTCGTAACCGATTGAAAAACCACAAGGCGAACCGGATGTATTCAGCCTTGCCTTGCCCCCGCCAATTTCGCTATTCCGCAAAAGCTTGACGATGGATACAGGCAAACACCGATGAAATCCGAGAGATGTAACCGGTGCACCCCCCAAAAGAGGCTCCACGGACGGAGTGATGCAACAGCAACGAGAAACGAACGAAGAATCGGTTCCCACGCTTTTTCAGCTACCGGATTGCACCCCCGAACGGCGCGAAACGGTGCCGTCGGACACCATTACCGGCGCAAAGTCGATCGCGGAATTCAGTTCATCGGACACGACCGAGCCCGATCAGGTTCTCGGCGCCAACAGCATGGCGGATTTCTCCGCTGCAAAGGAGTCCGCCGCGGCGAAATCCCTGCCACCACAAGCACCCGTCTTTCCCGCCGATTCGTCGGCGACGACATGGGCGGCGGGTCCTGAGTCACCACGATCAGGCACGCCCGAAACCACGCCGACCGGCAATTCAGGTTCGGGTTCGAACGCTGCAATTGACGTCGCGAGCGGTGTCTATCTGCATGAACCTCATCCGGGTCCGCCGGCGAATCACGTCGGACGCCCCCCCGGGACCCACGGCAGTGTTCGCCCCTGGGGACCGCAGCCTCAGGCTCCCCACGTTGCCATTCCAGCCGCCGCAACGCCGGAGCAACGTGCCGATACCAACGACGCCCAGCCGCGCGTGGCCGAATTCAACGACGAAGCACAACCCGATTGGGCCGACTCTGCACAAGCGACCTGGATCACTCGAGCAACCATCGGCGTGGGAATGATGTTCCTGCTCACGGTGGCCTACTACTCGGGCCGCGGTTATCAACGCATCCGCGAGGCGAATGAGCCGAAGCTGGTGGACGATGCGAACGTCTCACCCGGCGATGACGTTATT
Organism: Planctomycetota bacterium; assembly: GCA_039821235.1. GTDB lineage: Bacteria > Planctomycetota > Planctomycetia > Pirellulales > Pirellulaceae > Stieleria. The sequence continues at coordinate 3,775 of JBCBOO010000161.1, forward strand.
GTCATGGTCAATCCCGATGATTTCGAATCGGCTCCCCAAGACCAATCGCCGCCGATGGAGACAGCAAGCGTTGATGATGCGAGTTTCCAAGATGGGAGCGCCGCTCCGGACAGCTCGGTTGCCATGCGAACACGCGAAGATGTCTTGGCGGATATCGACGAGCTGATCGGTGAGGGAGAAATGGGCGGCACGGCTGCCGAGGCAAGGCCCGATCCCATGTCAGATCCCCAGGCGATCACGGAAATCGTGAATCCGGTCATTGCCGGCTCCGCCAATGCGGTTGACACAACGACCGAACCCGCAACTCCGCAAGACGGAACCTTGGGGACCCCTTCGACGGCCACGTCCGATCTGCCCTCCTTCGACCCCAAGCTTCCCGAAATTCCTGAGATGTTTGATGACCCTCTCGGGGTCTACACGGAAGAAACCCCGCTTCCGAACTCAGGGATACCCGGGATTCCCGATGCCACCGTCGCGTACCGCAACGATTTCTCGGACACACCCGGAACCGCGCCAAACGCGGATCCGACACCGCCGCTTCTCGAAGACTTGCCTGCCGGGATGGATGACCGATTGGATCTCTATGACGGATTGCGACTCAGTCGTACTCCCTATCCGATCGGGAACTTTCTCGAAATCCTCGAGGCATGGGAAGCTTCTGATCGTTTCTAGCAACGTGGTAGATGATCCGAAACCTTTTCACGTACATAGTCTTCACGCCAAACCAAGACGAAGTCCTGAATCATGAGCCGTCCACAGTCCTTTATTGGTGCTTACGCGCGAAACAAAACCGCGACCGGCAAGCCCTCTCCCGAGCCGACGGCATCCGATATCCCGCAGCCTGACATTCCGCAGCCCCGCGCGAATGCGGTTGCTACGAAACCCGTCGTGCAACCGCACCCGGCTCACGCGGAAGACCCCACACGCGATTTTCCTCGGTCAGTCGATGGTGACAATTCTTATCCATCGCAGGCGACCGCGAAGATCGAAAGCACCGTCCAAGTGAATGTGGCCCCCCAGCCCGCCCCTGCCAGCGAGCCCGCGCCTACCAGCGAGCCCGCGCCTACCAGCGAGCCCGCGCCTGCCAGCGAGATGGAGCACTGGACGCAGTCCGTGGTGGTGGCCGGTTCAATTCCCGACGGGCATGTTTGGCGCGTCGACTCGCCAGTCATACAGGCTTTTGATGTGGCGCAGCCCCCTGCACTGCCGCCTCAAGAAGCACCTTCTGTCCGCGACGTCCCGGCAAGTCAACTCGTCTCTGAAACTCAATTGGAACCGCTTACGGATGAATTGGCGGCGGAAGCCTTCGGCGAAGTGGAATCGACAGCTTCTCACGCGGTGGAATCCGCGAGTGAATCGTCCACTACGCAGGTGAAGAGTACGGATCAGGTCCAGGCCACTGCGCCGGTGCTTGACCAGCCAGAAAGTTCGCCTGCCGACGAAGCCATCCGTCCAGAGCCGCTACTCGATCCGATCAGCGCTCGGCTTGACCGGTTGACTCGCGTTGCCATCCCTGAGCCGACTCCCGAAGTGCGATGGGAAGGCGCCGACTGGGAAGTCGATGCATTTGAAATTCCGTCCAGCGTTGCGGAGTTGTTTTTTGATGAGACACTTTTTCGATCGATCGCGGAGCACATGGAGCAATCGGTTCGAACGGGACTCGGCAGCGTCGTCGTGACCAGTGTTCAGAAAGGCGAAGGGAGATCGACGGTTGCGATCGGGATGGCGATCGCCGCCGCTGCCGCGGGTTTGAACGTTGCCCTTGTTGACGCCAGCGCACCGGCATGTTCACTCGCCGAACAACTTTCTTTGGAGCTCACGCACGGTTGGCCCGACGCGCTGCGATCTGGAAAGCGATTGGAATCGACCAGCGTGGTGTCGCTGGATGATGGTGTGACGTTGATTCCGCTGGATGCATCCGGTGCGGGTTCCCTCACAGCGCTCGACCTGGACCAGTTGCTTGAAACCATCTCGGGTTGTTTCGATCTGGTGCTCTTTGATGCCCCATCGATTGATTCGTGGATCACGCACAAGATCGCGGCCGAAACGGACTCGAGCTTGCTGGTTCGAGACATGCGAAAGACGTCGTCGTCTGAGATCGAACTCGCCGCCGACCGGCTTCGACGCCTTGGAGTGAAAGGCGTCGGCGTGATCGAGAATTTTTGTGACGCGAACTGACTGTCGCCACGACAGCGTCACGGTCCTAGCCCTGGCTGATTCGCGGTTATTCGTTCAGAAAATCCAGGTCAAACAGTCTGGTGACGGGGTAGGTTCGATGGGCGGCTTCGTAGTGCGGTGAGTTGCGATAGAGAAACTCGAGTTGGTTCCGCGGGCTTTCGGCAAATGCACGGTCGCTTTCCCGTTTCGCATCATACTTTTCACGCAGTTTTGGATCTTCCTCCAGTATCTTCTCGGCGAGATCTTCGAATACATACGACGAGTAGTGCTCCTTCTGCTGCAACACGGTGTCGAAAAAGTTCCAGCGGAAGAACGAATCCATCGCGGCCGGCTCGAGCGTTTCCACGAGGTAACGTGCCCGAGGTTGATCGATTGGGGCGACGAAGTCACCCGCACGTAGCTTGACCGACCGGCGCTCCAAGGTGACTTCGACGTTGCTGTGCAGAAAGTGGCCTTCATAGGGAACGCTGCGGCTATCGACTTGTTCGATCCGATAAACCTCCGCTTCCACCGTGAGATCGCTCGGAACGGCTTTCAATTCCACGCCGTTGAGCTTCAGCCGCTCGATCACGTCGCCCCAGCCACGTGGGACGACGTAGGCCTTTGGCAGTGCAACGGTTCGACTGGGGACGAAACGATCGTAGTAATCGATTTCTTTCTCGAATGGCTTTTGGCGATCGTAAAAAAGCCGTTGGCCGCTGGTCACACGACTGGGGATCTGTCGAGCTTCGTAGCCGCGGAAAAGCAGCTTGCTGGGAGTGTCTCGATCGACCGACCAAGCAATCGCAGCTTCTTTCTGTTTCGAATAAGCCTGGCGATCTTGCAATCGCTTTTCTCGAACGGTGTCCGCGTGCTTGGATAGCAATGTGATTGCGTGATCGAGGAACGAACGCGTTGCCGCGACCCGTTGGGGATAGGGTTTCAACATGTGCGTTTCGGTCATAAAGCCCATGGTCTGAAACAGGGCGGCGTAGCCTGTCGAGTAGCGTGGTGACTCCAGGAACTGAGCAAACCCGCGGTCCGGCGGCGAGCCACCAGAGTTGACATAGGGAATCGTGTCGAAGCCTGACCGACTCATTGCTTCGAAGAGCTGCGGCTGGAACTGGTTTTCGAAAAAATCGCCAATCTCGCCGCCGAGTTTGTCTTTTTGACTGTGCGCCGAAGTGATGACGTGTTGGTAATCCGCGCCGTTGCTGACATGGGTGTCGATCAAGACATCGGGATCGAGTGCTTGAAAGAGTGCCGAAAACGAACGCGCGTTACGCGTGTCGCACTTAATAAAGTCGCGGTTCAAGTCGTAATTTTGAGCGTTGCCTCGAAAGCCGTACGCCTCCGGTCCATTTTGATTGACGCGCGACGTGCTGTTGCGGTTCAGTGCACCTCCGATGTTGTACATCGGGATGATTGCAACGATGACGTTCCCGGGCAGTCCGTCGCGTGCCAAGTCGCGTGCAAGCATCATCGAGGCGTCGACGCCATCGGGCTCGCCCGGATGGATGGCATTGTTGATCAGCAACACGCCTCGCTTGCGGCTTGCGACCGGCAAAACGCCGTACGTGGTTTCGGCGGCACCCGTCTTTAATATCTCCGGAGCATCCTCGGCGATGAACACAACGTGCAGCGGGAACCCGCTGTCGGTCGGCCCGCCGGATCTCATCTCGACTCGGTCATAAGTCTCCGCAAGCCGACGGTAGAAATCGATCGTCGCTAGGTAGTCCGCCGAAGCCGTTTTTCCCGATGCTTCATAGACGGTTTGGAATTGGTCCGCTTCTTTGGTTTGCGATTCGGTGGATTGAGCGTGGGCGAAGAGCGGATGAATGAGGATGTTAAGGAGCAGAAAGCCGAGTGCTTTGTGCAGTCTTCCACGCATTAGCCCCGAGTGGGGCGGCAGTACCTTGCCGGTGGGCTCGCCCACCGGTTTCGAATCGAGCCGAATCTCTTCCCTGCGGCTAAATCCTGAAGCAAAACGCTGGACAAGCGATTGGCGGAGGGGGCGTAGAGCGGTAGAGAATTCGCGGGTGCGTGATTCATCGGCGGGCAATGGACGGTTGGGCATGTTCGCTCATGGAAAGCGTTGGGGCGGGCTTCATTGCCTGGAAAAATGAAAAGAAAACCGCGTTCGACTGAACGCGGTTTGAATGAGCCAGCGAGTGACCGACGTAAAGCCGAGCCCCAGCGTCGCTCCGTCATGTTTGCCAGCTTCGACTGGGAAAGCCAAATACCAGGCTGGAAGCCTGCCTACTTGGGAGTCACACGACCTACTCGTCCATCAACTTTTGCTTAAGGAAGGTGTAGGCGAGTGCTTGCATGCGTGCTCGTTGGGCATTGTTTGCCGCACCGCCGTGTCCCCCTTCGATGTTTTCGTAGTACAAGACATCGTGCCCCTGTGATTCCATCAACGCCATCATCTTTCTCGCATGCCCTGGATGGACTCGGTCATCACGGGTGCTGGTTGTGAACAGAACCGAAGGATACTTGGCCTTGGGGTCCACGTTTTGATAGGGCGAGTACGTTTGAATGAATTCCCATTGCTTGGGATCATCCGGGTTCCCGTATTCGGCCATCCACGACGCACCTGCTAGCAGCTTGTGGTATCGCTTCATATCCAAGAGCGGTACTTGGCAGACGGCGGCTGCCATCAGTTCGGGATACAGCGTCACCATGTTGCCGACCAGAAGGCCGCCGTTCGACCCGCCTTGAATGCCCAGTTTCTTCGGTGACGTCACGCCACGCTTAAAGAGGTCTTGTGCAACCGCGGCAAAGTCTTCGTAGGCTCGCAAACGGTTTTCTTTGAGTGCCGCTTGGTGCCATCTTGGGCCGTACTCTCCGCCACCGCGAATGTTGGCAACCACATAGACGCCTCCCTGGGTGGTCCAAGCTCTCCCGACGCTTGCGCTGTAGCTGGGTTGCAGCGAGATTTCAAATCCGCCGTAGCCGTAAAGCAATGTCGGGTGATCACCCGTGTCGGCGAGACCTTTGCGAGCCACCATGAAGTAAGGCACCTTCGTACCGTCCTTGCTGACGGCAAAATGCTGCTTGATCTCCAAGTCACTCGCATCGAAAAATGCGGGCAGTGATTTGAGCACCTCGGGCTTTGACCCGATCTCGCCCATCATCAGTGTCGTTGGCGTGAGGTAGTCCGTGGTGGTCAAGAAGTAAGCGTTGGACTCATCGGGATCCACCGCGCGAATTCCGACGGTGCCAAATTGCGGGGCGCCGACCAGTGGCATGCGTTCCCAGCCGTCCTCGGTCGGTTTGATCACCTGGATACGATTTTTCACATCCTCCAAGACGTTCAGGTAAAGGTAGTCCTTGGTGTAGCCGAAACTGCTGAGCGCTGTGGTCTCGCTCGGTTCGAACAGGACATCAAAGTCGCGTTTGCCGGCCATGAAGTCGTCCAGTTTGGTCACCAGCAGCGAACCGGCAGCATACGTCGACTCACCGACTTCGTAAGGTTCGCGAAGTTCCAATGTCAACCAATCACGGAACACGCTTTTGTTCGCGGAATTGGGCGCGTCGATTTGAACGGGCTCTCCCGACTCGGGAATCAGGAAGATCTCGTTGTTGTAAAACGCGATCGAACGATACGCAAAGTTTCGTTCGAACCCGGGTGTGTCATCGTGATAGGCACCGATGGCCATGTCGGATGCTTTCCCTTCGAAAACGACCTTTGCCTCTTCCAGAGGCGTGCCACGTTTCCACAACTTCGTGATTCGCGGATAGCCGGATTCTGTCATGGAACCGTCGCCGAAATCGGTTTGGACAAAAACGGTATCGCGATTGATCCAGCCCACCGACCCTTTTGCTTCCGGGCGATTGAAACCCTCTTCGACGAAGCTTCGCTTGGTCATGTCGAATTCACGCGTGACGGTTGCATCCGCGCCACCGCGCGAGAGCTCGATCAGGGCGAGGTCGTATTTCGGACGCAGTAGTGACGCTCCCGACCAGACCCAGTTCTCGTCCTCGTCTTCAGCGATCTGGTCCAGGTCCAAGATCACGTCCCAATCCGGTTCGTCTTTGCGATACTCCTCGAGTGTCGTTCGTCGCCAAAGTCCACGCGGGTGTTCGGCATCACGCCAAAAGTTGTAATAGAACTCGCCTGACTTACCGACGCCTGGAATCCGCTGATCCGAGTCCAGGATCTCGAGCAAGTCGGATTCCAACTGCTTGAAGGAGGAGGCGGCTGTGATCTGTTTCGTCGACGTCTCATTTCGCTCACGCACCCAGGCCAGGGCGTCTTCACCCTCCACATTTTCGAGCCACAGATACGCGTCTTTTTCGGAGTCGCCGTCTTCAGCGATCACCGACGATCCATCAAGCGTCATGAAAAGGCATCCAAGGATGGCGAGCCGAAGGTTAAATCGGAACATGATTTTGAGTTTGAACTAGGAAACGAATTCGGTATCGATCCACGGGGATCGAATCCATGGAGGATTCTAGCATCGACGGTGCGACTTGTTCACAAGCAAACAGGGCACGTGCCGATACGATGCGAATCAAATCGACCTTTCGGCGCCGGCGAGCGTCCGCAGGTGCCACTGCAGATTCGTAATCGGGGCGGACTGCCGCGAGCGAATCTCGACGTGTCTTCGAATATTCGGGAACCCGCCTGCAATCTCAGCGATCTTAGGTGCGGGCGTTGGATTCTCTGAGCGAGTCGGCAAGGCGGAGATGGTTCCCCTTGCTGCTCCCTGGTGGGTGGGTTTTCGCCACGAAATCAGGGTGGGAAGCGAACAGGTTGGCAACACGCAGTGTCTGTCTCGCTCGGATGTCGCGGCGCTTTCCGTATTGCACTAGTTTTGCATCGCCCTCCGACAATAATGCTGCCGATAACACGAAGAACTTAATCGATCGGGGAGACTGACTTCCCAGTCACAGTTTCCCACTCCTTTCGTCCGATGCCCGCTTCACTCGCCCCACGCCGTTCCCCGCGCAGTCCGATCGCATTTCCAGTGGATCCCACCGGCGATTCGAATCCCGCAAGCAAGCGGAATCGGGCATTTAGTCAGTCGTTGGAGCCGCAGCAGAGTGCCGAAGATGCGACACAGAGCGAGACAAATGGCGGCGTTTTGCCGCTCAATTCGTCGATTTTGCTGACCACCGACGATTTCCAGCGGATCGGGCTGGCACCGCGTGAAACTCGGCTCCCGGTGATTCGGGCGGCGGCGATGCGTGCTTCTCGGACGCTCGCAGAAAGGCAACTCGACACTCCCAATGAACTGACCGAACGGCAGCTCTTTCAGGTCGCCCTCTCGACCTACCGGTTGCTCGATCCGCGCCAACGTGGCGATAACTACTCGCGGGCTCATGTCGGACGCATCCGACCAGGTGCGCTGTATCAGGCCGCGCGTGTCGAATTTGTCGCAGACCTGGTCACAGGCGGAAACGAGGCGGACCGCAAGGCCGCCGGCGGCGATGCAACGGCGGGCGTTGGCGTGCCAATGAGCGACGGGCAAGATCAGTGCGCTTACGATGAGGTCACGCTCGGTCCCGCCGATTTGCCCCAAATCAAGCCTCAACTGGTTCGGCAAATTCGCCATCGAGCGAATCATCCCGCCGTCGTGGAGGCCATGATGATCGCATTGCTTTCAACCGCCGCCGGGCTGTTGTGGTGGGGAAAGTCCCATGGTCCCCAAACCAGACCTTTGCGTGCACCGGTTCAAACACCCGACTTGAATGTGACGGAGTGATTTCACTCTGAGTGGGCGGCGCGCTACACTCCACGGTGATCGAGAAGCTTCCTTCCCACCGATGGATTTGAGTGAATGAACGTTGCCATTGCCGCGCCCTCTGCCAAGACACTTCGCGAGTTGACCGAGCAAGGGTGGCAGTCAAAAACCGTCAAGCAAGAGATTCGTGACAACTTCACGCGAATGCTAAGCGGCGGTGAGGAACTGTTTCCGGGCATCGTCGGTTATGAGGACACCGTGATCCCCGAAATCAATCTCGCGCTTTTGGCCGGGCACGACATGCTCTTCCTCGGCGAAAAAGGGCAGGCCAAGAGTCGCTTGATGCGAATGTTGACGCGTTTTTTGGACGAGTGGATTCCGTACATCGACCATCCCGAACTGGCGGTGCACGAAGACCCCTTGCTGCCCGTGACTTCGCTTGGAAAAAAACTGGTCGAACAACATGATCCCGATGACATCAAGATCGCTTGGTGGCACCGCGAGGAGAGGTACTCCGAGCGGCTTTCGCCCGGGACAAAGTTTGCCGACATCATCGGTGAGATCGATCCCGCCAAGCTGACCGGTGGCGTGAGCATGAGTACCGAGGAGGCGTTGTCGTTCGGTCTGATTCCCAAAATGCATCGTGGCATCTTTGCGATGAACGAGCTGCCCGAGTTGGACGATCTCGTTCAAGTCGGCTTGTTCAACATTTTGGAGGAGCGTGATGTCCAGATCCGCGGTTATCCGATCCGTTTTGATCTCGACATCATGATTCTGTTTTCCGCCAACCCGTCGACTTACAATCGAAGCGGCAAGGTGATTCCGCAGTTGAAAGACCGCATCGGGACGATTGTTCAGACACACTATCCGACCGAGCGGGACCAGGGCATCGACATCTTGCGACAGGAAGTCGGCGAGGACCTCGAGGGCGAGTACCCTGTGATCGTGCCCTACTTCATGTACCAGCTGGTCGAAGAAATCACCGAACAGGCTCGCAAGAGCAAGTTCATCGATCAAGCGTCGGGTGTTTCGGCAAGGTTCTCCCTGGCCAACTTCCGAACCATGGTCGCCTCTGCGCGACAACGTGGCATCCTGCACAACGAACGCCCCGCAGTTCCTCGCATCAGCGACCTCGGACACCTCTACTCAAGTTCGCTCGGCAAGCTGGAGCTCGATCTAATGGGCACGCACCAAATGAGTGAGCGACAAGTCTTGGACGCCGTGGTCGCCAAAGCCATTGAAGTTGTCTTCGGAGAATACGTCGAGCAACACGGGTTGGCCGAAATCGCGGAGATCTTTCGCAGCGGCGTGCGTGTGGAAGTCGGTGACCTCCTGCCAAGCAGTGAGTACGCCGAACGCCTCAAGACCGTTCCGCCCGCCTGGGACTTGGCTTTTGAAGTCAACGCCAGTGAAAGCGAAGCAATGAGAGCCAGTTGCGTCGAGTTTGTCTTGGCGGGCCTATACAGCATGGAAAAGATCAGCCGCGCCCAAAAGCACGGCAAGATCGAATACGAAACCTGAGTCGCTCTCGAGTGAACGCCCTTTCAACACCCACTCGGAACAGGCCATGACCAAGCCCATCGGCGGGATTATTCACGCCTACCAGAAATACGATCCCACTGCGTTTCCGCCGCCGAGTGAACCGCCGCCGGATTTGATCTCGCCCGCGTTCGAGCAGGCGTTGATGTACGGCGAGTTCCGCGAACTCACCGAAGAAGAGCTCGCCAATGCGATTCGGCTGGATCCCAGTCAAATGCAACAGCTCGGTCCCAGCATCGATTTCCTCAAGGCGATGTTGGAAGATCGGAAGCGGCAGATCTTGGAGACTTATGAGGCGCGAACCGTTCAAAAGAAGGCTCGCAAAGCATTTCACCAGGCGGCGAAGAACGTTCGTATTCCCAATAAGCTCGCCGAGACCTATCGGCAAGCGATCAATCGCGAGCAGCCCTATCTGCTGGAGGCACTTTGGTATCGCGCCGAAGACCGCGGGGGAACGCTTTCGACGGATCTGCTGAAAGTCTCGTCCAGCATGGCTGACAAGCACAACATCGAAGAGCTCGGCAGCAAGTATGAGTTCACCGGCAACGAATCGATGTCGATTCCGAAAGCACTTGAGATCAAGGAGGAACTCGAGAAGATCGATGAACTCCTGCGTCAACTCGAGGAAGCCAGCAAGAACGCCCAGATCGGTCTGATCGACATGGATCTGTTGAGCGAATTTGCACCACCGAGCGACATGGAACAGTTGGAGGAAATGCGGCGCCAAGTCGAAAATATGGTCCGTGAGCAGGCGGAACGTCAGGGACTACAAAAAGACTCGAGCGGACAGTTTCGGTTGACGCCGCAAGCGTACAAGGTCTTTCAAGGTCGGCTTTTGGAACGGATCTTTAGCCAGCTCGCTCCGTCACGAAGCGGTCGTCATACGGGCGATGTCGTCGGTGAGGGAGCCGTCGAACTGCAGCAGACCAAGCCGTATGAGTTCGGCGATTCGGTTTCCAACATGGATATTCCGCAGTCGATCACGAACGCACTCCTGCGACAAGGCGATGAGCGACCCTTGCGGTTGCGCAGCGAAGACATCGAGATCCACAAGACTCGCAATCATCCGAAGTGCGCGACGTGCGTGATCATGGATATGAGCGGTTCGATGCGCTATGACGGTCAATACATGAACGTCAAACGCATGGCTCTGGCACTCCAGGGGCTGATCCAGAGCGAGTACCCAGGCGATTTTTTACGCTTCATTGAGATGTACACGTTCGCAAAATTGCGGGCACCCGGTGAGATCATCAACCTGATGCCCAAACAGGTTTCGATCCACGATCCCTTCGTGAGGCTGAAAGCAGATCTGAGTAACCAAGAGATCACGGAAACGCAGATCCATCAGCACTTCACCAACATTCAGCGTTCGCTGCAACTGGCTCGTCAGAACCTAGTCAACACGGATACGCCGAATCGGCAAATCGTTTTGATCACTGATGGACTGCCCACCGCTCATAACGAAGGCGAATGGTTATACATGCTTTATCCGCCAGACCCGCGGACCGAGCAGGCGACGATGCGAGAGGCGATGATCTGTGCC
>JBCBOO010000162.1:0-14632 GCA_039821235.1 Planctomycetota bacterium
CGATCGTCTGTCTCACGGCAGTCGCTTCGTTGTCGATCGCTGGTTTCAATGGCGGCGGCGGCGGAAACCGAGTCGGTGGTGTGGCCATCGACGCTGCGGGCGTCGTTCGTTCCGCGACGGTCCAAGAGAATCAAGAGCTGCTGAATCTTCTTCGCAACGAAGTTCGCGCGCCGCAGGGTGACCTGGCCGAAGCCGCGGACTTGCGGATGGTTTCGTTGGGCGGCATTCAGCAGGCGATCGCCGATGTTCGCGCCAGTGGTGCGCGGTTGCCCGCGGAGATTCGTTACCTCGCCGGATTGACCGGAATTGAATACGTCTTGGTCGATCAAGAAAACAACGACCTGATCCTCGCCGGGCCGGCCGAGCCTTGGCAGCTCTCGGAAACAGGCAGCATCGTCGGCACCAAGACCGGCGCCGCGATCCTCCGCCTGGAAGACTTGGTCATCGCTCTTCGAAACGTCGAAAACTCGCGCCGCCAAGGCATCAGTTGCTCGATTGAACCGACCGCCGAGGGACTGAAGCGACTCGCGGCATTCCAAAGTCGAATTACGCTGCGTCCCGGCCAGAATCCGGAAGTCTTCGAAGAAGGAATGAAACAGGCGTTCGGTCCTCAAACGATCCGATTGACCGGCGTTCCGACCAACAGCCGATTCGCTTGCACCCTGGTTGCAGCGGACTACCAAATGAAACGGCTCGCGATGGATTTGGAAACGTCGCCGCTGAAGCAATTGCCGAGTTACCTGCAGATGGCTCGCAACGCGTCGCACACAGGAAACCTGAATCCTCGCTGGTGGATGGAGTGCAGCTACGACGGTCTGTCGCGTAACAAAGACGCAACCGTTTGGAAACTTTCCGGGCAAGGTGTCAAAACGCTCACCGAACAAGACAGTATCTCGGATGATGGTACGACCTCCAGCACCGGGAAACGTGACAAGAACGCTCAGCGATGGGCGACGAAGATGACCGAGTCGTTTGAGGAACTTGCGAAAGAGATGCCGATCTTCGGTGATCTTCAAAACCTGATGGACCTGAGCGTTGTTTCCACACTGATTGTTCAGGAACGCTTGGAGGCCCGTGCCGGTCTGGGACTGGAGTTGCTTCGCGACACCACCGCATTGGCTCCACCCGAATTCGAAACGCCTCAAGCGGTCTCGCCGGAGTGCAGCTTCATTAAGGGTCGTGGTGGCTGGGTCGTCGCGGCATCTGGTGGCGTTTTGATCAATCCGTTCCAGATCGTTCAAGATCAGGAAGTCGACGCTTCTTTGGCGATGGACCTCAGCTCGCGTGACAATCGTTGGTGGTGGAACAAGTAGCCACCAGCCGGAGATTCAAGGGGTGACGCCGGGTCAACCTCTGCGTTACCCCTCGAGTGCTTGTTTGCCGGCTATTGGGGTGTTCGAAATCGGTTTCCGAGACGACACTACGTGTTGATCGAGTTGACTGGATTTCTAAGGAGCACCCATGGCGAAGAAAGCCGCTGCAAATACGTTCGAATATGTCGAGCCCATCGGAGACCGAGTCTTGGTTCGCAAGGACGAGCCGAAACGCGAGACTCGAGGCGGTATCGCCCTTCCCGACGCGGCGGAGATCCCAACCATTACAGGACGCATTGTGACGATCAGTGCGGTGGTTGAAAACGACGATGAGTTACCGCTGCGTCAGTACGACAAGATTCTCTTTCACCCCAAGAACGCGGTTCCCGTCGATCTAGAACACGACAACCAACTGTTCGTCGTTCCGGTCGAAGATGTCGTCGCCGTTTTTCGGCGCGACAAGCCAGAGGGTTAGTCGACGACCGAATCAGCGGAGTTGACTCAAAAACGTCTCGGCAGTTTCCAGATGCCGGTTACGTTTTTCGGCATCCATCTTCTTTGCCATGCTGCACATCATCGCCCATCTCGGATTCTTCCCTAGTTCCTCGTGATGGTTCCAAATCCATCGCCAGTACAATCCGTCCCAAATATCGCACCACTCGCCCGATTTGTAGTGGCTCATTTTCCGGATGTAGGATGAACCCGAAAAGTAAGGCTTCGTCGTGATCTGCCCGCCATCCGCGTTTTGACTCATGGCATAAACGTTCGGAACCATGACCCAGTCATAGCTGTCGATGAACAGTTCCATGAACCACCGGTAGATCTCGTCCGGATCGATTTCACACAGGAAGAAGAATCCACCGAGAACCATCAGCCTTTCGATATGGTGGCAGTAGCCGGTTCGCAGCAGCCTCGAAATCGTGTCATCGATTGGTACGATTCCCGAGCTGCCATCATAAAAACACTTCGGCATCGGGCGATGGTGCTTCCAATGATTGGTCGTCCGCATCTTGACGCCCAAATCTTGATAGGTGGCCCGCATGAATTCCCGCCAACCGATCACTTGGCGAAGGAACCCTTCGACGGAGTTGATCGGAACCTCGTTTTCTTGGATGTGCTTGCGAGTCGCCTTGACGACTTCATCGGGCGTCAGCAGGCCCGTGTTCATGGCAGGAGTGAGGACACTGTGCCAAAGCCATGACTCGCCTTCGACGATTGCATCTTCGTAGTCGCCAAAACGATCAAGACGGGCTTTCAAGAAGTCGCGCAGCCACTTGCGAGCCGCTTTGTGATCGGTGACGTAGAACAGTTCCTGCAGTGTTCCAGGGTGGTCCGCAAAGTTCCCCTTCACGTATTCGACCGCATCCCTGTCAATGCGGTCTCGTTTCGGAGGCGCCAGCTTGGGAAGGTCCCCCAGGAGTTTCTTGGGTACCTTCTTTCGGTTGTCTTCGTCAAAACTCCATTGACCCCCAACCGGTTCGTCACCCTCCATCAAAACGTCCAGACGCTTGCGCTGCCACTTATAGAAGTCCGCCATGAACCAACGTTTTTTTCCGTCCCGGTATTCGCGATTTTCTTGTTCGCGATTCAAAAACCCCGGCGTCGGCAGGATTTCAAGTTCCATTCCCAAGGAAGCTGCGGCACGATCAAGTCGTTTCCTGAGAATGAAATCAACGGGATCAGCAACGGCAAGTGATTGCTTCTTTCGTCGCGACTTCGGAATGCTCTTTTCCAGCAACTCGGTCAGCGACTTCTCTGGCGAGTAGTCCAAGTAAGAAACCGAAAATCCTTTGTCGCGCAAGTTCGATTCGTAGTGTTTCATCGTCGAGCGGTGTAGCCACAACTTTTGCTGATGAAACTGGGCCGGATAACGCGAATCGCCAAAGAACAGCGAGTCTTCGATCAAAAGAACTTCGCTTGGTGATTCGGCTTGCTTTCGACTTCGAAGACCGGGGTGATTCGAAAAGAGCTGGTGGGGGAAGACCAGGAGGATCACAATGAACTACCGTTTCAACAAGACCGAAGGTGAAAATCACTTTCGAGAACTGTAGAACGATGTCACGTGGGGGCGCGTGCCGTTGCTAATAGTCGGCGAGTTGCTCCACGACTTCGGTTACCTCATCGAACCGATTCAGAAAAGCATCGACAATCCTCGGATCAAACTGCTTTCCTTTCTCCGCGACCATGATGTCGCGGCATTTGTCGATTTCCATCGCTTCCTTGTAACAGCGACGGCTACTGAGTGCGTCGAATACATCGGCAACGGCGGTGATGCGTCCGACAAGTGGGATGTCTTCTCCTGACAAGCCATCGGGATAACCGGAACCGTCCCAGTGCTCGTGGTGAGTTCGTGCGATCACAGCCGCCATCCGCAAAACAGGAGAACGTGTGAGGCGGACGCGGGCATTCCGGACGAACCGTTGACTGGCATCGCTGGGCTGTGCTTTTAGGATTCGCTCGCCGAATTCGCAGTGGCGTTTCATCAATTCGTATTCGTCTGCCGTCAACTTGCCCGGTTTGAGCAAAATCGAGTCGGTGATGCCAATCTTACCGGCATCATGCAGGATGGCCGCTTGCTCGATCAATTCGGAGTCGGATTCATTGCATCCGATCGCCCGGGCGATGATCCCGGCAAATCGTCCGACACGAATCACATGGTTGCCCGTTTCTTGATCTCGGTATTCTGCGGCACACGCCAGCACGTGAATGACCTCCTGTCGCGACTGCGCGAGATCCGCCGTGCGCTGTGCTACTTCGGATTCCAAACGCCTTGAGTAGGCGACCATCTGGTCATGGTGCGTCTTCAATACCAGTGCATTGCGGACACGAGGAATCAGCTCGGTTGGTTTAACCGGTTTATGAAGAAAGTCCGTAGCACCCAACTCCAAGGCATCGATCTTGGTCTGCTCGTCCGTGGAAGCGGTGATCACCAGAACCGGCAAATGCGATGTTTGACGACTCTTCCGTAAGTCCCGAAGGATGTCCAGCCCGCTGACTTCGGGCATGACGACGTCCAAAATCACGATGTCCGGGCGGGAAGTGCAAACCAGATGAATGGCCTCCCTCGATTCACTCGTCGTGATGAAGTCTTGGTAGCCCGAGGAACGCAGGTGCTTTTGGATCAATTTGATGTTGATGGGCTCATCATCAACGATCATCACTCGTCCAGACTTGGCCGAAACCGCTGCTCCGTTTTCTTGACTATGAATCGGCTGTGTACCCAAGTCGCTCGAAACAGCAGTTGGGAGTTGACTGGATACGTGGTTCGCTTGCGGCAAGCCATCATGAACCTGGCGGGAAATGCGATCAAGTTCACCGACGAGGGCAGCGTTCAGATTTTGGCGCGTACCGAGCGAGACTCCGGCTCTCTCTCACTGGCGATAGACGTGATCGACACTGGGATTGGTATTTCAGATCAGGCTCAGGCAAAGGTCTTCGAGCCTTTTGCTCAGGCCGACACATCGATTACCCGTCGCTTCGGCGGAACGGGCCTCGGTCTCGCAATTAGTAAACAACTCGCTGAAGCGATGGGTGGACGAATCGACCTTCAGAGCACGCTCGGGAAAGGTACGACGTTCACGATTGTCTTGCCGCTGGGCGACGAGTCCGCCATCGAAATGTTCGATCCAACTCACGAAGCCTCGAATCAGTCTGACAGCGGCGGACAACAACAGGATGTGCAGACACTGCCGCCGTGCCGTATTCTCGTCGCCGATGACGGGTCGCCCAACCGTAAACTGATGAAAGTGGTTTTGGGAAAAGCAGGCGCAGACGTTGTGACGGTCGAAAACGGTCAGCTTGCACTCGACGCAGCATTGAACGAGTCATTTGATATCGTCCTGATGGATATGCAAATGCCGGTGATGGACGGGTACAACGCGACGCGCCGTCTGCGTGAGGCGGGATATACCCGTCCGATCTTGGCATTGACCGCCAACGCAATGCAGGGAGATCAAGAAAAATGCTTGGCTGCTGGATGCAGCGGATTCCTCACCAAGCCGATTCAAATCGACCGACTCCTGGCGACTCTCACCACCGAACTCGAAGCACTTGAGTTGAGCGGAGAGCGTGTCGAGTGTCATCCGACAACGACCTCTCATCCAAAATCAGCGCCGAAACCACCGACACAAACGACACAAACGACACAAACGGTGGGCGAGACCGCTAGCTCGGGTACAAGCCTGCAAATCGACTCGTCGGCCGTTCGCTGTCGGTATTCACTCGAGGATCCTGACTTCTTGGAAATCGCCGAAGACTTCGTCAGGGCGTTAAAGGAACGTCTGCCTAGCATGAAGGCTTCGCTACGTGACAAAGAGTTTGATGAACTTGCCGCCGATGCACATTGGCTCAAGGGAGTCAGCGGAAGCGCCGGGTATGACGCGTTTGTGGATCCGTCCATCGCGTTGAATGCTTCCGCCGCGAGTTGCGACTTCGCGCAGTGCCAAGCAGACCTCACGCGAATCGAATCACTGGCAAACCGAATCGACCTGGTGGGACAGCTCACCGGGAATTCCCCTCGCATGAAATTGAGTGACACGAGTCCGAATTCAAAATCGGAAAAGGAAATGCTGACTTCATCACTGCCGATGGATGATCCCGACTATCGGGAAATCGTCATTGACTTCGCGGGGCGTGTCGGAGGAAAGCTCGAGGAAATGGAAGCCGCATTGGCGGCAGATGATTGGGAAACGCTTGCCCAATTGGCGCACTGGCTAAAGGGAACGAGCGGTACCGTCGGCTTCGAGCAGTTTCGAAATCCGACGGTCGCGTTGGAGACAATGTCGAACGCAATGAACCGTCCCGCTGCAATGATCGCGATCCAAGATCTCCGTTCGCTCAGCGCCCGTCTCGCGGTTCCTGTCTGATCGCGCACGCCACGACTTCGGTGTAGAGGCGAGCGATGGAGCACAACTGGGCGGATTGGCACACAGCGAGGCCTGTTTCTGGTCGAAAACATCCCCTGTGCATTTGGTATGTGAGCTGCATGTGAAGGCCGGCAACGTTCTTGTTTCCTGCCGCAGTGGAGCCTCCCGATGCTTGCCCAACACAACGTCTATTCACGGCCGATTCGTGACATCATGAACCGCGAGGTGGTCACCATCAATGCTGCCGGAACGATCCATGAGGCGCTCTTGCTGATGGATGAAAACCGTGTTTCGACCCTACCCGTCGTAGACAATGACGACCACTGTATTGGCATCCTCTCGGCAGCCGACTTGATCGAGACGACTCGGGACGTGGATGAAGACATTTACGAGTTGGAAGAGGCTGACATTGCAGGGATGCGTTTCCTGCTCGACAAGCTCTCCCACGCCATGGGTTCCGAGTCAGTCCAATCGCTCATGAGTGAATCGATCACGGTGCTCCGTCCCACTGCGACGGTCCAAGACGCGGTTCAAATGATGCTGCGAGACCGCGTCCATCATTTGCCGGTGCAAGATCGAAGTGGTCTCTTAGTAGGAATCGTCTCTACGATGGACCTGTTACGCGAATTCGCCGAAGCGGCACCGGAGTAGGTCATGCGAAAAGAACTCGACGAAGCCCTCGTGCAACTCCGAGCTTCGCTAGATGGCATTGAGTCGATCGACTCAGAAGAGGCCGATCGGCTTCGTGAGGCCGCGACGACAATCGCGGAAACGCTCGACGAAGCCGACGTGAACTCGGCTTCTCTTGCGAAACGAATGCAAGATCAATGCGAAAGCTTTCAAGAATCGCATCCGACGCTGGTAAGCACCGCTGGACGCATTGCCGACATGCTTTCGCAGATGGGGATCTAGAACTGCATTTCGTATTTCTCGGTCATTGATCGGCGTACGGCAGCGGTACGCTTGTCGATTTCGGAGAGCGTTTGCTTGTAGTCGGTGTACGCGTTGCCTCGGTTGTAGGCACCGGCGACACGTTGGTAATCCACTGAGGAATTGTAATCGTATCCGTATCCGTAGCCATTTCCGTAGTTTGACGACAAGCTTTGACCGGCCTTGGTCATTCCCGTCGCGATATTTCCTTCACGAACGGTCAGGGCGTTTCCTCGCAATAACTCAGCGACGTCCGAACCGTACTGAAGCATTGCCGGATCAACTTTCAAGGTTCCGAGCTGGTCAATCTTTCGAGCTCTGGAATCGTTCCATTTCGCTAACGCGCCCGTGGTTTGCGACTTGTGCGCTCGGGTCCGCTCGATAACGGCGACGACGTCATCAAAGTAGGCTTTCGTGCGATACTTGATCTGGTCTTCTTCAGAGCTGTCGGTCAAACGTGGTGAACCACCGGCTTGGCGACTAGCGGCATCTTGAAGGCTAAAGATCGATAGCAAGCCGGTGAGTGTGGCTTGGGAGATCGGTCCACGAAATGACAAGGTGTTGTCTTTAGTGGCTACTTTCCAGGTGCGGACTTCCGGTGCTGCGGATCCACCGCGTTCGAGAATTTCTGCCAGCACATCTGCGGCAACCAACTTGAGTCCCGCCGGTGATTTGTCGAAGTCGATTTGAACCATGCAGTCATTCAGACCGCGGTTGCCGATCAGAACACTGAACCCACGAACGGATGCAAGAACACTCGCGGCGGTCTTTGCGGGAATCGATTTCAGTGATTCAACCCCTTCCAGTTTTGCCGCCATGGGTACCGGCGAGAAGAAGCCCCCAAGATCGACCGATAGCATGACCGAAAGGAACTCTTCCGGTGGCTTGGTACGTGCCTCCAAATACTCGGAGTCGTTGAGGATTCGGTCGCCGTCAACCCACTTCGCGAGTAACGAGCGATTCGTCGGTCGAAGAACACCCAGACGATTGGATTCGATTGGATAGAGGTACGTTTGATCGGGAGACCATACCACGGTTTTCCCGGATAGCTCATCGGTGTACCCGTTCACTTGCTGCGCCAGTCCATCAGCGGTGACGTCCACCGACATGATCGCGTAACCCGCTTCCCAACGCGGTTTCAACTCACCGATGTTAAGATCCGCCACAAACCAATACTCTTCGACAGAGTCAGACAGTTTTCCATCATGCTGCGCGTCTTTCATAAGCTTCTGCAGCGATTTGACGTTCACGTATCCCATCGCGTTGACGGGAGCGGGAGAGCGTTCCAGCAAGACAGATAACTTTTGTTCCTGCCCGTTCAGGGGGGCCATCAGGCACAGGGTGAGCAGCACGGCGGGGATCAGCCGCTTCATCGTTCGTTGAATGTTCATGGAGATAAATCCTCGTGGAGTGATATCAGTCAGAGTCTAATCTTCTTCGCGGTCGGGTGTCGGATTGGCGAGCACGTAGTAGAAGACAGGTGTCAGAAAAATACCGAAGAAAGTGACGCCTAGCATCCCCGAGAACACCGCGACTCCCAGCGTATTACGCATTTCCGCTCCGGCGCCGGAACCTAGCACGAGTGGAACCACGCCAAGGATGAACGCCAGAGAAGTCATGATGATCGGTCGTAATCGAAGCCGACAAGCCTGGAGCGTCGCATCATATTTACTGAGTCCCTCGGCCTGTTGCTCTTTTGCGAACTCAACGATCAAAATTGCGTTCTTGCTGGCGAGTCCGACCAAGACGACAAAGCCGATTTGGACAAAAATATTGATGTCCGAACCAGAAATCGCGACCCCTACGACGGAACACAAGAGGCACATGGGCACGACCAAAACGACAGCCAGGGGTAATTTGAGGCTTTCGTATTGGGCCGCAAGCACGAGAAACACCAGGACGACGGCCAACGCAAAGACGATGATGGCCGTGTTGCCGGCCTGAATTTGCAAGTAAGTCAGCTCGGTCCATTGCGTGTCGAAGCCGAAGGGTAGTTTTTCCGCGACCACTTCCTCCACCGTCCCAATGGCCTCGCCCGAGCTCACGCCCGGCATCGCCACGCCACTGACCGCCGCTGCGGGGAATCCGTTGTACCGCCCGACAGCCGCGGGACCCACGGTGTCGGAAACACTCACCAAAGTCCCGAGAGGAATCATCTGGCCGTTTCGGCTCCGGACATGGAGGTTGCCGACTTGATCCGGCGTCAATCGATACTTGGCGTCCGCTTGCAAGTTGACTTGCCATGTCCGGCCGAAGGCGTTGAAGTCATTGACGTAATATCCACCGAGGAAGGTCTGCAGCGTCGTAAAGACTTCACTGAGCGAAACATCCATGGTTTTGCATTTCTCGCGGTCCACGTCGACGAACATTTGTGGCGTGTTTGCACGAAAGCCACTTTGCATCCCCAAGATGTCCGGTCGTTGGGTGCCCGCTTGTGAAATACTCGCCGAAGCGTCTTGCAATGCCGGCAAACCGATTTGAGCAACGTCACGCACCATGATTTTAAATCCACCCCCGCTGCCCAGTCCGTCGACGGGCGGTGGGCCGAACACGGCGACTCGGGCATCCAAAACTTCGGCCGCGACGGCGCGTCGGACTTCCGCGGCAATCCGCTCGGAGTAGAGTTCCGGTTCCTCACGTCCCTCGAAGGGTTCCAAGATGACGAAAATCGATGCGAAGTTTGATCCAACCGCGTTCTGAACGAACGACTGCCCCACGACTTCAAGCGTGTGTTCGACGCCAATGATTCTGCGGGATGATGAATCGCTGGTCGGCTCACCGCGTTCCTCTTCGCCGGAGGTCGCACGACTCGCGAGCACCATTGATTCGAGCACTTCTCCATCGCCACTTCGCTGACCAAGGAGAATCTCACCCAACTGCGACACAACACGTTCGGTTCTTTCCAGCGAAGCCGAGTCGGGAAGCTGGATATCGACCAGCAGGTATCCCTTGTCTTGGGAGGGAACGAATCCGGTCGGTACCGTCGTCATCGCCTTGTAAGTTCCCCAAAGCAAGCCGACATAGACCAAAAGCACGACGAGGGACAGTCGCACGAGTCCACCGGCGAGCTTGGCGTAGAAACTGGACACGGAACCGAAAAACTGGTTGAACAGTTTGAAGAACCACCCAAACAGGAATTGAATCAACCTCGATAGCCAATCCCTTTGCTGTTCCTTGGGACGCAAGAGGATCGC
This sequence comes from Planctomycetota bacterium, assembly GCA_039821235.1. GTDB lineage: Bacteria > Planctomycetota > Planctomycetia > Pirellulales > Pirellulaceae > Stieleria. The sequence continues at coordinate 10,303 of JBCBOO010000162.1, forward strand.
GCTCAGTGCGGGGCTCAACGTCAATGAATTGACGGCACTGAAAAAGGTCGCAACGGCGATCGTCGCGGCAAACTGCTTGAAAAATTGCCCGGTGATTCCCGTGATGAATAAACAGGGGATGAAAACACACATCAATACGAGGCTGATTGCAATGATCGGCGCCGTCACTTCCTTCATCGCCGATTCCGCAGCCGACAGGGGCGTCTCCCCGTGTTCCAGTTTGTGTTCGATGGCTTCGACGACCACGATCGCATCGTCAACGACAATTCCAATGGCAAGAACCAGTCCGAAGAGTGACAGGTTGTTCAGACTAAACCCGATTCCCGCCATGACGGCAAACGTACCAATGATCGCCACTGGAACGGCGATCAGCGGGATGATCGCGGCCCGCCAAGATTGCAGGAACAGCAAAACGACAATTGCCACCAGTAGAATTGCGTCTCGCAGCGATTTGAAGACTTCGTGGATCGACTCGGTGATGAACGGTGTTGTGTCGTAGCTGATCGAGTATTCGACTCCGTCCGGGAAACCGGATCGCAGGTCTTTCATTCGCTGTTTGACGCGATTCGCCGTGTCGATTGCATTGGATCCCGGTAGCTGGAAGATCATCAGCCCCGATGCGGGTACACCATCGAGTCTGCACTGTGTGTCTTCAAAGCCGGCGCCAAAGTTGATGCCTCCGAATTCCTTTCCATTCGCATCCAGCCGCTTCTTCGTGACAACATCGCTCAATCGGACGACCTGACCATCGGCACCCGTTTTGACAACAATGTCTTCGAACTCTTCGGCTTTCGACAGTCGCCCCAACGTCTTGAGGGTGTATTGAAAATCTTGCCCACTCGAAATCGGAGGCCGCCCGAGCGCTCCCGCAGCGACTTGAATGTTCTGTTCCTGCAGCGATGCAATCACATCACTCGCCGTCAACCCGAGTGTGGCCATCCGATTCGGGTCCAGCCAGACTCGCATGCTGTAGTCGCGCTGTCCAATGATGGTGATGTTGCCGACCCCCGGAATCCTGGCCAGTTCATCCTTGATCCGGATCGTTGCAAAATTACTGAGGTAGAGTTGGTCTTTGGAAGCGTCGGGTGAAAAGAACGTGACCGCCAATAGCGAACTCGCCGATGCTTTCACCACGGAAACACCAATGCTCTTCACCTCTGCCGGAAGCGTCGGCGTTGCCAAGTTGACTCGATTTTGCACGAGGACTTGAGCCATGTCCAAGTCGGTGCCGACATCAAACGTCACGGTCAGCGAGTAACCGCCGTCGTTTGTCGACTGGCTCGACATGTAAAGCATGTTTTCGACACCGGTGACCTGTTGTTCAATCGGTGCGGCGACCGTTTCGGCAACAATCTCACTGCTTGCACCCGGATACTTGGTCGTCACCAACACCGACGGCGGTGTGATGTCTGGATATTGAGCGATGGGGAGCGTCCAAACAAAAATGCCTCCCGCCAAAACGATCAAGATCGAAATGACGCAGGCAAAAATTGGACGCCGGATGAAGAATTGCGACATGCCGTTACGCTAGGGAAGGCTTGGTGAGAGGCATCGCTTGGAAAATAACGATTCAGGACCAGATCAAGTGCAAAAACGTGGACCGTTTGGAGTCAGCAGCTATTCACTTTTGACCGGGTCGACTTTCATCCCGGGACGTACCAACTGAATTCCGGCAACCAGCACCGACTCGTCGGGTTGCAAACCGGACGCAATCACGCGGTCGGATTCGCGTCGGTCGCCGAGTGTCACCGATCGATACTCGATTTCGCGGTCATCGTTGACGACGTAAACAAAACGTGTCGCTTGGTCAGTGCCAATCGCCTTGTCTGGGACAAGCAAGGCGTTGTATCGGTCGGAAACAGGTAGCTTGAGCCGAATGAACATTCCCGGCTTCAACAACCCATCTTCGTTTTCGAATCGTGCCCTCAGGCGCGAGGTTCCCGTTTGCCCGTCCACGGCAACTTCCACAAACTCGACCGTTCCTTCGTGGGGATACCCCTCTTCATCGGGAAGCTGCAGATAACACGGAATGTTCAAATCAGCCACTTTGTCGGCCGCTTCAAAATCCTCGCCGGCGATTTCTCGCTGACGACGCATGACTTTCAGGCGAACGCTCTCATTTAAATTGACGACTGCTTTGATGGGTCGGTCACTGATCACGGTTGTCATCACGGTGCCGCCCGAAGGCCCACCGGTTACAAAGTTACCTTCATCAAGTAACGCTCGATCCACGCGTCCTTCCAGGGGTGACACGATGTTCGTGTAGTCCAAGTCGAGTTTAAGACGCGCTTCGTTGGCCTTTGCAACTTTGACCCTTGCCTCGGCTTCAATGACTGCCGATTGCGATTCCTCCAACTCTTCCTTCGAGGTCGCGCGACTTTCGGCAAGCTTGATCGATCTTGCGAGTTTTTTCTTCGCGAGATCCAACTGTGCGTCCGCAACGTTTACCTCGGCCGCGGACTGGTCGTACACCGCTTGGTACTGATCGGGCTCAATCGAAAAGAGCTTGTCCCCATTGCGAACACGCTGCCCGTCCTCGAAATGCGTTTTCAACAGGAATCCGGAAACCCTTGATTGGATGGTCACCCGTTCGTTCGCTTCCAGTCTTCCGACCAATTCGAGATAGTCGATGATCTCTTCTTGACGAACGTCTGCGACGGTTACCTTTTGGACGCCGTTTGCATTCCCGTTTTCGACGGAATCGGCATCCGACATGGCGCATCCCGTCAACAGCATCAAAGCGATACAGCAGTACAGCAACTTCAGATGACTCAAGATCATGCCCGCTCGCTCTTGGTGGAGAATTCAGCTCGTACCCGGCGAGAGTTTAACGCATCAAGCTCGTTTGCTGAGGTGGCAGTGACCACTTGCAGCGACGAATCGGCAAGATGCTTGCGATTCCTCACTGCAGGCCTCCAAGAACGGACATTACCCCCGAAGACTCAAAGCGTCGGGCCAACGGTCCAGGGGACAAATTCGTAGTCTCCAAAGCCGTTTCGTTCGCTGGCCGTTTTCTCGCCGCTCGCAACGCGCAGTACGTGTTGGAAGAACTCTTCACCGGCCTCTTCGATCGTCGTGCCGGTCAAGACGTCACCGGCATTGAGGTCCATGTCGTCCCGCATCGACTCGAAGAGATCGGTGTTCGATGCAACCTTGATGACGGGTGTTGGTTTGCAACCAAAGCAACTTCCGCGGCCCGTTGAAAATAACACCAGGTTCGCACCTCCCGCGACTTTACCGGTCACGCTGGACGGATCAAAACCGGGCGTGTCCATCACGACCAGCCCACGCGAATCGATCGGTTCGGCGTAGTCGACGACGGACTGCAGTGCCGTTTGTCCGCCTTTCGAAACCGCCCCTAACGACTTCTCTGTGATGGTCGTTAACCCGCCAGCCTTGTTGCCGACCGACGGGTTGTGATCCAGTCTGCCACCGTAATGATTGACGTGTTCTTGCCACCACCGCAGTCGCTCGAGCAACTTGTTGGCCACTTCGGGCGAACGGCTGCGTTCACACAGCAAGTGCTCGGCACCAAACAACTCCGTCGTCTCCGAAAGGATGGCCGTGCCTCCGCAAGCGATCACACGATCGGAAACGGCACCGATGGCCGGATTGGCCGTGATTCCCGAATACCCATCGCTGCCACCACACTCAACCGCAAGTTTCAAATGCGACGCATCGACTTCCACTCGCGTGGCTTCGTTGGCTTGATCGAGCAGACGTTCTACTTCGCGTTCCGCCGCTGCGATGGTTGCTTGTGAACCGCCTTCGGATTGCATGATCAGCGTCGGAACTCGCGCGTGGCCTTTGTCCAGGCGTTTTCCTTGCGGTCCAAAAAGTGGCACCAGCCCGTGATGCTCGGCCAGAAAGCCGGGCGTGTTTTGCTCACAACCTAGCCCAACGACCAAGCGAGCACCGACGTTCGGGTGCTTTGCGTAGCCGGCCAACGTTGCGGCGATCATCTGGTGTTTGCGACCGCCAAATTGAAGCGCACAACCGGTCGAATGAGTCGCTGCGAAGACGCCGTCTACATTGGGCCAACGGCTTAGTCGTTCCGGTGTAAACCGACGCGCCACGTGATGACAAACCGTCGCACTGCAATTGACCGTCGAAAGAAGCGCAACGTAGTTTCGCGTGCCGACCGACCCATCGGGCCGCACGTAGCCTCGGAAGCCAGCCTGCCTTGGCGCAAGCTGCGGTGGTGGGCTGGTCGTCTCGACCGAAAGGGCCAGCGAGTGCTGGTCGGTCAAGTTGTGTGAGTGGACGTGCTCGCCGGGAATGATCCGAGTCGTCGCGCGACCGATTCGCTGGCCGTATTTGAAAACCGGTT
>JBCBOO010000163.1:0-14532 GCA_039821235.1 Planctomycetota bacterium
TGGGAATCGAATCCGGATCGATCTGCTTTATGTGACCCAGCAGTGCGTCCGCTGCAGCAGCGGGACTGACGAAACCGCCTCCGTTGTCCGCCACATACGAAGTCACATCGGCAGTTACGTTGCCGCGTGTTGCTTTGGGTGACAGCGCGGCGACTTCAAAGTTGTATCCTCCGGCAGTGAAACCCATTAGCCAAACACCAGGCCTCCGTCTCGGGCTTTGTCGGCCAGCTTCTTCGTATTCTCGGCGGTCTCAGCGATCGCTCGTTGAATACTCGCACCCAGGCCAGTGTCTTCGGAGGCGACGGTGCGCTCGACTTGCTGCTGGCCCGATAAAAGCGAAGCGTCAAAGGCGGTTAGCTGCTCGTTGACTTTCGCGAGTGATTGATTGATCGCATCGGTATCGACGATCGGAACGTTAGGAATCGCGTTTGAGTTGCCATCCGTTGGAACACTGTCCTCCAAGTGCTCGCCTGTTTCTGTGGATGCTTGTTCGATGCCTTCAGCATCAGCGACGGGGACGTCAGCGATCTCTGGCAGTTTCGGCTCCGCTTCCGCAGCGGGTTTCTTTTTGCCGGGCTTCGGCACAGCTGCTTTCAAGGCTGAGACTTCGTTTCCAAACCCCATGCCGGCGGAATCAAAACTAGCCGTCACACTTTCGGTATCGGAACCAAACCCATTGATCGCATCAGCTGCGTTGGGATCGAGTCCAAATTGAAGATCCTTGCCGTCTGGGGCCTGAAGCTCCGGTGCGTCCAGCTTTGGTACGTCCACGTCGAGCTTGTTAGGATCGGGCAGCTGCGGTTGCTCCGAATCCTTTGCTTCGTCACCACCCACTTCATTCGCAGCCTTCATAGCTGCATCAAATTGCGACTGAGCTTCGTCGATTCGCTGACGTCCCGCGTCGTCGACACCTCCTCCCTGTAAGTTTGCATTGATGCCCTCACGCATTGCACGTCGTTTACGAGCTGCCGCCTCTCGCGTCTGCATCCGTGCGGCGATTGCTTGATTGCGTGCGTTTTCGTCGGCGCGATTTGCGGCTTGCGTTTCGTTGTCGATCTTTCGCATCTCGACTTCAACGTCGATGTCCGAGATCAGACTCTTGAGCTTGATCCAGGCTTTGCGAATGAACCCGGTCGCGTCATTCCAGCGTTGTTTGAGATAGGTTGAAAACACCGACCAACCGTCGGCCAAGTACCCGATGGTTTCATCCCACGCGTTGGCGATGTACTCCAGGCTGATGACTAGGCCGCGCGCGATGGTGAGCGTCAGCGAACGCCAAGCACCCTTCAAGTGCTCGATGCCGCGCGTCCATTGCAGGTTGAGATAAGCCCAAAGCACTCGCGATGCGGCGGTGATGTCGCCGGCTGACAGCGCGTTCGCGATGGCACCGAATGCAGCGAGTGTGTCTTTCTTCAAAACTTGGAAGACCGCTCCCAGATACTCGACTGCTTTCCCAGCGATCCCGCTCGCATAAAGGAAGTAAGCACCGAGCGCGGCCACGGCGACGAGAACCAATCCGATCGGTGAGAATAGAGCGGCGATGGCACTGCCGATGAAACCAATCACGGTGCCCAAAACCGAGAACAGGCTGACCAAGCCTCCAATTGCAAAGCTTGCGATTCCAGCGAAGGTGCCGACCGCAAACAATGCGGCTCCGATTCCAACGATCGCAGCCACCGCTACCGCAGCAATCTGAACTGCGCGGCGATTGTTGCCAATCCACTCGGTCAGTCCCGATGCGGCTCGGGAGAAGGCTTGGACCATCTTTGTGATAGGCCCATTGAGTGACTCACCGATCGCGATGGCGACGCCTTCGATCGAACTTTTCAAGATGCGAAACGCTCCGCCGATACCAGAGTCCATCTCCTTCGCCGTCTTGTCCGCCACGCCTCCTGCGTTTTTCAGCTCTGCGAGTAACGCACGTGTGTCCGTCACCGACTTCCCGATGGCGGATGCCGAAGTGATCCCCAGCAGGCCAAATACTTCGTTTAACTTTGCGGCTTTCTCCGCAGAGCCAAGATTCTTTGTCGCGTCGGCGACCTCACCCAGCACGTCGACCAGCGGGCGCGCGTTTCCGGCGGCATCCATCGTTGCGACACCGAAGACCTTTTGAAACTTCTCCGATTCCGCAGCACTGAGAGTCAACAATCGCTTCAACGCATTACCCGCTGAACTGCCTTGGATGCCGATGTTGCCAAGCGTTCCCAGAATTGCCAACGTCTCTTCTAAACTCATGTTGGCATCCGCGGCGACTGGACCGGCATAAGAAAGGGCTTCCCCAAGCGACTCGACACTGTTGAAGCTTCTGTTGGCAGCCGCAGTCAAACCATCAGCAACGCGAGATGCGTCGGTTGCTTCCATCCCAAATTGACGAATCGCTGCAGCGAAGATACCAGACGCAATTGTCGCATCGGTTCCAGTCGCTCGAGCCAGATTCATCACGCTGCCCGTCATGTCTTCGATCTGTTTGGGATTGAATCCTGCCCGTCCTAACTCGGTCATCAACGAGGCGACTTCGCTGGCAGAGAAACTGGTAGTGGCTCCGAGTCGCTTTGCTTTGTCGCGGAGCATTTCAAACTCGGCGGCCGTCGCTCCGGTGATCGCTTTCACCCCGCGCATCGCGTCGTCGAATGAAGAGAACACGGCGAGGCTACCGGCCAGAGGTGCGGCAGCAGCCGTTCCGATACTCATCAACCGAGTACCGATCAGCCGCGTGGAGGCCCCGAAACGTTCCAATCTCTTCTTGGCAGCTTCCAGCCCTTTGAGAAACTTCGAGTTCCGCGTGGTCAGTTCGACGTAGGCGGCGCCCGCTTTGACCTGCGACATGAGGTTCCGTTACGACTTCGGATTGAATGGAATGCCAAGAATGCCAGAGAGCTTTTGAACCGATGTTGGTATCGCAGGCTGTTTGGCAATGATGAGCGGATTGAATTCGGCCGGACGATAGGGTTTGCGACGACGTTTTCGGTCGCGATTGACTTCGGCGAGCAATGCCATGTGACTGCTAGCGATCGCCCAATCGTGCTCGCGGCGAGCGTCGGCCATGGTGACAAGCTGCCGGAGCGTTAGTGGTCCCGGATCGACACCTAGGATGCCGGCGAGTCGGAGGACGATACGTTCGATGCGGATTCCTGAAGGTTCTTTTCCAAGTCCTGCACGATTCGATCGACCAGATCCGGATCGTCCAGGTGTTTCTCCACCGCTGCCAAGCCCCGAGTCTCGATCTGCCGTTGTTTCTCCGCCGCCTTTTCCATCAGGCGGCGTTTCTGCTCCGGGAGATACGCCACGATTGCTTCGATGAGCGCGTTGGTTGCCTCCGCGATCGAATCCCCCGCGAGTCCTTCGCCGAATTGTTCGTCGGTGACGTCTTCTTTGTCCGCTTGCGGCTTGCAGACTGCGTAGAGAACATCACCAAGAAGCAAAGGATCGCTGGCAAGCTTCGCGACTAACTCGCCGTCCAAAGCATCCATGAGCGACACGCCCGTGATGGTTTTCACTCGACGCAGAGCCGTATTGTCGAGATCAACGATCCACACGCGCCCCTTTCGATCAACGAACTTTTGCATTTGCTTTCCGTGCTAAAATGGACTCATGACACAGCCCGTTGACATAACCGAGTCTGCTTTCTGTCGCTTCTTGGCTAGCGTGCGCGCTAGCCGGATTAATGCAGACGACTGGGAGGCATTTACAGCCACGCCGTTTGACGGCTATCCATCGCTTGAGTCAGCAAGGAAGTTCCTCTTGGAAACTGCCACGCGACTTGGACAATCGGACAGTTGCTTAGTACCACCCGGCCTATCCGTCGTCGCCCACGAGCTTCTTATCTCACTTGATGAGAACTATTCCTAAAACAGCCGCTGATCCTGAACTCTAGGGCGTACTACCGATGTTCAATCCGCTACCGCTCGCCGCTTGAGTTGGCTTGAGCGTGACGTCTGCGGAGATGACTTCTTCGAGCTGTTGGTTGATAGTGAAGTTCATGACTTCGCAAGTCAGCGTCAACGTTCCTCCGGCATCGCTGATCGCGACATCGGTTGGATCGCCGGACATGAATAGGCCCTGCAGTAACCCGAAGGAAGTGTCGCCATCTTTGTTCAAGACAGTGAACTCGATGGACGCATCCTTCAGCGTTCCAACCGTCGCACGCCAGCCGTTGTTGTCGCGCGTTGACGCATCGGCCTCCGCCTTTTCCAGCGTGACCGTCAGGTCTTTGCAGTTCTTGATCTCGGCGCCGTCGATGGAGAGCGTGGCGTCGAGACCGAGTCGCACTTCTGGCATGAGTTCTGATTTCCTTCCGTGGGTATGGCGTTACTTCACGCTGTCACGCCAAAACTTGGGCAGCCGGCTTCGATTCGCATCGAGGGCCGGCCGCATGAATGGTCGCTTGGGATAGCGTCGAGGCCGTGCGACCGATCGACGTTGGTTCTCTTCTTCAATCAGTCGCGTGGCTCGACTCGCTTGAGCGGCCGTCTGCAGTCTGATGCGAGCGAACTTGGCTGCATTGCCGAGTGTCTTGACGCGGATCGGACCATGTTCGCTAACTCGGAATCGATGTCGTTTCAGCTTGCGCCGACGCTTGGCGATCCCGCCAAACTCGTGCAGATTCCATAGTCGCCCAGCAATCTCGTTGACCGGACCAACAACGACGTCAGGTTGCGATCGGTCGACCTCGTAGCGAATCGATCGCTTGAGGCGGCCAGTTTGCGTATGGGGCGGACTGCCGGGGCTGGATGGTTTCTTGCGACGCCGGATCGATCGTTTTGCAGTCAGACGGATCGCAGCGCCGGCATGACCAAGCGACCGAAAAGACGCTTGTTGCGTTTTTCTCTTAAGTTGCTCTGGGGTGAATCGAACCCGTGTGGTGATTCGCATCAGCGGGCCAGTTCAAAAGTCAGTGTCAGCAGACTCGTGAACTGTCGCTGCTGCTCCCAGTGCTCGACCGAATACAACACACTGTTTTGGACTTTGACACAGCGAGCTTGCGGGAAGTCGGTCAATCGCTTCAACCGAAATTCGTCCCCGACCTCCTCGACGAACTGAACAAGTGGGTCGATCTCGGCAGCGTCACCCTTCTTGAACTTTTTCTGCACCGCGACATCAATCATCGCGTGGACTTTGTTGTTAGCACGATCGTGCGGCAACACGTCGATCTCCCGCGGAACGACGGTGACACGCAGTTCTTTCAAATCCGAAAGATCGAAGTTGGGAACGTACAGACGCGCCGCTTCAAATGTTTGGCTCAGTCTTGCCGCGTTCAACTTGGCCGTAACCTTGTCGGCGATTTCCAGGATGGTGGTCATGCTTCCTCGGTGTCAATCAACTTGGTGTGGATTCGCAGCTTCAGTCGAAACGGATCGCTATAGCGCCACGCCGGCTCGCCACCGAGTGACATCACTTCGTAGGTAAATAACTTTCCGTCTTCGGTTTCCAGAATCCAATCGCCACGCTTGGGGAGAGAGCCGATCGGCGAGAGCAACAGGTCGGCGGTGTCGATCAAGAAGTCACGGACTTGGCTGCGAGTCACGATTCCTTCGCCATCGTCTTGCTCGTAGAACGAGCGTCCGATCGTGGCTGGCAACTCGGCTTGTGCGTCATCACGTTGGTAGATCACCAATCTCGACGCGTGCGTTTTCAGCTTCTCGGCCAACCAGGCTTGGCCATCGCGAAGCATGTCGGTCATGACTTGCGAGTCGTCGACTTAGTAGCTGGTTTGCCGCCGGACTTCAGTAGCTCTGCCGCCTTGTCACCCAGCTCTTCGCGCCAAGCTTCATCAGCCCGACGCTGATATTCGCCAGCGATCGCTTCGGCCTCTTCCGTCAACTGTTGCTGACGAACGTTGGTTGGTCGTGGAAGTGGCTGCAGCAAACTGGTGTTGCCGCTGTCCTGGTCGCGTTTTCTTACCGGCAGCAATGCGATGGCAACGAGGACCAAGACGACAACGGTTGCGATTCCAAGAATCATAAGTTTCATACGCCTCGTTTGATGAGAATGAATCCGAGCAGAATGACGGCGACGAAGATCAGAGCGAGCGTCGCCAGTTCACCGGCCCCAGCCCAAATCAACGCATTGCATCCATCGCTATCACGGTCGAAGAGTTGGTCTCGATCGTTGTCGCGATCAAAAGTCCGCCAGCGGTCGTTGGGCTCAACGGGGCAGTAGCCGTCGGGGCAGTCTTCGGATGAAAGCTGCATCGTGGGCGAGATTGCGTCGTCCCAGGAATAGCCGCGAGTTTTCAATGCGCCGGTTCGTTGAGCTTGCCGCGTCTGTTGATACAGCTCGTAGCCTTGTTGGAGATCGCTGTACAACTCAGCAGCGGTTCGCGGCAACATCATGTGCCCAGCCGCGTGAACGTGACCGCCGGTTGAATCCTGAAAAAGGACAACGGGGAACTGGCTGACCGGAACGATCTCCTCATAGCGAGTTCGGTACAAAGCATTGCTTGCGGTGTAGACTTGGAACTCGCAGTTCGCCTTAAGTTTTACCAGCTTCGGGTCTTTGTTGAACCAATCGAGCAACTGCTTGCTCTTCGCGTCGCTGCCGACGAACAACGCAAGCTGGTATCGCTTCTTTTCAGGTTTCGGCGTCGCGATCGGCTTCGTCGGCGTTACAACGATCGGCGTGGAATTCGCGGGCTGCATGGGAACCGATGGCACCACGTACGGTTGAACCACCGTCGGCGGGCACGGATTGCAAAGCCGCCGAATAATCTGCTGCTTCAATTCGCCTTGAGCCTGCAGATTGACCGTCGGCGGAATCTCAAGCTTCTCGATCCTGCTGACATCTGGCGTCACTGGCGATGATGACGGCACAGTCCAATCGGCCTGCTGTTGGATTGGTCGCTGATGCAGCGCCGTGAACACGGCACCAAGCAGGACCGCGTGAATCACCGCGACCACGATCAGGCCAACACTGAGCTTGATCCGAATTTCATCCTTCACTTTTCACGTTGCTCCATGCAGAGATTGTGGAACCAAAGTTGTGTTTTCGCGGACATCGCACTTAGCGCGATCCGTCAACAACCTCGTAGCTTCGATAAGGCAGAGAACTGGCGGGGTCTTCCAAGACCGTGAGGGCGAATCCGCCATAGCCGGACCAAAGGCGTACGAACTGCTCTCTTGGAGTCAGTTCAAACCGGCCGGGATAGTTGTTGTCGAGAATCGCCGCGTATTGCCGGCCATCTCGTTCGACCCAGCCAACGAACGTGCAACAGTGGGCGGGCTTCCACCACAGGATCGCACCGCGACGGGTTGCCGTTGCCCAGTCGAGGAACCGCGGATCGGCTTTGATTGTGTAGCTGTAGTCGATGCCTGCAGCGTCAAGGCGACTTCGCAAACGGGTGTCCCATTCACCGTCGCTGTAGGTAGATCGCCATCGTTCGCCGAGTTCGTATTCATTCAGCCAGCGAAGGTGATTGACCAGCGATGCGTGAACACAACTGCCTTGATTGAGTCGGCCAGTCCAATTGCGCTGGTGCAACTCGCCAGGAAGGTTGGCAGTCGGCTGTTCCAGTGGTGGTGCTGGCAGCGGTCGCACTTGAACGTCGCGTTCCGGCAGGCAGCCGCTGCAAACGATGAGTGCACAAAGCAAGATGATAGATCGCAACTTGGCATCCATGCAAAAAGAGTCCTGATGCAAGATTACTGAAGCAACCGAACTCGAACGTTCGGTGTGCTCGGCGGCGCGTCCTCGACGGAGATGCCGACCATGGAGTGGTCGTACTGGTTCTTGATCACGTGATGGCTGATCTCGGACCAATACAGAATCGTGCCAGCGGGAATATTCGTGGTCGGGTCTTTCACCAAGCAGAATATGCCGCTGACCGTGATGCTTCCGCGAGCACCCGCGTAGATGCCAAACTTGGCAACGCCCACCAATTTGTTCAGAACCACCACGTCGCCCGGTGCGATGTCGACATCCGGGACGAATGGGATGGTGTCACCTTCATGAACGAAGGTGGCCCCAGCGGGAACGATGATGGCGTTGCTCACGTGGCTTCATCACTTGGTTGATCACTGACTGAGACGCACACGGACGAACTCATCGGTCGCCGCGACATCTGCGACGACCTTGCCGAGATACACGGTGTTGGTATCGATCAGGGTGATGATGCCGTCGTTCGTGGCGTAGACCTTCTGACCGGCGGAGTACTCGTCTTCGCTCGCCATGGCTTTCGGGAAATCGAAAACACCCTCCACCGCGATGGAGCCGAGCACGTCCGCTTTTAGATCGCGTTTGGTGATGCCGACCAAGTCGCCTTGGATGACGATCGAACCAACCGGCACATCGACGTCAGGCGTGAAGTCGACGTGCTTTCCGTCGTGAATGAATTGAGCTTGCATAAGAGGCTTGAGGCTCGAGGCCTGAGACTTGAGGAAGAAGAAGGAAATGGTGCGGTTTGGACCTCAGGCCTTACGCCTCAGGTCTCACGCCTACTTATTCGCCGGTGACCTTCACGGCCGCGCGGTGATCTTGCGAGTTCACACCGAAGTCGATGTAGGAACGGAAGCCCATGCCCAACGTGTTCGGCGGCATCTCGACTCGTTCGATAACTGGAGTGCGGCGCCCGTTGAGGAACACAATCTCGAACGCTGGCAGCACGTTGGGATTCGCAAATAGATACCAAGCGGCCGCCGATGCACCTTGGTAGTACGGATCCGACAAGTGCGGCATGCTGATGATGCGATATTTGTTGCGGTGCGGGTTGTCGACGGGAATCTTGGTCGGCGAACCTTGAGCGTCGATCATCAACTGCGCCGAGCCCATCAGCAACTCGGCTTCCGTTTCCAACTCGACCGGCACGACCAAGAACTCCGGCCGAATGTTGATCGGCTTCTGATCTTTGGCCTTCGATCCTGGGCCGGCTTTCTGCTTGCGGAAAGTGGTCTTGGCGACAGTCAGGCTGTCTGGACCGAACTTGGTGTCGGCACCGGATAGCAGGTTGGAGTTGCCGGCGGAGAAGAAGCCCGAGTTCTTGAGCAGCAGCGTGAATAACAAATCATCAATCGACTCCGCACCGGAACGCCCCATCTGCCGCGGAATATCCATGAAGGCGTTGAGGTCATCGTTGATGATGTCGTGCCGAGTCAACGTCAGGATCTGACCGTACGTGTCGGCTTTGTTCGTGTACTTCTGCTCCGACAGTTTTCCGTGCTTGAGTTCACCGTCAGGAGCAACTTGCTCAAATCCGCCGGTGCCGAGGAGACGGTATCGCGAGACTTCTTTGAAATCGCTGACGGTTCCGACGCTGCAGAGATCAAACGCTGCAATCGGCTGGTTTTGATAGGCTGCCAATAACGTCTTGTTCATGACGTTCTCCATGATGCTCGGCAGGCTCATGGAGGAAAATCCGGCGCGGATGGTTTCAGTGCCGTCGCCAAAAACGCGAGGCACGTCGATGCCTTCCAGGCGAGCACACTCGGCGACCAGTTCCCGCAAACCGATGTGGCGAATCGGTTGTGCGGCTTCGAGGGTTCGCTCGCCGTATCCTGCAACGAGCGATTTTTCGTCGACGCCAACCGACATGCAAGCCGCAGCTTCGAGGACTTCGCGTGTGTAAGTTGGCTTGTGAACCGATTGGTTGGGAGCCTTGGGTCTTTCGCTGCGTAGCACTTCAAGCTCCGTTTTCGTGGCAGTCCATCCCTGTTCGATCGCGTTGGCCTCGATGTCCGCATGCTTGCCAGCACAGACCTTGCGAATGTCGGCAATGCGTCGCGATTCGGCCGCAGCCTCGGCTCGCATCTGATCGACCGCGGATTGCGAGTCTGGCTCTGACTTGGGTTTTGGTTTGGTGCTCACATGGAGGCTCGCATTGACGGGTTTGAGAACGGTGTCTTTCAAGTCGTCATCACCTTCGCCGGAGTCGTCCTCCGGCTGGCCAGCGGCGACCCGAGCCTCGGTGTTGTCGTCGGCACCAAGAGCGACGAACGAGACTTCACCGAGAGTCGACTTGCGGGCGATGTAGAGTGGACCGGAGTGTTCACGCCCATTGGCCTTTGCCGTTTTGCCCTCTGCGATGAAAACCACTTTGTCTGCACTGGCACCGAGCGATGCCTGCCAGGGAAAACCGTTCTCGCTGGTCGCAATCACTTCCTGGGCCGTCGCTCCGACGCCTGAGATCACACCGGCTACTTGCAGTGATTTGTCGCCCACCGCAATGTCATCGGCGTGGCCAACAATGCTGCCGCGATCGTGATCCTTCAGGATTGGTCGCGACTTGCGAGTCACTCGCATGCCGGCCAGATCCACGACAACTGGATAAGGCCATCCACCTAGCCGCATCGCGCCGCCGGTATAAGCCACCATCGACAACTTGCGCAGCGATGGTTTGTCTTCACCTTCTACTGGCTGTTCCGCAGCGGCGAGTGTGATCGTGGCTGCGTCGTCGCAAACAATCCGCAAACTGCTGGGGACTGATTCGGCTTCGGCCTCAGGCGGATTGTTCGGCTTCGTCTTCGGCATGTTCTTCCGTGACCTCGGTTTCAGATGGAGAATCGATTGCGGCATCGGTCGAAAGACCAAGCTCACGCATCAGTGCCCTTTCCTTGGCACGCTGTTTAAGTTCCGCCTCCCAATCACGCCCCTGCCTTGCATACTCATGGGCCAGAGTTGTCGTATGATTGGCGAGGCGGATTTTCTGGGCGTTGGCTTCCTTGGCCGGATCCACATGCTCGTGTCCGTCCCAAAACCATTGATGCTCGAAAGTGGAGTCGAGCGTGCGGAGTGAGTTGGGTAGATAGCCTTCGATCAAAACGGCTTCGCGGAGCCAAGCTTGCAAGATGCGATCGAGGACGACGCGAGCGAGTTGCGATTGCTCGACACGAATCGATTTGAAGTAGGTTTGGTGATCGAGTCGCCCACTGGCGTAGTTGTAGCCGGACGAATTGCCTGCGGCGACGTTGTACGGCATGCTCAAACAGCGAGCGATTTCGTTCAGGATTTCCTTCTTGAACTCGCCGTAAGTCGTCGATGGTTGCTCGGCTCGCATTTGAGCCATCTTCCAGCCGCCAGGCATGGTGAGCAGCATTCGTTTTTCAAGTTCGATTGGCTCAAATGGTTCGGCCGAGTCCGCTTCTCCGTTCGCTGGAGCGTCGGTGTAAAGGATGCCTGCGAAGTCGGCGGCGGTTTCCGCAGCGGCCAGGACGGCTAGCGTGAAGCGGCGAAGTTGCGCGAACAGTGGCAGTGCCGGTGTGATGTCGGGAATGCCGCGAATCTGTCCTGGGCGTTCGTTGCGGAAGTAGTGAATGACATCCGACGCCGGCATCGTATCGTGTGTTTCGTCAAATGTGATTCCCGAGTCACCGGGGTGACTTCGCAGAACGTCGTAGTTGACTGGATTGCCATCTGAGTCGAATTCAATCCCATCGATGTAGCGCGGTCGATCGAGGGTCAAGGTTGGCGAAGCAACTAGATCGGCTTCGACGAGCTTCAAGTCCAAGCGGACTCTCGAGTCGATTGCATCGTTGCTGGTCAGCAGAGCAAAGGACTCTCCATCACCCACTCTCGCCAGCCGCATCGTCCGCAACTTCTCAGCCAGCCCGATCGTTTCCGACCAAGCGAAGAACTCCTGTTCAACGAACCGATTCGCTTCTGGATCCACCGTCAGCATTTGCAAACGCGGTCCCGTTCCAACCACATCGTTGGCGAGAGTCAGTGTGATTCCGCGAGCGTAACTGTTGTTGGCGATCTCGTAACGCGACCGATTCCGCAGAACCCGTCGAACGTCAGGACTGTTCGCCGCCGCGGCCGACAGACCATCCGCCCGCGACCAGTGCTTGACGTTGTCCAGCGTTGTGTTGGCCGCATCGTACTTGGCTCGCAATCGTGAAAAGAAGGACTGTCGGGACGAGCGTCCGAGTGCGACGGTATCCGAGGATCTTCGTCGCGTGTGTTGCTCGATTATCCCTGACAAGAACTTCAGCATCCGCTGCTAAATCCCGCTGTCGATCCCAACAGTCCATCCATTCACGAAAAGAAGAGATCAGCCAGCGGAAGGCGGCACGATCCTATTGAAACGCAGTCCGCGATGCGGCTTCTTCACTGCGTCTTTGCCGGCAAGATGATTGTCGGCCGCGATTTGATCTTTCAGCTTGTGCTGCTCAACGGATCCCGCATCGCCTGAAGCCTTCGCCGGCCCCGAGGCGTTCTCTCGAATCTCGTCTTGCAGGTCATCCGCCACAGAAGTCTCACTTGGAAAGACATGCTTTCTTCTGCGAATACACCTACCCGGTCGCACCGCCTTCCGACGAAGCGTTGGCGGGGATTTCGCGATTTAGATGCACTCGTGCGAGAACTCGAACCTTCCCTCTGCCTGTTGACCTACAGGAATGGATCAAGAATTGATGCTCGCATGATCAAGAAACGTGTCGCAACGTCAACTTTTCAACCTGCGATCATTTGGACAGTACCGTCTCTTAGCAAGACATACCTATCGGCAATGTTCTTGCGGCATGCCAAGTACAGTCGCAGTTGTTCGCCATCGAACCAGGATGAGTGATCATCTATATGGGCTGCGAACTCGTACAACTCGGAAGTAGCAGTAGCGTCACTATTTTCCGCGTTCGCAAGAACTCCAAGATGCAGCCGTATCGACCTAGAGACAGAACACGCATTCCAAATCGCTTTATAATGCGTGTTCCTTTCGTTCAGCTCGGAACTACGCTTAGCGGCCGACAAGTGCTTTCTGAATTCGGTCAGGAAATCAGCGAGAACGGGGTCAATCACAGATCCGAGTGCCTTCGGCTCCACCGTTTCGCGATCCGTCTCTTCGTCCGGCATCTCAGATTTCCTGTTATTGTCGTTCTGCATCTGATTTCACAGTTGTATGATCTTGAACGCAGGCTGCAAGGCCTTGAAGCGAAAAAACGACTCTTCGCAGCTGATTTCGAAGCAACTGAATTGAGTCTTCGTGGAGCACTTCGCTGGGCGCTTCAGCATCTTTTGCGGAACGCACCAACGAATCAAATTCCCTAAGGAAGGAATTTGCGTAGTCAATGACCTCTTCCCGTGCCTCGCGGACCTTCTCGCTACCATCCTTTTGTTCACTTTGGACTTCAAGAGATCGGCAAAAGTTCCGGACGAGCTCCAGGAGTCGTGAAGTCGTCTCTTTTGCAACCAAACGAAACTCTGAACGACCGGTTTCAGTTAGGTAGACTTCCTTATCGCTGAACTCCTCGAAAGCACTAGAGAGCTTTTCCAAATGCACGATGTAGAGATCGTGAAGAAGCTTGGAAAAACTGAAGTCCATTTCGCCGCCGTCAATGTCGGGAGATCAGCGGGGTCAACCATACCCCTCAATCACAACAGTATCACGATTTAGATCCCACTTTTCAACCCGCCTGCTTTTCTTTCCTAAACGACCTATTTGCTATCAATTAGGCTTGGTCTTTGCCTTTGTCTTGCGTCTGCCTTTTTTGAGCAACTTCAGGAACTGTTCCTGACATTTGGTTAGTTCTGATCGAAGCGAGGAGTTGAAGGCAACAAGTTCCTTTTCAGCAAGTTGCAGCTCCGAAACAACGTTGGTCGCTATTTCATCAGGGAGTTCTCGATTCTCTCCATTCAATCCGTCCCTTAGAGACAGTAGTGCACGTTCAACTTGCCTCATCCCGTTGACCAGTTGCTTCCGATCAAGCTGCAAGTGCTCAAACATCTCGCGATCATAGCTCTGGAGAACATCTAGGTAGCCACGCGATAGAGCGAGCTTCGTGTCAAATGCGTTATACTGATGAAAATTTCCAATCGACTGTTCCTCTAACTCGTCCAGCACCGAACGAATTAGACCGCCCTCGTCCAGGATCTTACGGCCAATAAGCGAGGCGACATTAGAAACAGCGCTCACCCAATACGCTTTACCTGCGGCATGCAAGATCTCTTCTGATTCGGCTGAGTCAATGTGCATCCAACGCTGTGCCAGAACTCTTGAGTACGCACGCGCGGCATCGCTTAGGACTTCGCTTCTTTTGCGTCTAGCTGCATCATGGTCCTTCAGTACTTCGTCGATCTTCTCATTCAGCTGAGACGTGTTGTATGGTTGACCGTTCTCGTCCCAGCCTTTGACACTCATTGATTCGCGTGGCGTTATATCACAGTCAAACAAGTCAGCCTTCTTGTCATCGACCAATTGCATCGCGAGCGCATTGGAACAGAAGTATTTGCTTGCCCACTTTGGCGCGCTCGTCCGAAATGAATGACCAATCTTCTCGCGGTAGTCTGGAGTCCCATTCAGCGACCCAGTCTCGCTCCACTCCGACATTAGCCGAATAAGCTTCAATAGCTGTGGGCGGATAGGAGCATTCTCTCCGTCTGGGAGATTGCGCTTGCAGTCCCCAACGTCAACGATCCATCGACGAAGAACAAAATGTCCGTCGATCATGTTCAAATCCACCTCTATTTCCGACATTTTTGCGACATATCCTTGCATGAAAACCTGCTTGAACGGTGCTCGGACGTGTGACATTCAAAAACATCCAGGCTGGATAAATGTATCCAAGGTGAACACTTTCGGATACCGACCAACCATCAAAGGTGACTGGCGAT
>JBCBOO010000164.1:0-14404 GCA_039821235.1 Planctomycetota bacterium
AAGTCTCGACGACTTTCGGCGGCACATGCTTCTTCTTAGTTCGGCGCCGGCGATGTTCCACTGCGAACAAGCTGTCCAGCAATGTGCTTGCCTAGTCGCGTTTCTGGCAAGGCATCAATGACCTTCCCTACCCTGACCGCCAACTCAAGTAACCGTTCAGATAGATCATCGGGTTTCATTGTTTCTCTCCGTACCTTTGGTCCCCAATCGGAGTAATTTGCCTTTTGCAATGTTCATTTTGCAATTTGCAACGCCACGATTCTATCCGATAACGAAAAACGCCCGCAGTGGAGTGCTCCGCCGCGGGCGTTTCGTTGTTTATAGCAAGTTGACGACGCGATCGGCGAGTCCCTTCTCGCCGAGCACGATGTTCATGTTGCCCGCTGTCGCGATCTTTTCCAGAACCTCCAGTTCTCGCAATCGCATCAGCGTTGGGTTATCGGCCAATAGCTTTGCCGTATTGGCTTGACTACGCATGGCCGCCGTTTCTTCGCGACGCGCGATCAAGTTGGCCTCGGCCGCTTTCTTGGCTTCGGTCACCTTGTTCATCAAGTCCTTCATGTCGCCCGGAAGGATCACATCGCGGATGCCCACCGACGCGACTGCCAGACCCAACGATGCCGCTCGCTCTCGGATGCTCGCTTCGAGTTCTTCGACCAAGTCGTCCTTGCCGGCCAAGAACGCATCCAAATCCCGAGCACCAATCGCACTTCGCAACGCCAACTGCGTTTCTCGGTACAGCGATTGACGCACATCAGTCGATGCGCTGACGGCGCGACGAGCGTCCTTCACCACGTAGGTGATAATGGCGTTCATTCGCAGCGTCACCTTGTCAGCGGTCATGATTTCCTGACCAGTGACATCGACTTGCGACTCTCGGAGGTCAATTTCAACGACGCGAGCGTCGGCAGCGTCCTTCCAGAACGCGTACAGACCGGGTGCCAATTCGTCGGCGAAACGTCCGTCCGAGAACAGAACGCCGACATGATCACGTTGGACCTTGCAGACATCCAAGAACCGAACGGCATCGCTGCCGCGAACGATCGACGCAAGCTCCTTGTGTTGCAAACGAGCGTCCTCGATCGTCACGACTTCAACGCGCACATCGCGGACGGCGATCCAGTAGGCGTATAGGCCAGGACCAAGCACACGACTGAATCGACCGTCGATCCATACGAGTGCCCGTTGGTCGTCCTTCAAGTCGACGACTTCCGCCTTGCCGGTCAGCATTCCGGACTTCACGATCACGTCGAGTTGCTCACTGTCGATCCAAGGATCACGCTTGCTGACCACGTCAACGCGGACTTTGCCGAATCGCGTGAACATGAAGTGCTTTCCAGGACCGACCAAGCTCACGAGTTCGCCATCGCGGAACTTCAGACCGACTTCGTAGCTGCGGATGTGAATCTTCTTGAACAACATCGGATCATTCTCCTGAACCATTGGCGAGATTCATTGCCGACTCGCCGGCGGCTTCGTTTTCGATTGAATTGAAAGAAAGAGGCTTTTGGGCAGACGATTGTTCGCTGAATCACACGAAACATTTGCGGAAGTTCGCTCTGAGCCACCCACAAGCGATCGGCGTCCACTGATTCGCGGCTTCACGTTCGGATCAGTAAGGCGTCGCCGAGGCTTCGCGATTCCAATCCATCCATCAAAGGCCGTTATCAGTTTTGTCCGACGTTGCCGGATGATTCGTCTGCAAACCTGCAGGGCGAAACCATCGTGTTGCCGAGTAAACGTGTCACGACCGAGGCCGATCGACGTTTGCAAGCCGATTCGACGAGGCAACCGACTGCCCGCCAGCTTCATGGTGAACACTTTCGTGCTCGCGGAGTTGGTTTTCAGCCAACGTTGGTGCGTGACGGGAGTCGAACCCGTGACCGTCAGTTCCCTAAACTGATGCTCTATCCACTGAGCTACTTCGACTGGTGTTCGTTTTAAAACCCGTCGCACGGAACACGAGCAAGCAAACACCCGAAAGCGTGAAAGCCCGCGCCGCCGGAACCCCACCAGTCGATCGCAACGATGGAGACCATCCATAGCCACCAAGGGTTCGCGATACGCACCGATCGATTCTCAAATAGGAAAACGCCCGCGGTAGATTGCTTCACCGCGGGCGTTTTGCGTGTGATGAACTAGGCAACGACTTTCGTGATGACACCCGAGCCGACGGTTTTTCCGCCTTCTCGGATGGCGAAATGGTCGCCCTCGCTAATGGCGATCGGTTGCTTCAAGGCGATGCTCAAGCGAACGCCGTCGCCGGGCATCGCCATCTGCACGCCGTCCATCACCGATGCACTGCCGGTCACGTTCGTGGTTCGGAAGAAAAACTGAGGTGCGTAGCCGTCAAAGAACGGCGTGTGGCGGCCTCCTTCCTCCTTCTTCAACACATAGACTTCCGCCTCGAAGTTGCGATGCGGAGTCGCGCTTCCGGCTTTTGCCAACACCTGTCCCTTCGTAATCGCCGTGTGAGCGGTCTTACGGAGCAACACGCCAACGTTGTCGCCGGCGCGGCCTGCTTCCAGGACTTCACCGAACGATTCGACTTGGGTAATCACGTCGCTGTCGGTGTCGCTGGCCAAGCCAACGATCTCGACAGGGTCGCCTGCGCGCACAATTCCTTGCTCGATCTTACCCGTCACGACCGTACCGCGACCGGCGATCGAATAAACGTTCTCGATCGGCATCAAGAAGGGCTTGCCAACCATCCGCAACGGATCGGGAATCGAATCGTCGAGTGCGTCAAGTAGTTGCTCGATGCACGCGATCGTTTCGGGGTTGGCAGGATCGTCATGAGCTTGCTTCGCGGATCCGCGGATCACGGGGACCTCGTCGCCGGGGTATCCGAACTCGCTGAGCATTTCTCGCAAGTCAATTTCGACCAAATCCAACAGTTCAGCGTCCTCGACCAGATCACACTTATTCATGAAAACGACCAAGTGAGGCACGCCGACCTGACGTGCCAATAGCAAGTGTTCGCGAGTTTGCGGCATCGGCCCATCGGCAGCCGACACCAGCAACACCGCACCGTCCATCTGGGCCGCGCCGGTGATCATGTTCTTGATGTAGTCGGCGTGACCGGGACAATCGATGTGAGCATAGCAACGCGTAGCCGTTTCGTACTTTACGTGCGAAGCGATCACGGTAACGGTCTTGTTCTTGTCGCGAACAATGCCGCCCTTGGCGATCGACTCGTACGACTTGTACTTGGCCAAGCCCTTCTCGGCTTGAACGCCCAGGATCGCGGACGTCAACGTTGTCTTGCCGTGGTCGATGTGGCCGATCGTGCCAACGTTGATCGACGTCTTTTGCGTCATTACGTTTCGAAACATAGCTCGCAAACTCCTTTTCAAAGGAAGCGTTTCGCACCGATCGCCAGCGGTGGAGGTGAGCAGCCTCCATCGCCTTTTCGCTCGCATGAGCGCCAGATGATCGGGAACGAAGAACAGGAAAAAGCCATCAATCGGAAACCAACCATCCACAAAAAAAAGCCCGCCAAGTGAGTCAGCGGGCGGGCTTTGTGGATCGTTTCGGAATCAACCGTCACTCACGACGCACCATCCCCGCCTCGCCCTCGAAGGACGAGTCGGTCGTTGATGTTGTGAATGAAGCAAAGATGATCATCTTGATTTCCAGAATTGACGGACTCGTGCAATGACACTTTGCCGCGCGCGAGGTTCGCTGGCCTCTTTCGGTTTAGAACGATGTCGAACTACCGTCGGAACGGACTCTCCTCAAATTCCTGTTGATGATTCGCTACTTTGCGTACGAAATGAAGCAGCCGACGGGCTTGGTTTTTGGATTCTCCACCGCACGCCCTGCAACGACCGCCTCCAAAGCATCGGCCAATTCGTGCGTGGTTGCGACATTTCGCTTCTTGCCGTAGTCGGCGTACAGGTTGTCAATGCGTCCTTGATAGACGGGGCTTTCCTGATTTCGGGCAAATACGAAAGCATGCGGTGTGACGATCGCTCCCGCTCGACGCGCAAGCGATCGATCGGTGTCCATCACGACCGGCACAGTGATGCCAAACTCACTCGCGTGTTTGCGAGCTTCCTCGATTGAGAGTGTCGGGCTAGGGTGAACCATAAAAATGCACATCCCGACTTTCTGATATTCGCTGGCTAAACGCCGAAGCAGCGGTTGATAGCTGTTGGCAATCGGACAGTCCGTTGAAATGAAAATTAGGGCAAGACCTCGAATTGACTGGTCTTCAAAGGGCTGGTGGATTTCCCCGTCAATGTCGGTCAATTTCCAGTCGAGATTGGGTTCAGCAGCAGTAGTGGTCGTTACGGACACAACCAACAAATTGAGGACGACAAGGGCAATAGGCAGCATGGGCGAGATGCCTGTAATGTGTTGCGTGATTCGGATGAGTTTCATAAGTGCGAGAGAGGTTTAGCACCGCAGAGCGTGCCTGCGTTCGCGATGTTCAACGGCATCGTTTCTTCGCGTGACGAACAAGCGCTGTAGCAATGCGGCGCGGCGCAGCGCGTTTAACTTATCGTCGCAAGGGCCGAAAGAAGCGATCTCGCGGACGATCATGATTGTTCCAAAACTCGGTCAGGATCGCGTTCAAACCTTCGGCAATCGTTTGAACATCCTCTTGGGTGATGCCACTGGCATCGACGATCGATTCGATACTTGCGATCACGGCCTCTCGCTCGGCCTGCGGGATATTTGCACTTTCCAGCACAGCATCGACACCCAAAATCAAGTGCTCACGTTCCACATCGCTAATTTCGCCATCGCTGCGTGCGGCGCGCGTGTCACGAAGCAGTTGTAGCATCAGTGATCGGTCGGGTCGCGTTGCTCCCTCGGCAATCGCCGACAGATCGCTCTGCAGTTGTTCGATTTGCTCTGGTGTTACCTCGGATTCACTTCTGATTGCTGCGATGTCGGAAATCAAAGATCGAATGTTCTCACGCTGTGTTTCGCTGATCACTGGTTCACGATTTTGAAACTCCGCAAAGATCGCTTGCAGGTCAGCGGCGATGATTTGAACATCCTCCTGATCCACGCCGCTGGCTTGGACGATCGAACGAACACTGTCAGCGACCGCTTGTGCGTCTTCCGCCGAAATGTTCGCACTTTCGCGCACCGCCTGCACATCCGCGTTCAACCCAGCCAACTCTGCGGGGGTGAGCTGTTCATCTTCCGCGGCCGCCTGGATATTCTCAAGCAGCTGCGACACAGATTCCTCGCTCGGTCGCGTTGCGTCTTCGGCCGCCGTCGCTAGGTCACCGAGCAGTTGTGTAATCTGCTCCGGTGTCACTTCGGACTCCGCGCGAATCGAGTTCAAGTCGACCATCAGCTGGCGGATGTTTTCCTTTTGAGCGTCGCTGATTCTGTCTTCACGTTGTCCGATAAGCTCCCGCAATTGAATCGTTCCGCCGCCCTGACGGCTTAGGTGGTTGATCACCGTCAAAGCGTCGAGCGAACTGACCCTACCGTCGCGATTCGCGTCACGCAGAGATTCTCCCAGGCCATCGTTGCCGCGTCGCGACTCGCTTCCCGCAAGATGGTTGACGACGCTGAGCGCATCGGATGCGGAGACGGTTCCGTCGGCGTTGACATCCATCGCGAGCATCGAGGCTCCCATCCCAAAATCAGCTGCCAACATTGCGCGAGCATCCAGCTTTTCCATTCGCAAAGAGCGTCCACGAACAGGTCGCCGTCGCGTCGCTGTGTACCGCGAACTCAAAACTCGACCTAAGCTCTTCGGCAATTTCATCCGTCTGGTTCCTCAAAAATGAGACAGGGTTGTGACACAAGCAAAGTGAGTCATTGCCTAACAGAATTAGTTGCCGGGGAACAGCAAAAGGGGACAACGAAATGAAGAAAATTCGTGGAAGAGAATTGATGCGTCGCCACCTATCAACAGTCGGATCCCCGAGTTTTCGGACTTTTCTGATCCCGCCGGTTTGGCTCGGTGTTGCTTGCTAAAATGCTCTCTTAGCCGGTGGCCTTGAACGGTTGGTACACTCGCTCCACTTATTCCGCGCTTTCCCCGATGTGTCCCAAAGGAGGCATGACTGTGAATGCGATAACTGCTCGTGGTGATCAATTCATGCCAGGTTCTTTGAACAGGAAGCTCGTGGCACGTTTGGGAGTGATCCTTGTTTTTGGGTTCCTGACCGGTGCAGTACGAGCCGACACACAAGTCTCTGAAGACTACGGGGCAAGAGCGTGGAAGAAACTGGCCGACGGTGGGGTGGAGTACCGTTTCGGCTTTAAAGTGCAAGGTGATGGCGAAAACAATACTCGGGTGATTGCGCAGTGCAGTCCGGCGGAACATTTTAAGGTCATCGTTCCGCCACCCATGGACGTACCCGCCGGCAAAGAGGTCGCGTTTCAGGTCGTAGCCGTACTCGACGCGGCGTCAGTTGCGAACTTACCTCCCTTCACGTTGGATCAAAGTGAATTGACGTTTTATAGACAGGCGAAACGTCTGCGAAAGCTGAAGCGGGGAACCTTCAAGTTGCGTCTGGCGACGCCGGCAGAGATCACGCCGCCTGGCGAGGATTTTGTCACCAACATCCGTGACAAAGTTGCCAACGAGTCATGGGCCGAAAGACGATTCCTGGCAATCAAGCGAAAAATGGATGAGACGCTCGACGAATTGGGCAGTCCCATCCAACCTCCCTCCGAAGGGCAATGGATTAGAAGAGGGTATCACGTCTGGCATAACCCCCGGAGAGTTCCTCTCATCGAAGGGGAACATGGCCTCAAAACTTGCCCGGAGTGCGAAAGAAGCTGGACGCCGAAACAAATCGAAATGGGCAGCAAGCGTGTCGGCCTGTTTCGGACCACGTTTGCCGACATGGGGATGGCTGCCATGATCAGCGGGGACGAACACTACAGCCAGCCGGCCCGCGAGATGTTGCTGGGAATGGCTGAGGTCTATCCCAACCTACCACAGTGTAAATATGGTACCCGTCTCATCTGGCTGGTGGGCGAGGAAGCGCGGTTCGCTCAAGAAGCGCTATGGTGCATCCGCCGTCTGCGGGCAGCCGGCCTGCTCTCTGACGAGGATCTGAAGACGATCGGAAACAGGTGGATCGTTCCATGCCTGGAGGAAGCCATGAAAAGGGGATCGGGCACTCCCAATTTGACCATGGCTACCGCCTGCGCCGTAGCCATGGCGGGGCTCGCACTGGATTGGCCTCCTTTCGTCGCGTGGTCCATGTGGGACAGACGGGGGATCATGAGCGTCATTGAAAAGAGAATCGGCGAAGACGGAGGATGGCTGGAAAACAGCCTCTCCTACCACATCACCACCGAGATCTTTTTCACTCCCATGCTCGCAGAATTGAAACTCTACGGGTTCGATCTGCTGCAGAGCAATGAGGAACTCGGCGAGCGGTTGCGCCGGTTCTATCGCTTTCCCATTCTGGCCATGCGTCCCGACCAAAGGTTGGTCTCCATCGCCGACGGCGGACTGGGAAACCCCTACCCGGCCAGCAACATCGCCGCCTATTGGCTCACTCGAGATCCTTATCTCATTCCGTTCCTTAAGGGCAGGGATCTGGAATTCACCGTGTCGGATTTGCCACCGGCGCCCGAGATCGAGATGGAGTCCCGGCACCTTTCCGATTTCGGCGTCACGATTCTCCACGACGGAGGGAAACCCGGTCTTGAGAACTGGGCGCTCATCCGTCACGGCAAACATCACGGCGGCCATTGCCACTACGACATGCTCGGCGTTGTCGGTTATTCGCATGGGCAACCACTGCACGACGACTGCGGCTCCAATTACAAGAATCCCCTGCACTTCAGTTGGGCACGGAACACGATCAGTCATAACACCATCACCGTCGATGAATCGTGCCAGCAAAAAGCCATGGGCAAGGTGGAATATCTGAGCACACCGGTCGGCGGTCCGCAGGTGGTGGTTGTGTCCGACGAAAGTGCCTATCCCGGAGTTTGGCTGAAACGTTCGCTCATCTTTGTCCAGGGAATCCAGTTGCTGGTGGACCGAGCGACTTCCGATACCGAACACACCTA
Organism: Planctomycetota bacterium; assembly: GCA_039821235.1. Classification (GTDB taxonomy): domain Bacteria; phylum Planctomycetota; class Planctomycetia; order Pirellulales; family Pirellulaceae; genus Stieleria. The sequence goes on from JBCBOO010000164.1 coordinate 8,011, forward strand.
CGACTGGGTCCTTGCGTCCTATGGCAAGGTCCGGGCCACCAGCGCCGAGTCAAAACCCATACGTCCCCTCGAAGCGACGCCCCTCGCCGAGTCCATTTATCAAAGCAACAATGTTCAACCGACTCCGCCAGGCGTGGGCTACGATGTGCCAAGCAATCTGAGGGAAATGAATCTCTCGGATGATTGGTGGATCGAATGGGAAGGCATCCAGGCTCCCTATGGGAACAAGCTCAAGAGCCCACCTCTGAGTATGAAATGGCTTTGCCACAGCTCGAATCCTGTCCGCGTCGTGTGGGGCGACGTTCCGGGAGTCGGACTCGCCCCCGGCCAGCAGCGCTGGGTGATGGCAAGGCAAGTGGGGACCCAAGCGCTGTGGGTGACTGCCCTGGTACCGAAGGACCAATCGGCGAAAGTGGAAACGATGGAAGTCGTGCCTGCCTCCAAAGGTAAAGGCATCGCAGTCCATCTGAAATCCGCGTCATCTGACTCCTGGGTAGCCGTCAATTGGCAAGCGGGGAAATCTCTCAAGGCCGGCCCATTGAGCACAACTGAAAAAATATCCTTTGACGTGACGGATCACTGATAGAAATTTTGATTTCCCGCACGAGTATCAAGAGCACCACAGAACCTGCGTAGAGATCAGCGGCCAATCCATTTGCGAAAGCGGAGGAGACGTTCGATTTCAGACTCTTCCAGTGCACCACTTTTGTCGGCGTCAACAAACTCAAACACACGAGCCTTCAATCGCGGCGGCGTTTCGCTCCGTTGCAGGCTTCCGTCATGGTTGTCATCCAGTTGCATTAACATCTCAACCATTTGCGAAGGTTCTCGATGGACCACCGATTGAACAAAGTGTCCTCGGACCGCATCTCGCAGCGTTTGTTCGCCGTCTTCATCATCAGCAATCGCCAGCAACGTAATGCTGCCCATTTCGTCCGTCGAGCCGCGTCCCCAGCGGATAGTTTGCGGTGGGTGATGTGGGTTTTCCGGGTTTTCGGCTGAGTTGTCGTAAACCAGTTCCGAAAGCAGCACCGTGCCGGCCGGCAGATCCACTGGCTCGGAAAACAGGTACTGGTCTTGCCAATCGAGATCCCAGTCGTCGATGTGCAGCAGTACCTTGGTTTGGCCACTGGGCAGTTGCGCGGTTAGTTTCAGTTCACTGCAAACGTAGTGCGCATGGCCTGCGACTCCGATCGCGCGCGTGGCGACGGGAAGCGTGAATCTGTCGGAAATCTGATAGTTCTTCTCACCGGCGGGGATCTTGATGCTGGCTCCGAATCCAAACATAGCTGGCACCATGATTGGAATCAGCTCTCGCGACGGTGGCTGTTCCGCGAAATACAGAGCGATTTCCGCTTGCTCGGTCTCAGCTTTTCCAGAGGGGTGAAAATGGGTTTGCATGACGATGTCGCTTCCAGCCGGCAATGCCATCGCTAAATCTCCCGGCAACAGGTTCGGAGTGCTGCCGGGCACATATCCACCCAGTCCACGGGTAAGTCCATCGTTCACGCGGTACGCTTCGTTTTCGTCCGAGCTTGCGGATCCCCGTTCGCCGCGAAGTCGCGACAGGAATGTTCCGGCGCCTTCGGTGTTTGGTTTATCTGTTTCGCCAAGTCCCGCCAGGAATCCCATGCCTGCGATGCCAGTCTTCCCGTCGGATCCATCCAATTTTCGAGCATTGCCCGCAGTGTCGACGAAGAAGAGAGCGTGGTGCACCGATGACTTGGCGCGGGGCCGTAGCTGGACCGCTTTCACCCATTTGTCTTCGGGTAGGTCGAGCGGAAAGACAAAGGAACGATAGATGTCGGGACCGTCCGCAGGGACGTCGAACGTACCATTCATCCGGACGACCAGATCTGGTTTACCAAGGATCCAACCTTTGCTGACTTGCGGAGGATCCGGTGTCTGTCCGCGGTCTCCTTCGGGGCAACCGGCGTCGATCCAAGCCTTGATCTTTCGATTTTCTTCGCTTGACAAGCTTCGGTTGCCTGCAAAGGCAATCCCATGATCAACCGGTTTCCAGGGCGGCATGTAGCCCATGTCCAAGACCGCACCAATGGTCTCAGCCCGCTGCTGAACGTCACGGTAGGTGATCAACGAAAACGGAGCGGACGAATCAGGTCGATGACAGCTGGTGCACTTGTCATGAATGATCTTGGCGACATCGTTGGAAAAGGTCGGCTTGGGTTCGCCAGCTGACAAAGACGTCGTAAAGCAGACGTAACCAACAACAATGAGCAGTGGGTAGCGAGTCATAAAAAGTTCCTGGTCATAAAAGGCAAGACAGGTCGGTCCGAGACGATGGTTCGTGCCTTAGGGTCATTCCAATGCGGGTTGGCCGAGTGAATCGACTCGCATGATGCCCCGTTGGCCCTGATAGTGGGCTTCGGGAGTGAACCACTGGTCCGAAAGCGAGGGCTCGTCACTTTGGAACGTCAATACAATGGACTCTCTTCCAATTTGACCGGCTGCCAGCTTCCACCGCACGACGATTCGAATCGCCATGCCGGTTTCACGGCTCGCCCAAAGTTCGATCGTGTCAGGAGGAGAATTCCCTTCGTCGGCCCGTTGGAGCTTGGCGAGAACGTGTTGGCACGTCTCTTTTGTTCCATCGGGAAGTGTGATTTCTTCATCGGACTTTTCTTCCAAACGGTAGCCATCCGACATCCGCGTTAACAGCGTTGTGAGATGCAGATAAGGAGTGTCGAGTTGCTGCTGCGACGCAAGCCAGCGGCTGAGGACCATGTCGTTGCCGATTCGCACTGGACCAATCGGAGGAACGACCCACTCATCGATCTGATTCTTGCCCAGCCAAAAACTATTGCCTGGCAGGAGACCCGGATGCCGCAACGCAAAACGGTCGTGACCTCGCACGTACAGATCGATATCGCTTTGGGCTTCTTGCTCGGTCGACGTGCGATACTGTACCTGCAGCAGATACTTGCGAGTCATCTGCTCGGCAGCCACGTTCAATGATCGTTGAACGGCAGCCATGGCTGTGGAGGACGTGCCACCACCATCAATCAGCAAGAACAGGGCCAAAAGAACTGATGCGGCAATCGCGATTGCTCCCCAACGCAATGATCTTTTCGGTTTTCGCGTCACAGTGGCTTTGTGGGTGGCCTCGGGCTCGTCGATTCGCTTCATCGCACGGGCAACGTGATCCCCGTGATCTTGCGGCGTCACCGCACTGGCAAGTAGTGACTCGATCCAGGAATCCCTGAGCTGTTCTCGCTTCGATTCTTCTACCCCGTTCATCACGACGTCTCAGCAATTCTCAATTTACTTTCCAGGCAGCTGGCCAAACGCGCTTTACCGCGGGCCAGACGTTTCTTCAACGTTTCCTTCGCCAGGCTCAAAATTGACTCAATTTCGCCTAGACATCGCTGATCGGTATAACGCAGCGTGATCGGACGCTGGTAAGTCTCCGGGAGTGATTCGATGCATTCGCGCAGCGCGGCTAGCTTGTCGTAAAACGTGTCACCTTGGAGTGAACCAATCGCCTCAAAACGATCACTGAGCCACTGAAGCGACTCCTCGTCAATTGGCTGAGCTGCGCGCGAAGTCTTTCGATAGTAGGCGAGCATCGTTTTACCAGCGATTCCTCGCAACCACGGACCGATCGGCCTTTCTCGGTCAAAGGTATCGAGACGTTTCCAGGCGGTCAGGACAGTTTCCTGATAAAGATCTTCCACCGCATGCTGATCACGTACTCCTGACCGGATGTATGCGAAGAGCATGTCTGTGTTTTCACGAATCAAGATTTCAAACAGTGATGTTGCGTCCATTGGTCTCTCGACAGGCTGACGATCACAAGAAATTGTCCCGTCAGACTAGAAAGGGGACAGCGAATCCTGCGGATTCCCAGAGAAATCAGGAACCATGGCTTCTCAAAGGCCTCCAGCCAAACCCAGCCATGATTGATTGGTCATAATCAGGACGGCAACACCTCGTCGTCGGCAATCCCGCAAAGAGATCAACAAAGGAAAACTAAACATGGTGAGATTGACAAGCCTATTTGCCCTCGCCGGCTGCTTCGTGTTTGCACCCGTTTCGGCATCAGAAAACGAATGTCCTAACATCCTCTTCATTCTGGTGGATGACCTTGGGTATGCCGACCTGAGCTGCCAAGGCAGCAAGGATATACGCACGCCTCACATCGACAGACTTGCAGCCTCAGGCATTCGTTTTACCGATGCTTATGTCACCGCTCCGCAATGTGGGCCGTCGCGTGCCGGAATCATGACCGGTGTCCATCAAGCTCGCTTCGGGTACGACGACAATGAAACCAACCACGGCCTTCCTGATCCGAGTATTCTTCCCCTGATGCCCGAGTACCTCCAACAGTCGGGCTATCGAACGGGTCTTGTCGGGAAGTGGCATATCGGTCAAGGCACGGAAGCCATGTTGAGCAAGAAGGTGCGAGACGAATACCGCAAGATCAGAAAAGTGAAGGCTCACTCGCAAGAACGTGTTGCTGCGGCCAAGCCCTGGAAACGGGGATTCGATGAAGGGCTCTTTTTCGTCGGTGGTGGCGGTCACTACTTTCCTTTCCGTAGAAGAGGAGCAAACGGTTCGAGTGCCAACTACTTCACGTTCAAGGGACCTGATCGGCAACCGGAATCGTTCGAGCGTGAAGCCGGCGCGTTTAAGACCGATATCCTTACCGACGCGGCGATTGACTTCATCAACAGCAAGGACGTGAATCCTTGGTTTCTTTATCTCTCCTACACCGCTCCTCACACGCCACTGCAGGCCAAGCCAAAGGACATTGCGGCGAACGAACACATCAAGGACCCGAACCGGCGGATCATGGCCGGCATGATGACCTGCCTGGATAACAACATCGGCCGATTACTTGAGCAGCTCGATCAGCAAGGTCTGCGTGAAAACACTCTGGTCGTCTTTCTCAGCGACAATGGCGGTCCAACAAGCAAGAATACGTCTCGCAACGACCCGTTTTCCGGCGTGAAAGGCGATGTCTACGAAGGGGGCATTCGGGTGCCAATGATCGCATCCTGGCCAGGTACACTCGGAAAAGCCAGGGTGGTCTCCGGTCCCGTCATCTCCCTCGATCTTCTGCCGACGTTCACCGCAGTGGCTGGCAAGACGGCGGAGCATCCCCTTTTGGAAGGCAAGAACCTCCTGCCATGGCTTCTCGGCAAGACCGAATGCCCAAACGACGAGCTCTATTGGTCCTGGCGTGATCGATTCAACGCCGTGCGCATGGGCACGCTGAAAGAGATCCGAAACGGCAAGCCGGTCAAGACTGTCGACGGTACTGTTATTCCCGCTCACAACTTCGTCGACCTGGCCCGCAACCCCAGGGAGTTGGCGGGTGAACATGCTCTAAAAGATGAGGACGAGAAAAAGCGATTGTCAACTGCCCTGGACGGATGGCTCCGTTCAGTCAAGGAAGATGCAAGCACGCTGACCCCGGACAGCGGACGTCAGCCCCGTAAGTGACCCATGCGCCTTTTTAACCCGTCCTTGCTGTGCGAACATCGAAACAGGGTGTCACGATTCGACTTCGCGGAGCCGCAGCCGCACCAACAGATCGTTTAGAGCTGGCCTTGCCGATGGCAGGTCGGGAAGTGTACCGCTTTCGTGCGAACTCTCGAGTTCGGCGGTCAGCCTTTCGTACTCGCTTTCATAGAACGCGAGATCTGTCGCATCGAGTGTTCCCTTCTCGGGACCGTTCGATTTGCGGTCGACCAGCTCGTCGATGTAACTGAGTCCGGCGGTCTCATTGAGCCGCAGGAGGTTGGCTTCGACCTCTCCGGTTCGCATCAGGTGAATCCCGGTGAGTAGGACGCGGAAAACATACAGCAGCGGTTTGACTCGCGGTGGTGACTCCTTGCCGAACAGTTTCCACTGTGTCGCTGCAAAACCGAGGTAGTGATGGGCATGATGCTTGGTGATGCAATTGGCTGCGATCGACTTCAATTCATCATGCTCAGGTGTTGTGAAGACGACCAGCGGTGAGAAGATCTGTTCGAGAACGTAGCCGTTTCGCTTCAGCATCAAAGTGAAGAACTTTGAAGCGTCGTGCGTGACCAAGTCGATCTCCAGCCCATCGTAGATGCCCTCTTTCTCGACGGTATGATCACCTTCATCGAGGCCAACGACGGTTTCGAGGGGCAGCAGATGGACGCCGCGCAAGTCGAAGTCCGAATCGGCCGATGGAAATCCGTACAGATGCGCACCGCTGATCGTCGCAAACACGACCGGGTAAGGATGTGTTCGTACGTGGGCGATCAGCTTGTCATTGTCGATGATCTTTGCGTCGTTCATGGCAGGTCGGTTTCCATCGCTCGGCGTCGTGCGTCGATCAGGAATGCGTTGGCTCGGTCGTAGTCAGGGCGGTCGGGAAGCCTGGTTTGCTTAAATGCGG
>JBCBOO010000165.1:0-14403 GCA_039821235.1 Planctomycetota bacterium
GATGCTGGCGACCGCGGCACAGGCCATTGAGCCGCTCGATGCCGTGTTGCGAGCGATCCTTCCGATCGCGACCAACGAATCCCTTCCTGACGATTGCCGACGAGAAGCGAGCAAGCTGTGCAAGCGAATCGGTCTGAAACTTAAACAGCAATCCGTTCAGCCCTACTACGTTGAAAGCGCAATGCAAATGATTCAACGGGCGGGCGATCAGTTCTTGAAAGACGCCGAACCGGAGGCCTTCAAGTCACAAATCGATCAATTGCTGATTGAGGCCGGGCAACGTGCCGCACAGTACTCCGGCAATCCTTACGCCTCTCAGTCGTTCGCCCGCGAAGTCCAATCGCGGGTCGAATCCATCTCGCCCGGCAGCATGCTGCCGAATCGAATGAACGCGAAAGAAAATCGCGAACAGTTCATCGCTCGACGAGACCAACTCCTGCCGCTGCTGCAGTCGAGCTGGCTCTCCTATGACGAAGCTCAATACAACACCAACTACTTATTGTTTGAATACCTGGTGTCACTCGACGCATCGGAACGAGTTGATTTCCTGACAAAGTTGATGTTGGAACCGCTCCCGGAATCGCTAAAGGTCGATCCGACACTCGTTGCATCGTTACCCCGCGCCGCATCGGTCGGTGTTGCGGCGACCGAACTCATTGAGTTGCCGGAATTCATGCGGCAAACAGTCGGCGAAAGTCCTCTGACGGACCTGGCAGCGTACCGTCAAGACATCCTCTCGGGGATCGACAAACTCCTCTTGCCCAATCAGTTCGACGAACGGCTTTATCGTTCCATCGATAGTGCGGTCCTCTTGGCCGACGCGGCCGTGCAAAGTGACCGGGTCGCCGAAGTGGCAAAGCGATTGCGCGAACTTTCGAAAGAACCCGGCGATGCAGCGAGCTGCATGTTGGCACTCCTGTTGCAAGCCGATGGAATCGCCAACCAAACGACGAGCGACGAGCTGTCCAAACACTTCGAAGCCGCACTAGAACAACTTCGAAAACGAGCGGTCGACGCGAAGGAGGCAATGAATGAACAACAGAGGTACAACCAATCCAGCTTCAATCCTGCCGCATTCTTCCTGGTCATTCGGGCGATTCAGTCGGAGGTCCCGCGGAAAGCGACCCTCGACGATTGGGAAACGCTACGGGACAGTTCCAGCTATCTCCAATCCAATACCTACAACTGGATGGCCGTGGGTGAATTGAGACGCAAATTCCCGCTCCAAGGATTTTCCGACGATAAACCGTTTGATGGTTTTGTTTTTGAAGAGCGTAGGAATACGAGCTATTCCGTCATGGGAGGACCGACGCTGTTCGCGACCGATGAGGGAGTGACTCGAGCCTGGCTCAGTCAAGCAGGACAAAATCGCCTGACACTGCCGTTCCCGATCGTCGGTGATTTCACGGTCTCATTCGAAGCGAGCAATGATCTCGTGACCAGGAATCTCGTGACCAGCTCGCAAACGGAAGAAACCGATCCAGAGAAACAGCCTTCGCTGGTAATCAAATCCAAGCTCGACTATCCCCTTCGTGGACCCGACCTTGAGTACGGAGACCTTGCCTTCCGCGTCACGAGCGATTCGCCATCAAGCGCAAACATGGCAGGTGTGGATGCGGCGGATTCGATCGACGAGGGAACCATCATGATCGTTGGCCGAGGAAACTCTTCGAAAGAGTTCCTCACCGAGCGGTATCAACCACGAGCCTGGAATAAGGAAGCGATCGAAGTGTCACGGGAAGGCGTGACGGGGACTCTTGGAGAGACCAAGTATGCCAAGGTGGACGCCGACGTGACTTCGTCGCCATGGCTGCGATTGAACCTCGGAAATAGCGGCGAGTACGCATGGAAGAAATTGCGAATCACCGGCGACGTCACGATCCCACGTCAGATTGATTTGATCAACGCGGACTTCGTCGGCTTTCGAACACAAGGCTTGGCTCGGCTTCCTGAGTTTTCTTTGCCGACGAAACTCCTCTTCGAGACCAACGAACCGGACGTGGAAATCAACACAGGCTACAGCCAAATGGGGAATCAAGTTCGTACGATCGAGATGCAAGAATGGGAGGTCGAAGACGGAGTCTTGCGTTTGCCCGCGCAAGAGGATGTCGAATCCGAACCGACGTTCTCCAATCGTGGCGTGTCGCTCGAAGAACAGTGCTTCAGCTTGCTAACCTATTCGCGAGCACTCATGGATGGCGAGGCCATCGAGGGGCAATTTCGAATCCGCCAAGACGAAAGTGCTGATGGAGATGAACAGGAATCCAAAACGGAGCCAGAGGAATTGAATCAGGCCTACCTGCTGGTCGGAAAGGTGCTGTTTTCCTTCACTGGCAACAAAGTGACCGCGCGGCTTCGCCATCGCGGCCAACCCACCATCCCGTGGGATGGTCTCATCCATGAATTCGAAAACACGGTTCCACAGGCAGGATGGAACGATTTCAAGGTCGAACAACGCAACGGACAGATTTCAATGACGCTCAACGGAGAACCGTTGGTCACCTTCAAAGCCCGCGCCCGCGCCGAGATCGGCCTGGGCGGTGACTTGCGTCATGGCACCGAATTCCAGTCGGTCCGAATGACGGGCGATTGGCCGGAAACCGTTCCCGAGTCATTGCTATCAAAGCCAGAGGAATGAATCATCAAGCCAACGCGTACACCGCCGACAAATTCATCTTTCGGATTTCTTTCGTGATTTGCTAATGTCACGCCCGGGACCGCGATCAAGCCGCGGGTAGCCCGAAGCGTTACGGGCTGTTGCTGTGATGACTCTTGTTGATGCGATCTCCAAATCACAACCCGAAGCGTTAGCGAGGGATCAATACCATCCTCGCTGACCCTGCGGTTATTAAATCAACAGCCCAGTTAGCGAGCGAACGCCCCACATGAAATCCCTCGCTCACAATTCGCGAATTAAAGTTGTACGAATGAAAGTGCTGTACGAATGAAAGTGTTGTACGAGGGTGCGATCTATCAGATGCTACGCCAAGGTGGTGTCGCGCGGTGTTTTTCCGAGCTGATCAACCACTTGCCGGTCGAATGCGAGCCCACCTTGCTGGGCCCGGAAGAATGCCGTGTTGAGTTGGCCCACCCCAACTTTCGCCGACTTGATGTCCGCACCGAGCCGACGATTTCTTGGCTGCGAAAGTGGACGCGGGAGTCCTTGCAGCGAAACATCATCCAGCTTGCGCAGGAAACGGAAGCCGACCTGGACCACTGGACGTACTACAGTGGTCTTTGCCGACGTCCGCTGCGGAAGTCGGGTCGACCACTTGTGATCACGGTCCTGGATTTCGTCCACGAAGCGTACCCCGATTTGGATCCGTCTGGCAAACACAGCGCACTGAAACGAAACGCCATTGAGATCGCGGATCAATTGATCTGCATTTCACACTCGACTCAAGCGGAGCTCCAGCGGCGTTATCCTAAGCACGCCGCAAAGGCGACGGTGATTCCGTTGGGAACGTCACTGCAAGATGTCACTCCCGCGGCCGCTCCACCGGAGACCTTGAATCGTCCTTACGTCCTGTTCGTCGGTCGTCGCAACAGCTACAAGAATTTCGCTCTGGTTTGGCATGCTTGGCACCGAGTACGGCACGCGCTGCCAAAGGAAGCTCGCTTGGTTGTGGCCGGTCCTCCGGTAAAACGACGTGAACGATCCGAACTCGGTTGGACCGATCAAAGCCAGGTGATTTCGTTGCCTGGTGTGACGGATTCGGTTCTCCGAACGCTTTATCAAAATGCTTCGGCGTTTGTCTTTCCGTCCCGTGCGGAGGGCTTCGGGTTGCCTTCCTTGGAAGCGATGGCGTGCGGGACGCCCGTCTTGGTGTCAGACTTGCCGGTCATGCGAGAAGTGGTCGGCGACTCGGGTTACTACTTCGGTATTGACGAAGTCTCCCATCTCGGCAACCTGTTTGAGGCGTCGATCGCGGGGCAGTTACCGAATGCGTCTTCCATCATCGAGCGTGGTCTTGCACGTGCGGGCCGTTTCACTTGGTCAGAAACAGCGAAGCGGACTGCAGAGGTTTATCGTCGTGTGCTTGAACGAAATGAAACCAAAGCCGATCACCAATTGACTTCCTCACCCGCGTAGCCCGGTTACCCTCATCAAACTTCCCAGCATGGCTCTCCTTTCATCGGACATTGCACAATGACTATGACATGCCGGGTCTGTCACGGTGTTTCCGAATCCTTCGCGTCGGCGCAGATCCTTTCGAAATACACGATCGAGTACTTCCGTTGCCGGGATTGTCATTTCGTGCAATCGGAAGAGCCGTATTGGTTGGACGAAGCTTACCGAAGCGTGATCGTCTCCACCGACGTCGGACTGATCTCCCGCAACGAACGGTTCGCACGCATCACCGACCGCGTGTTGCGTTATGTCTTTCCACAAGTCATCGATAGCGTTGACTACGGAGGTGGCTATGGCATGTTCACTCGGATGATGCGTGATCGAGGACACTATTTTTTCCATCGTGACCCACACTGCCGCAACCTCTTCGCCGTCGGTTTGGAAGCCAGCAACGCTGCGCAAGCTCACGCGAGCGAGACTGAAAATTCGTCCGGCGGGAATCACTTTGACTTTTTGACCGCATTCGAGGTCTTCGAACACTTTGCTTCACCCCATCAAGAACTCGAGCGGCTGGATCGAATGGCCGACCAGTGGTTGATCTCGACGGAGGTCTTGCCCGAGCCGACGCCTCTGCCGCACCAGTGGTGGTACTACGTCCTCGATGGCGGACAGCACATTTCGCTGTGGTCCCAGCGTGCTCTGCAGGAAGTCGCGCATCACTACGACCGCCATCTCGTTTCCTACCGCGGACTGCATCTGTTTAGTCGAGAAAAACTGAAACCTCAGTGGGTTCGTTCCATCTTGCGTGATCGGGGGTCCCGCGTTCTGGATCACTTTCGAAAACGCCGTTCATTGCTAAGCGACGATTTCCAACGCGCCGTTGCGGCCGTCCAGAATGCAGCATAGGGGCGAATCGTGCCCGCCGCTGCCGCGGAGAGTCTGTTGCCGGGATTCCCGGGAAAGGGCTTTTCAATTGCCCGCGGTTTGACGACGCTGTTGGAATGAAAATCCATCGCATCCGCTCCCGATCCTCCGCCCTTGAAATACTCGAGCGGAGACTTTGCCTCTCCGCCGTCCGAGTCGTTGCGTGGAACACCGCTAACGGCCCCGACAACCCGACGGAAGACGCCTACTTTCGCACCGTTTTTCAAGCCATCGGCGAGGAAGCAGTTGGGGGGCAATCCATCCCTCCCTCGATCGTGGCGTTGCAGGAGACGGACAACACGCAAGACGGCGGCAATTCCATTGCGAGGATCGATTCGATTCTCGAGGATCTCTACCCCACTCGCACGTACTCGCGCGCGGTGACTTTGCTGGACACAGGCGACGATGCAACCGGGTTTGTTTACGACACCGGTCTCTTCGAATTGGTCTCAACACTGGTCGTGCCCGAGACCTCTGGGATGCAAGACTTCGCCCACAATATTTTGCGAGGCCAGTTCCGCCCGCTTGGAACCACCGGAGCGAGCGACTTCTACCTTTACACCACGCACCTCAAAGCGGGCTCCTCGGACTCGGCGAGACGAGCCGCCGAAGCCAACGCGATTCGAGTCAACATCGATGCGCTTGGCAGCGGCCAAGATGTCGTGGTGTTGGGGGACTTTAATATCCAAGGCTCCAGCGAAGGCGCCTATCAGAACTTTTTGTCTTCCGGTCCCGGACAACTCTTCGACCCCATCGATGAACCCGGCGAGTGGAACAACAATCGAAATTTCTTGGACATCCACACCCAGAATCCGGCCATCAATGGTCCCGGAGGAATGGACGACCGGTTTGATTTCCAACTCGCCTCCGCCGCCGTGTTCGATGACGAAGGCCTGCAGTACATCGACGGGTCGTATCGAGCGTTTGGTAATGATGGAACGCACACGTTTAACAGTGACATCACAACCGGCAGCGGCTACACACCGACAATTCTAAACGCGCTCGCGGAAGCGAGCGATCACTTGCCGGTGGTCGTTGACTACGAACTCGATGGCGGCAGCACGGCGAACCTGGCTTTCAGCGAATCGGATGGCAACACGACGGTTTCGGAAAACGGCGGTAGCGACAGCTACTCGATCGCGCTCAACCAAGTGCCCGCCGCCAATGTGACGGTGACCGTCACCACCGACGGTCAAACACTCGTCGATGGTGTTACGTCGAAAACACTATCGTTTACACCTGGCAACGCGTTGACGCCGCAAACACTGGTCGTCACCGCGGTCGACGACAGTGCTTCGGAAGGCACGCATACCAGCCAAATCCAACACGAAGTGACCAGCAGTGACACGGATTTCGGAAACCTACCCACACAGGTGCTCACGGCGAGCGTATTGGACAATGACCGCCCGAGCGTTTTGATCAGTGAAATCATGTACAACCCCAGCAGTGCCGAGCCGCTGAACGAATGGGTTGAAATTTTGAACTTGGGACCGAACGCTGCCGACATCAGTGACTGGCGTCTTGATGACGAAGACCAAGGCGATTGGTCGGCGATACCGTCGGAAACCGTCCTGGAGCCCGGTCAGATTGCGGTACTGCACAATGCATCGCTTAACACGCAAGAATTCCGTCAAGCATGGGCGGTGCCTGAAGAAACCCTCACGATCGGCGTTGCATGGGGGAGCCTCGCCAACGGTCCTTCGGCAACCAGCGAGATCTTGCAGCTGCTTGATAGCGATAACCAAGAGCAAGATGTCGTCAACTTTGATGATGATGGGAATGTTTGGCCGAGCGACAACAATGCGTCCAGCATCTATCTGACGGACCTTCAATCCGACAATAACGTCGGTGGAAACTGGGCCCGTTCGGAATCGGGACAGAACGACGCGCGGTCACCCGGTGCCCCGTTGGCATCGGGCGACATCGGTTCGCCTGGATTCGCACCAGGGCTACCTTACGCTCCGCCGCAAATCGCATCCGTACGAATCGAAGATGACGCGAATACTCGTTCGATGCTGCGAAGCGTCACGGTGGATTTCAATGAACGTGTGACGCTTGAATCAGGAGCCATCGCGGTTTCGAAAGTGGACTCCACCCAGTCCAGCCAGAGCGTGGTTACCCAAGTAACATTAGAGGAAATCGACGGAAATACGCGGGCGACGTTGTCGTTCTCGGGAGTCAATGTCGATGCAAGCTCCGGTTCTCTGGTCGACGGATTCTATGCGCTCCAAATCGATGCCTCCAAGGTTCGTAGCGCCGAGACCGGTGTCGCGCTCGACGGGGATAACGATGACATTCCCGGAGGTGACTTCCAATTCGGCTCTCAAGCGACCGATGCGTTCTTTCGTTTCTTTGGTGACCTCGATGGCAACCGCCAAGTTGACCGCGAGGACTTGAGTGTCTTTCGTTTGTCCTATGGCCTGCCGCAGTCGGACGACGGTTATCGGAGTGACTTGGATTACGACGCGAACGGATTGATCAATGCGATCGACTTGAGTGCCTTTCGAGCACGACTGCAGCGACGAATTTAATGACGCACGATGACAGGCCTACTGCTTCGCGAGATGCCGTCTGCCGCGTCCTTACCGGTTCCGGCAAAGCGGCGATCGCCGTCGTCGAACTCTCCGGCAAGGACTCACGCGAGGTACTCGAGTCCTGTTTCGAAACCGCTGTCTCAAGCCGTGAGCTCAAGCCCGGTCAGGTGCGATACGGTCGCTGGGCAAGACAAACCCTCGACGAAAGTGATTCAGGTGAGTCCATCGTCGTCGTACCCGAATCAGACGACCGCTTCGAGATCCACTGTCATGGTGGCATTGCGGCGGTCGATCGCATCATCAATGACATGCTCGCCGAAGGAGCGACGAAGCCGGATGCAGACGAGAATGGCGGAACACCTGAGCGGACGGACGACTGGTTACGAGCCGAAGCCGAGCGGACGCTGATTCGCTGCGCGGCGAAACAGCCTGCCGCAATCGCACTCGATCAGTATCGTGGTGCGATGCATGACTGGTGTAAGTCCGCAATCCAATTGCTGGATGATGCTCATCAAAACGTCGGGCAGGTTGCACAGCAGGCATCGACGATTTTGGCTGCGCGAAACGTGGGAACTCGCTTGCATGTCCCGTTTGACATTGTTCTGGCGGGCCCACCGAACGTTGGCAAGAGTAGCCTGATCAATGCGATCGTTGGTTATGAACGCAGCATCGCAACGAAACTGGCGGGGACGACACGCGACGTTCTGGATGCCGATACTGTTTTGGAGGGTTGGCCGGTGAGGCTGCGTGACACGGCGGGCTTGCATGCGAGCAACGATGTCATTGAGAGCGAAGGTATTCGACGTGCTCAAGCCGCCATTGATCAGGCTGATTTGCTCGTCTGCGTTAGCCAACCGGGTCACGAATCCAACGAAGACTTGCGACAACTCCAGACAAAAACGGAGAAACGCATTCCCGTGCTGGATGTCCTAAACAAGGCGGATTTGGCTGCACCCAATCCGGTCGCACCGGAGGTTCGATACGCACTGCGCACCGTTGCCACGCAAGGCGATGGAATCGTAGAGCTGATCCATGCCATGGTTCAGGTGCTTACACGAGACATTCCAGAACCTGGAAAACCGGTCCCGCTCAGCCAGCCACAAGTCGCGTGGTTACAAAAGATCGCCGAGGCGAGAGATGCCGACCGGCAATTGGCTTGCTTGCTGGAAGCCCTGGCGTCGCAGTCGTGAAACTCACTGAGGCTTTTAAAAGACAAGCCACTTCTTTTTTCGATTCGACCGTAACGTTCTCAGGTCGGTCGTCGTAGAACGTTTTACACCACCATGGTGCACCACCTTCATTGCTCTCTCCTTTCCTGACAAGGACGAAACGTGCTTCAACGACGATCCATTCGAAACACCGCATCACGCTGCTTGAAAGCGCTGCTGATGCTCCCGATCCTCTTCGCCCTGCTTGCCGGCGGGACGGCCGATGCGGCCGCTCCCATGGGCAATCCGGGCACGCCGCTTCTAAAAATCGATTTGGACCTCGATACGCTTGCCGAGTCCGAGATCGGCAAATTGCTACTCGAGGCCGGGATCAAGCTGACCGCCCAGCAAATGGAAAAAGATCCCGAGAAAGCGATGGAGGCACTGATCGAGTCCTTGGGCTTTGATCCGATGAAGCAAGCGATTCACTTGACTGCGACGATTGATAGCTTGGACGATCCGATCGAGGGTTTGAGCGTCAACGTTCGTTTCAAAGACTCCACAGGGAACCTGGAGGGGTTCCTCTTAGCCGCCCCTGACTACAAGTCAACGACCGAAGGCGGACACACCGTTCACGTTGTGACTTTCGAGGGTGAGGTGATTCACATCGTTTTTGGTGACGCATCCTCGGGAGAAAAACACGTCATCGCATCCAGCTCGAAAAAGTACGTGATGGACGAACTCGGCGAGCTAGACAGTCAATCAGCTTCCGATCAAACGACCAAAGTGACCGATGGCAAGATGCTTGCGATTGAGTTGCTTTCGATCCCAGAAGAAATCGCCGATCAACCACCGTTCGCAAACATCGCCAACATGATGAGCTCATGCGACTTGTCGATCCACGAAGAAGACGAAAACCTGGTGGTACAGTTTTCGATGACCGCGACGGATGAACAACGTGCAACCCAAATGCAGCAACTCGTTCAGGGTGGCGTCGCAATGATCGGTCTGTTCAAGGATGAGATTCAAAAAGAACTCGAAGATGAAGACGTTGCGAGTTCCGTGATTCCGGTCCTGAATCAGATCAAGGTGAATCGTAAAAAGGCGACCGTCACGATTCAATCGATGATTCCCGAAACGCTGATCATTGATTTTCTGCGTGAGGAAGCCGGCTTACCGCTGTGAGCGAGTCTGCTGCCCAAGCCGATCCAACACAAGACGCGGTTGAGCATGCGAGCGACTCGACATCCTTTGATGTCCTGTTCACGCATTTTCATCCGCGTTTGGTTCGTTTTCTCTCCAAACGCCTTGAAGGCACATCAGTCGACGCCGAAGATGTTGCGCAGGAAGCAATGATCAAAGCGTGGAGAAAACGCGAACAATACAATCCAAAGTACCAGTTCTCGACCTGGGTTTATACGATCGCCCAGCGAACCGCATCCGACCACTTGCGCAAAAGCCGTCCTGTTTCGAGCCTCGCAGCACTCGAGCAGCTTGAACAGACAGCCGCCAACGTCAAACGCGACACGCAGCAACATACGGATGAAATTTGGTCGACGGCTGCGAACCTTCTTCCCGAAAATCAATACGAAGCACTGTGGCTCCGTTACGGGGAAGAAATGACAATCAAGGAGGTCTCCAAGTCCCTATCGAAGTCTACCGTGGCGACGCGCGTTCTACTTCATCGCGCCCGCACGTCGCTCCAACGTCACCTTTCCACAGGTGATTTTCCCACCGGAGGCCTTTCATCATGAAAACGAAACTCATTCGTTGGATCACAAGCTTGCTGGTTGATGAATGGCCGATGCCAAACGGAATTCGCCGCCGATTGGAGCAGCATCCGCAAATCGCGAAGTCCCTCGCTCGCGTAAGGAAACTGGAGGCGCAATTGCGCGATGGAGCGGAGTCTTCTGCGTCCAACAGGATTGAGTTGGCGAAATGCACTCCGTCTGCGATCTCACATCCGCACAGACACCCGCGGCGAAGTCATCGCGTTTGGTTTTCGGCCGCCGCGGCGGCACTCTTGATGATCGGCAGCGGCATGCTTTGGATGAATCGCGACAACGAAGAACCCATCGCCACTCCAGAGCCGGTCGCCCAAGCGGCGGACATCCGACCTGTACTGGCATCCGTCGTCGCCACCAAGATGGTTGCAAAGAACGTCTCGGACGGTTTTCGAGATGTCGCCGGCAAACTGACCGAGGCCAGCAATCGCCTCGGTTCGCAATTTTCGCTTGCCCGGCTCAAGTCGACCGTTTCGTCATTCAAAAGCGAATCGAATACGAATAACGAGTGATCGTCAGGAGCCCCGGACGGCTGGGCTTTCGCAACGCCGCAATGACGTTACGGATTGCCAATGCAATAGAGCTTTCCGGCACTTCGCACCAGTAGCTTGTCGTCACTCGCCGAGGGCGTGGACCAAAAGAGTCCCTCGATGGAATTGGTTCCCGCAAGTTTAAACTCATCACCGACTTCGACGACCGAAGTCTCCCCGGACTCGTTGATCGCGTAAACGAAGTTGCCAGAGGCCCAGAGAGACGAGGTCACGCTCGATGCATTCTTCAATCGCTCTTTGTAAACCTGGTCGCCGGTTTCGGCGTCATGGCAACTGAGGATGCCGCGGCTGAGCACGTAGACGCGACCGTCGGCAATCACGGGAGAGCACATTCCTGGACCTGCGTTGTCGACCACCCAAGCCAGTTTGTCATCGGCAACGTCATCGAGGGTGAACTCTCCCGACGCACCGGCGTGAATCGCGACGAGAGGCCCGCGGCTCGTCCGTCCACTTTGGCCGAGGTACAGCCTCGTCTGATCGAACGTGGGTGATGCACTGTATGCGCCGCCGGTGCCGGTCAATTTCCAGAGCACTTCTCCACTGGCAGGCTCGTATCCGGTGACGGTTCCCGATCCGCAAACGACCAAGACCGTTCGTTCTTCGTTTTTCCAGATGACCGGTGACGCCCAGCTTGTCCCCCTGGCGCGATCGTCGCGCCAAGCCTCTTCACCCGTCGCACATTCGAGTGCCATCACGAACGATTTTTCTTCGTTGTCGCACTGCACGAACAACAAACCGTCATGGAGTGCCAACGAACTGCCGGTGCCAAAGTCGTTGCCAGTCTTGTACGCGCCGACTTCGCGCGACCAAAGCTGCTTCCCTTCCTTGTCCAAGCAAGCAACGACACCGACCGAGGCGAAATAGGCATAGACATTCACACCATCGGTGACGGGAGATTCCGTCGCATACGAATTGGAGGGATGAATCTTGTGGGGCGGCACGCGCGAGACGACGGCCTGCTTCCACACCAGGCTTCCGTCCGATTCCTTCAAGCAATGGACTTCAAAACTGTATGGCTTGTCGGGAGCCTTGGAACGATAGAAATCACCCATCGACTGAACGCCCGCACCAAAACCCTTCGGCTTCGTATCATCCTCAGAAACAGCGGTGGTCAAAAAAATCAGCCCGTCGGTCGAAACCGGTGAGGACCAACCCCCTCCCGGAATCTCAACCGTCCACTTGAGGTTGCTTTCTTCGCTCCACGACTGGGGCAGCGATTCCGAAAACACTCCATTTCCACTGGGACCACGGAATTGCGACGGAGCCTCGCCCGCGGCAAACGACGCAAGCAAACCGGCGCTCGCTATGGAAATAACGATCGAAAAAACACGCTTGGACATAACAGCGCCACTCGGAGGGGGATAAATGGTAGACGAGGAATGGTATCGCCCGGGCAATTCACTCCAAACGCCACGAAGGAATCTCCGTCCTTTCCAGGTATACTGGATACGAATGTAACGCTGCCGATCTCGGTGGTACAACTCGGTTCGCGTCCCCTCAGAAATCCGTCGTAAGGGTGCGAGAGCGACCCGCGAACGCTTGATAACGATATCGATCTCTGAACTTCAAGAAGCATGCACAAGAAAACGCTGTTGGCAGTGTTGGTTTCCACGTTCTCTCTGCTCCTGTTTGCTTGCCCGGATGGTGTAGCGCAAGATGCCCCTGACGCAGCCGAATCAGAGCCAACGCTAAAGGATGCAGTCGACATGCGGTTCAAGATCGGTGTCGGCGTCGGCCACCGCGTTGTTCAGAACGCGGAAGATGCCGCACTGATTCGTAGGCACTTTCAAATCCTGACCCCCGAGAACTGCATGAAGCCGCAGGGCATTCATCCGAGGGAAAACGAATGGAAGTTCGAACCGAGTGATGCGTTCGCCGACTTCGCCCGAAAGCACAACTTGGAAATGGTCGGGCACTGCCTGGTTTGGGCCAAGGATGACCGGACCGACGAGTGGATGATGAACGAGGGCGAAAAACCAGTTTCGCGTGAGAAACTGTTGCAGCGAATTCAAACGCACGTCAAAACCGTCGTCAGTCGTTACGCCGATGTGGCCACTCACTGGGATGTCGTCAACGAAGCGGTCGGCGACAGCAACGATGGTCTGCTGCGAGATTCGGTGTACTCGCGAACGACCGGGATCGACTTCATCGTCACCGCGTTCAAGACCGCTCGTGCACATGACCCTGACGCCCTGCTGATCTACAACGACTACAACGGGCACAAACCCGGCAAACGTAAGAAGTTGATTGAACTGCTGACCAAACTGAAAGCCGCCGGAGCCCCCATTGATGCGTATGGCATGCAGGGGCATTTTGAACTGGGCGACAACTCACTGCCGGAACTCCGCGCGACATTCGATGAACTTCGCAAGCTCGACATACAGGTCGTGGTTTCCGAGCTCGACATCGACGTGGTCAAACGGGGCCGCTGGTGGGCGGACGGAAACAAGTATCGCGACGAACTGAAAACATTCGATCCCTACAAGGATGGCATGCCGCCAGAAATCGAACAGCAGATGGTCAAACAGTACGTCGAACTGTTCAAACTGTTTGACGAGTACCGCGACACCATCGCACGAGTCTCATTCTGGAACCTCCACGATGGCCAAAGCTGGCTCAATTATTTCCCGTGGAAGCGAATCAACCACCCACTGCTGTTTGATCGTCAGCGAAAACCCAAAGCAGCATTCGATGCCGTTTACGAGTTACTAAACAACTAGCAGCCCAACACAAACGGCTACCGCCCTGTTGTTCGCCCCCAATCACTTTTGTACCGAAAGTAGTCGAAATCCACATGGCCTGACGCCGGAGATTGGCTGAGGTGGTAGGTAAACATGCCGAATTTGACTCCCTCGAACCAATCACGCCCTACCGAATAGTCTTCCCCAAGTCGCTGAAACTTTGACCCATCGGTGCTGAAATAGAAACGAGGATTGGAGGGAGCGCTGATGGAAAGCTTCAGATAGATCGTGTCTCCCAGAAGATCAGGGCCATTGAAATACTTGCCTTTGATATTGGCTCGGATCCTCAGTTTCCCTTGGTCTTTCACCAAGCCTATCCAGCCGTAGTTTTTTCCAAACAGCGTTGCACCGGCCCGCTGGCCCTCCGACATGTGGCTTGCATCCATCTTGACGGTTGCGGAACAATCCTTTCCCATCGCTAGCTGCACAACAGTGTTGTAGGCGAAGTGAATGCTGTCTTCGACAAAGGGGATTTGCTGATTGCGAACTCCTGCTGTTCCGGGTCGAGAGGAAATCGGTTTGGCTTTGAGCCTGAGCCAACCGGGGCGCTCTTTCAATGACCAGAACGCGTGGTCCGGGTTGTGATTCCAAAGCCATTGCAGACCGAGCGAATCGCTTTCACTTCCACAAAGCTCGGATGAATTTGAAA
>JBCBOO010000166.1:0-14371 GCA_039821235.1 Planctomycetota bacterium
CCGCCCGGTGGGCGGGGGCACACGCCGCCGGCCGACTGGAAGGGGAAATCATGGTGTGTCAGCGTTGTCCGTGGGGCGAGCCCCACGGCAAAGGGCTTTCGGCCCTCCTTGCCTATCGGAAGTCAATGATCACACTGGTGATACGGAAGGAAAGCTGCGCGGGCAGAATCAGTCACAACCCCGCACTTTCGACAGTCCCGCGTTAGCCCCGGTTGCCCTTGCGAGAACCGCCGCAAACGCGGTGCGGATAATAGGGATTCAACCCTACTTTTCAGTTGGACCAAAGCACTAGCCAGTGCTTTGGCTGAGTTTGCTTATGCCGTTTTCGATCGAAAGAGTTTTTGGATGTCTTCCAAAATCATGTAGAGACAGGGCACCAGCAGTAGGATGATTGCGGTGGCGAACACGATTCCGAAGCCCAATGAAATGGCCATCGGGATGATGTACTGGGCTTGGAAAGAGCGTTCGAAGATCAGTGGAATCAAACCGCCAAACGTGGTGAGCGTGGTCAGCAAGATCGGGCGGAAACGCCGGACGCCGGCCTGCACGATCGCATCATGGGCGCTGCATTCTCGGCGACGACGATTGGCGTAGTCGATCATGATCAACGAATCATTGATCACGACACCCGAGAGCGCAATGACACCCATGAAACTGACCAATGACAAATCATATCCAAGCAGGATATGGCCCAGCACCGCACCGACAACCCCGAATGGAATGGCGACCAAGACAATCAAGGGTTGAATGTAACCGCGAAAGGCGATTGCCAAAAGCGAGTAGATCACCGCGAGCGCGAGTCCAAAGTAGCCCCACAAAGACTCGGTCGCGCGGCGCATCTCCGCGTTGCTGCCTTCGAACGTCCACGTGATGCCTGGAAAGTCCTCGCGCAACCGAGGCAATTCTTCATTCGTCAGCGCCGCGATGACTTGCGTCGTCGCACGCCGTGGTTCAACGTCCATCCACACATTGATCACCCGCCGACCGTCACGCCGATTGATCGATGAGAACGCCTTGGTCCGTTCAACGGAGGCGACGTCCAAGAGCGGAACCTCTGCGCCGCTGGGCGTCCGAATGATGAGATCTTCCAAGTTGAAGATGTCTTCACGCTGATCCTCGGGCAGCTTCACGCGGACTTCGATTTCATTCGTCCCACGTAATAGACGCAGGGCGAGGGACCCGAAAAACGCGCCACGAAGTTGGCTGCCG
This sequence comes from Planctomycetota bacterium, assembly GCA_039821235.1. GTDB lineage: Bacteria > Planctomycetota > Planctomycetia > Pirellulales > Pirellulaceae > Stieleria. The sequence goes on from JBCBOO010000166.1 coordinate 1,210, forward strand.
AGTTCCTCTTCGGTCAAACCGAGTGCGCGTCCTTCGGGACGAAGTCGGACGTCGTATTGCGACTTTCCTTTGTTGTAATTGTCGCCCACGTCGACCGCGTTTTGATACAAGCTGACGCGTTCGGTAAATGCCGCCGCGGCCTTTTCCAAAACCTCAATGTCACTGTGGCTGAGGGCCACACTGATTCCCCTGCGATAACCGCCCGGCCCACTTTCGGCTTCAAACGTGACTTGATTCACTCCGGGCAAATCACCGATCGACTCGCGCCACAGATCGATCACCTCGTTGGCGGTCATTCCGCGTTCGTCCGGCGGCTTCATGACGATTTCGACATCGATGAAACTCTGCCCCCGGACATTCGTTTTGATGCCTTCGGCGTGCTCATAAAGATTGTGCTTTTCGAACATCTCCAAGCTCGCGCGAGTAACCGCCTCGGCGATTTCGGCGGCTTGGTCCTGCGTCGTTCCAACCGGCATGCGCACGCCGGCTTCGATCTCATCGGCGGAGACTTCCGGCATCAGGATGAAACCCATGTGGGCACTGCTGGCGTAGCCGACGACGACGGCAAAGAGCGCGACGGCCAGGGAAGTCGTCACGTACCGGTGTCGTAGAGAAATCTCCAAGACGGGCGTAAACGTAATCTCGATCAATCGATTGAATCGCCGGCTGAACGTCTGCTGCGCGGCATGCAATCCCGCGCGTAAACCACGTTTCGTTTTCTTGACTCGAGCCGTGTGTGCCAGGTGAGCAGGCAAGATGAAAAGCGATTCGATCAGCGAAAGGATCAGGACAATGATGACGACGACCGGCAGTGGCGCCCAAAACTTGCCCGTCTCCCCGGGGATGAACATCAACGGCACAAACGCGACGATGTTGGTCAAGATGCTGAACGTCACGGGGCCGGCGACTTCGCGCGTTCCCTCGATGGCGGCATGCTCATTGTCGCCGTCGACTTGTCGCTGGTCATAGACGTTTTCGCCGACCACCACCGCATCGTCGACAACAATCCCCAGCACGACCAGGAACCCGAACAGCGAAATCATGTTGATGCTGACGCCGACGACGGGCAAAAACATGACGCCACCGATAAACGAAACCGCCATCCCGACCATCACCCAGAATGCCAGCCGAAACTCCAGGAACAGTGCCAAGATTAGCAGCACGATGCCGACTGCGAGCACGGCGTTTTCCAGCACGAGTGTCAATCGCCTGCGAAACTCCTCGGCGTTGTTTCGATCGATCCGCCAAGTCACGCCGGGTGGCAACCCGATTTCAAAGGCGGCCATCGTCTCTTCGACCGCCTGGGCAACGTCGATCGGTGACTGCGAGCCGACGCGAAAGATGTCGAGCTCCACCGACGGCGTTTGATCGAACTGGCTGTGAAAGCCGACTTCTTCAAACCCGTCCCGGATGGTCGCGATGTCGCCGAGCGTGACCGAAGGACCGCCGCTGCCGGAGATGATTTCGATTTTCGCAAACTCGTCCGCCCACTGTTTTCTTGCATTGACGCGTAGCAAGATCTCGCCCGCATTGGTTTGCACGCTTCCCGCGGCGACATCTCGGCTAGCCGAGCGAATGATGGACGCCACGGACGGAAGCGTCAGGCCATACTGACGGAGCGTTTGACGAGGGATTTCGACATGCGTCACATACGCAGGGACACGACGCAATTCCACCTGCGTGATCTGAGGGTGGGCCTGCAACGTGTCACGCAGTTGTTCGGCGAGCTTTCGCAGGGACCAGATGTCGACCGGGCCATAGAGCGCGACCTGAACGGCTTCGGACTGCTCCGACTGCAAGCGGACTTCGGGTTGTTGGATCTCATCGGGAAAGGTTCGTATGCGACTGATCGCTTGATCGATGTCCTGATAGACCTTCATCCGTTGTTCGCCGGCCAGGATTTCGATCACGACTTGCCCGCGTCCCTCACGAGCCTGGCTGGCGATGGACCGAATGCCCTCCACGCCACGAATGGCTCCTTCAATCGGACGCAGGATTCCCTGTTCGACTTCTTCGGGAGCCGCGCCGGGATAACCCACGTTGACTTCGACGATGTCGAGCTGGAATTGCGGAAAGACTTCTTTCTGCATCACCAACGCGGTCCAAACACCGCCGCCCAGCAAGAGCAGCATCAACAGATTCGCGGCGATGGAGTTGTGCGCCATCCATGCGATCAATCCACGTGGTTTTCGAGCGGGCGAATCCGCTGCGTCGGCGGGCGAATCGTCGTCGGCGGGCGAATCAACGTCGGTCCGAGAAGGCGTATCCATCGTTAGGTCTCCTCGCCGCCGGGATCAACGTCATCGGATTCAACGTCACCTGATTCCTCGATCCGCCGAAGATCGATGCCGTCGGCGACGGTTGCGAGCGTGCTGATGACGACATGCTCTCCGTCGGCCAATCCACTCTCGATGTACGCATAGGTTTCGTCACGAAAAACGACACGGCAATCACGGATCGCAAGCTTGCCTTCTTTCATCACCCAAACAGTGTCTTCGTCTCGGACGTGCTCACGTCGCAAGCGGAAAACACCTTCGATGGTTCGGCCTTCAATCTCGAGTTGCAACAAGGATTGGAGAATCAACGGCGGAGCTTCTGATTCGCGACCGAGCGGATCGTTGACCGTGATCAACACCTGTGCGAGACGTGTGCGTTCGTCGACGGTACCAATCATCCGCGTGACCCGGCCCTTTCGTGTCGCCCCCGCGGGCCATGCATCGGCATTACGAAGTTCGACGTCCGAGCCCTCCGCATCATCCATCGGAAACCGAATCCACTGCAGGCTGCGGACGGGCACCGCGGCGGTGATCCAGTATTCCTCGACGCCAACCAACCGCGCCAACTCGTTGCCGGGCGAAACTTGGGAACCGACGTTACAGGACTGGGAGAGAATTTGAGCGTCAAAGGGAGCGACAATCGTGGTTCGGTCCAAGTCCAACTTGGCTCTCTGGACGGCCGCTTTGGCGGCGCTGACCTCCGCTCGAATCGAAGCGATCTGAGGGCCACGCAAAACCAACTCGCGATTGGTCTCGTCGATGGTGCTTTCCAGGAGTTTCAATTCTTTCTTCGCAAGACTCTGACGGCCTTCCTCGATCTTCAACGACGCCAGTCGCTGCTCGAGTTCACTGACGCGGATCGAATACTGGTTCTCGAAGTCGGCCTTGTCGATCTTGACCAGCCAACTGCCCTCGCGAACGATGCCGCCGGGCACAAAGGACTCAGCCACTTCCAAGATCTGACCGCTAACGCGCGGGCTCAGCGTGATGTCGCGTGCCGGCCGGACCGTTCCCAGCACACTCAAACGCGGCGCGTAGTTATTGCGCCGCACCACCTGGGTTTCGACCAGGGCCGCCGATTTACGAGTGGCTTTGACTTGCTTGGCCGTCGGCTCGGTTCGATTGATGACCACGATGGCCGCCCCGGCAGCCGCCAGGATTCCGGCACAAAACGCGGTGGTGAGGACAAAGCGAACGAGACGCGGCCAAAAACGGCGACGAGGATTATTCATCGATCATGTCGCGAAGTAACTCGTCGAGCCTTCGCGTGGTCGATTCCTCGGACGTCTCCATCTGCCGCAACAAATCGATCAACTCCACTTCGTCGTCTTCGTATTCAGCCATCTTTGACGGGTCTTCTCGCACGTTGTCTTCGGAATTTGCGTCGTCGGGATTTTCGTCCCGGTCTCGGTTTTCGCCGTCGGCCTCCTGTGACGCGGGATCGATCTCAAAGTCGATGACCACCCCCTCGCCGGATGCGAGCGGCGTCGGATCAAACCCTCCGGCAAGCGCCAGGTACAGCGACACGCGAATGTTGATCAATTGTAGTTGGGCCGCCAAGACTTCGCGTTGCAACCGTTGCTTTCCCGTAATGGCTGTCAACACCGCGAGGTAGTCCGTATTGGGCTCCAGCAGGTACTGCTCTCGAAGCCTCTCCGCCGACTCATCAGCCAGCTCTAACTGAGCCTCCAAGTGCTGCAGTCGCTCTTGCTGGTATCGCTCCCGTGCGAGTCCGTTCTCGACCTCTTGGAATGCGACCAACATCGTTTGTCCATACCGGTTGAACAACTCACACGTGACCGCCGATGTCCGGGCGACTTCGGCTTTCCGCTGCCCGCCGTCTAGAATTGGCGCAACGAGAGACGCTCCCAGTGAGACGAACCAGTTTCGGAACAATGCTTCGGGATGATCGGCGGCATTGAGCAGCGAACCGCCCAAATTCAGCCTCGGGTATTGGTCCGCGACCGCCGACGCGAGGTCTCGGTCCGCGGCCTGAAACGCTAGAAAATCACGACGGACATCCGGACGGCGCTGCAACAATTCCGACGGCAAGCCCGTCACCGGCAAAGGAGGCAGCTTGGGGAAACGCAGCGCCGGTTGATACGTTGCCGACTGGGGCATGGAACCGATCAGCACCGCGAGTTGGTGTTCGAGGACTTCGACATCCGCTTTTGTAATCGCCTTCTGCTCCAACGTCGATTCAACCAGTTGCCGTTGCCGCAACACGTCCGCGCTGCGGATCAATCCAAGCCCAAACCGCGACTCCTGCAGCGCGAGCCCGGTTTCATTTGTCTCGACCTGTTCCTGAAGCAACTGGAGTTGCGACTTGGCTTCGATCAATGCAAACCAGACATTTGCGATTTCGGCCGACAACAACAGCGCGACGGCTCGATAGTCCTCGCGCACCGCTCCGGCACGCAGACGCTCGGCGTCCACCCGCGACTCGATCTCACCCCAAAGGTCGACCGGGTAACTGCCTTCCAATCCCCAGACGTAACTTTCGGTCGACGGTCCCGGCCCGAACCCATAACCGACATCCGCCACGCCGTTGACGTCGGGAAAAAGATCAGAGGCTTCTCGACGCGCGAGTGCTCGAGCGGCCCGCACTCGATAGCGGGCGGCACGAAGCGAAAAGCTGCTTCCGAGTGCCGTTTCGATCTGCTGGTTCAGTCCCGCGTCGTCAAAAACCAGCCACCATCGTTCTGGGACAGGGGATTCACCCGCTTCACTAAAGGGTGGTGGTGTCTGCGTCCGTAGCGAAGGTCCGACCTCACGATTCGCGCAGCCGACAACCACCAGCAGCCCAACGAGCAGACCAGCCGGCCACCGCAACCGAAAACCGAGCGAAAAAACGAGTCCAGAATCGCGCATGATCACCGAAGTAGCGAATCAGCGCGGAATCAAGCAAGACCAGCTCGCGATCGCAAAGCGAAGAAGACTCTTGCCACCCTCAGATCAAGGCACTCTCGTGAAACCCGATCGTTTTGGTTGGAGTTTACCAACGCATTCGCAGAATCGCCGACGCGGCTCAGGCGGTTTGCTCGGAGAGGGCAACCAATTCGGCGAGCCTCCAGCCGTCTTCGTCATCGATGTCGAAGGACTCCAAGAACGGCGTCTCGAGCATAAAGGGACGTTTGCCGATTCGTGCGTTGGTGGACTCGAAACTTTCACGCGAAAAGATGTAGAGGTTCGAGTTCTCTTCGAAGAGCGGCGGCAGATCTTGTGTTCGGAGCAGCCGATCGGGATCGTGATTGAGTGGCTTTCCCTCGGAATCGTAAAAGCGTGACTGCAGTCGGCTGACGGTGAACACGCTATCGTGCCGACTTGTTTCGAGGCCCTTCTCGAAAGTCGCGATCGCGTCGCGAATCGTCTTGGGTGAGATCAATGGATTCGTGGTATGTGTCATCACGTATTTTTCCGCCGCCACCGCGTCCATGTCGTTTTCGATGATGCGGTTCATACTGACCTCGTCGCCACAAATGGCTTCGGGACGGTCTCGAACCAAGATGCGTTCGCTGGCCGGCAGGCCATGGGATTCCAAGATGTCTCGGCCATCCGTGTTGATGATGATCTTTTCGATCTCGTCAATCGACAGCAGCGTGTCCAAGACCCAGCGAAACAACGGAAGCCCCGCGAACTCCTTGAAATTCTTGCCCGGGATTCGCTCGCTGTGAGCTTTCATCGGAAGCAACGCGACGGTTTGAAATGAAGTCGACATCGGTCGGGCTCCTAAGGCTTGCGAGAAAAGAATGGATACAAAAAGGCGTCAGGGATTCAAAAAGGGGTCAGCGACGGTCTGTTTGATGTGACTTCGTGTACCGGTGACGCTGCTTGGTGAAACGGATGTCGGCTCTGGTGAGAACCAACCGATCGAGGGATAGCTGAGTTGATGGTGCATCGATGATCACAAACCGTGGCGGTACCTCATGGGCGAATTCGTTGCGTTCATGATGCACGGCCCTGTTTGACATCCTGCCAGAGAGATTCGTTTCGGACCATCGTGTTCATAATACCCAGCAACTTTCGCATGCAAGCAACAATCGCAACTTTCGACTCTTTGCCTTTGCTCTTCAAGTGCAAGTAGTACGCTTTGAGAACCGGGTTGTGGCGGATGCCCACCACGGCCGCTTCTTCTGACCCTTTTGATTCTTGCGGCACGCGTCGGACAGGGGCCGGGCGAGACAGCCAATATGGCCTGTAAAGGATCGCCCACTCCTTACTGCATCTGGTAGGCACAGTTTCCCGATGGAGCGTCCTCGATTTGGATTCGATGTTCTTTGTAGGACCACACCAGGACAGCCGCCGTGCGAACGCACCTGACGTTAATGCCAAGGTCATAGGCTCCCGCCGCCAAACAGATCTGATGGATGATGCAGCGGAGTTGTTGTGCTCCCCGTGCGAGAGATTCAACCGCCCCATTGGCCAGTCCACTCCATTGCCCGACCAATTCGCCCGCGGCGTTGTACCAAACGACGTCCAAAAAAACTTCTTCGTAAGCTTCCGTTGCTTCGACATCGATTGTCACCTGGAGCGACTGCGCGTATCCGACACTCGTCCGGTCAAGCATCACGGTCGATCTCGCAATGTCTTGATGAAGCATCAAGCGGCCCGGCTCGCGTGATGTTTGATTGAGCCGGTTGTATTCCTCAATCGCTCGATGGGAATCCCCGTCGAAAACAACACGCCCGGAATCCAGCACCAGCCCGCGAGTCGTCGTGGTCGCAACCAATCCCATGTTGTGTGAAACGAATAGCGTCGCGGTCTTGGATTTAATGCGTGCAATTTCGTTGTAACACTTGGACCGAAAGGCGGCATCACCGACGGCCAACACTTCATCCAAGAACAACACGTCGGGTTCGATTAAACAGGCCGCGATGGCAAAGCCCAGTCGTACTCGCATTCCCGAACTGTAGGTTTGCACGGGCGAGTCGATGGCGTGGGGCAAGTCCGCGAAGTCAACGATCTTGTCCAAGCGATCTCGAATCTGTTGCTGAGAAAGCCCCAAAATCGAACCGTTGACGAAGACGTTTTCTCGTCCGGTGAGAATCGGATTGAAACCGGCTTCGAGCGCAATCAAACCGCCACGCTTGCCACAGACAGTCACCCTGCCGCAGTCCGGTTTGATCAACTGATTCAGTATCCGCAGCAAGGTTGTCTTGCCCGCGCCGTTGCCGCCAATCAATCCGACACATTCGCCACGCCGCACTTCAAACGAAACGTCCTCGTTCGCCCAAAATTCTGCCGGTCGCAAATCCGCGAGTCGGTCACCCGATCTCCCCACGGGTAAAAATTCTCCCAGGGAATCTTTGAGTCCGTACCAGAGGCTCTTGCGAAAGTCGCGACAGAATTTCTTTGAAACGCCCTCAGCTCGGATCAGGACTTCGGATTCAGACATGATGAATCAGTTCCCAATCCGCGCGACAACGTGCGGCATGGCGGCACGCAAGCCGAACAGACACACGAGTATCACGAGTAATGACACAGGGACGAGCAGCATCGCGGAAAACAGGTAGTCCGTTTCACCGGTTGTCAGCGCATCACGACCAGCCATCAGCAGCGGCGTCGCCGGATTCCATCGGATCACTTCGCCCGCCAAACCGTTTTCGGGCGGCGGGTAAACCACCGGCGCCATGTACATCAAGAACCCCATCACAAGCGGTATGCCTTGCTCGATATCCGAGTAGAGGCTGCCGACGGGAACCAACAGTAACCCAATCGCTGTGCCAAACACCGTCAACGCCACCAAAACGATCGGCAGCAATAAGATCGTCGCCCCTGGATTGACTTGGAAATAGAACAAGGCGGGGGCGAGCACGATCAGATAGATAAACATCTCAAAGATCGCCCGCAACGTTCCCGCCGCGATGAATGCTTCCGGGGGAACTTTCAGCTTGGTGAATACCGATCGTCCGGAACGAAACGAGGCCAACGGATTTTGGAGCAAGCGAACGAGCGTTTGCCAGAAAACACTCCCCGTGAGCACAAACAAAGGATAGGGCGTCCCGGTGTCTGGAACGGTGATGACGTTTTGCCTGCTTAAGAAAAACCAGATTGCCGTCGTCAGCAGCGGAGGCAAAAACAGCCAAACGTATCCGAGGTAGCTTTGCCGAAATTGGGCCTTGAGATCCCGCCGAAAAATGACCCAAACGAGCCCCCGAAACTCGTAGAGATCACGAAAGACCTCCGCCAACAGCTTTCTGGGGTGCCGGATCGCCGCTTCGGGCGAGTTGACGGCAACCGGCAAAGTCGGCGTTTCCGGAATCTGCGGCATGAGGACTTTTGAAGAGGGGCGAATGCTCTACAAGAGGATTACTCCCCAAATCGCGTTTGGGTTCGCCGAGCTGCTGGATTCACCGAGCCAGGAGAAGGGCATCGACGTCCAATCGCTCCAATGCCTTTCTTCCGCGCTCACGATGAGAGGTGCAATCGTGTTTGGAAGTTCCGGAGGGGAGAATATGTGTTGCCTGAAAATTCTCGCCCTTGGGAGAGACGATCGCTTTGCGATCAGAGAGGGCTCCTCAAAGCGACCGTCGTCGCTACGCAACCGGATGTTTTATGAAACGCAGTGGAGGCCCCTCTTTCGCTGGGAGCGTGGGTATCAAAAAACGCCGCACGAGAACGTGCGGCGTTTTTGCTAGATCTCTTCGGTTGTCCCGGCGAACTATTCCGATTTGGATTCTGCTTCGCCGTCTCCTGCTGCCGCGGCGACAGGCTCCGCATCCGCTTCGGGCTCGGAGTCGAAAGCAGGCTTCTCGGCCGACTTTTTCACTCGGTCGTTCTTGCCGACAAATTCGAGGATTGCGCGTGTGCCTGCATCACCGAGTCGTGGCGTCGCGAGACGTACGATACGAGTGTAACCACCCTCACGATCCACGAACCGTGGTCCGATGGTCTCGATCAAGATGGAAGCGGCTTCTTTGCTGCCGGTCATTTGGACGAGTCGACGTTGGGCGTTGACGACGGGAGCTCGGGCATCACACCACTTCTGCCACTTATCGCTTTTACGCCACGCCTTGTATTCCTCGCTTCCGCGATCGGCATCGCAAGCGAATTCTTCGGCGGTCTCCGCATGGGGAACCACTTTCCTTGCGATCGTCACGCACTTTTCGACCAGCGAGCGAACTTCCTTTGCCTTGTGCAAGGTCGTTGTGATCCGGCCGGGAACTTTCGGTGCGTTGTCATCGAACTCCGCGTCTCGTTCGGTCAAGAACAAGGCGCTGGAGAGATTTTTCAGAAGAGCTTTACGGTGGCTTGGACTACGGCCGAGCGTACGTCCACGTCGTCGGTGTCTCATGACGTTGGGTCAGTATGGTAAGTGGATGTGTTTTGAGGTTCGTGCGAGACGACCGCTTAGAAAAGCGGTTGCGAAGGCACTCGCATGCCGAGGTGGAGGCCGTACTGGGCAAGTTTCTCACGCACTTCATTCAGTGTCGTGTCGCCAAAGTTGCGAACTTCCAGCAATTGATCTTCGTTTCGCTGCACGAGGTCGCGAACCGTTTGAATGTTCTCGCTTTCCAAGCAATTGTTGGCACGAACGGACAATCGCAGGTCCGCCAGTGTCATGTTCAGCTTGGCTTCGAGCTGGGCTTCGGGTGAGCCGGCTCCGCCACGTGCGGCAGAGAAAATGCTCGGCCCCAATTCGCGATACTGAACGAAAGGATTGAGGTGCTTGCGAAGAATCTTTGCCGATTCGACCAAAGCCATTTCGGGGTTAACGCTTCCGTCGGTCCAGACTTCCAAGACAAGCTTGTCGTAATTGGTTTTCTGACCGACGCGTGTTTCTTCGACGTCGTAGTGAACACGAGTGATCGGGCTGTATACGGCGTCGATCGGGATGATACCGATCTCGTGGTCCGCGGAGCTGTGTTCGGTTGCGGGAACATAACCGCGCCCGTTCTCGACGACCATTTCCATCATGAATGGCGTGTCATCGGTCAGGGTCGCAAGCACGAGGTCTTGGTTAATGATCTCCACATCGGCATCGGTCTCGATGTCCGACGCCCGAATTTCGCCAGCCTGGTTGGCTTCGACGGTGATCACGCGGGTGGCTTCGCTGTGATTGCGGACGACCAAGCTCTTCACGTTCAGGACGATGTCCGTCACGTCTTCGAGAACACCGGGAATATTCGTGAACTCGTGCTGGGCGCCGCGGATCTTGATCTGCGTGACGGCACTGCCCATCAGGCTGCTCAGCAGCACACGACGCAGGCTGTTGCCGACGCTGGTACCGAAGCCACGCTCGAATGGCTCGGCAATGAATTTTCCGTATGTGGGCGAAAGCGAATCGCGGTCAACTTCCAGGGAGCTGGGAAGTTCCATTCCACGCCAACGAATATGCATCAATCTGAACCTGTCGTTCTGGAGTTCAAAAAACCGCTGTCACGGTGTGTTCGGTCTGGAAATTACCGGACCGAGGAAACGAAACGATCAACGCGAACTAGACGCGGCGTTTCTTGCGTGGACGGCAGCCGTTGTGGGGGATCGGAGTCACGTCTTCGATCAGCTTGACCTTGAGGCCGGCAGACTGAAGTGCCGTGATCGCGCTTTCACGACCGGAGCCGGGACCCTTGACGCGGACTTCGACGTCACGCATGCCGAACTTGCCAGCCTTCTCGGCGGCTTGTTGGGCGGCACACTGACCGGCGAATGGCGTGCTTTTTCGGCTTCCCTTGAAGCCGCTCGTTCCGGCACTTGCCCAGCACAGCGTGTCACCCTTGATGTCGGTGATCGTGACCGTCGTGTTGTTGAACGTCGCGTGAATGTGTGCGACGCCGTTGGTCACGTTGCGGCGGATCCGTTTCTTTTTGTTGCTCTTTGCCACGGCAAAGTCCTAAAACTCAAGTCGATAACGAAATTGGTAAAGTGCGGGCGACACCAACCCAACCGTGTGGCATCGGTGTCGTCCCGAGTGTGCGAACACTAACGCAAGTCCTTGACGCCCTTCTTTCCAGCGACGGTCTTCTTGGGACCCTTGCGAGTTCGCGAGTTTGTCTTGGTGCGTTGTCCGCGAACGGGCAATCCCATTCGGTGACGCATTCCGCGATACGATTTCACTTCGCGAAGACGACTGATGTTCTGGGTGACCAAACGACGCAGCGGACCTTCGACCGTGTAATCACGCTCCAGCAACGCAGCAATCTGACCCAGTTCATCCTCACCCAAGTCGCTCGCGGGACGACTCGGATCGATGCCCAACTTCTGGCAGACTTCGCGTGCGGAATACAAGCCAACACCGTAAAGGTATGTCAGCGAGTACTGAACTTGTTTGTCGTTTGGGATATCGACGCCCAACAAACGGGGCATGGCGAGACTCCTGCAGTAAAAACGGCCGGACGGTTTTGGCGTAAAACGCAAAACCGTCAGCGGGGGTGTGGAAACATCAGCGTTGCACTCGGCAGGCCGAGCTTCCAGAGAAAAGCTCCCGCCAAGAATCCCGGACTATAGCGAATGGCCCCCTTTTTGCTCAATGGCCACTTTCGCGTGTTTTTCAGGAATTTTGATCCGTTTCTTGACGCAACATTCGCAGAAACTCCGTCGGCACGTCATCGCGAGGCCCCGCCGGAATTCTAAATTGCTCGATCACCAAAAAATCTTCGAGCGGGAGCTCCAAGTGCGTATCACCCGCTACCGACGAGAAAACTCGCGTCAAAAACAACCGATCGCATTTTGGCAGCAACTGACGGTAGATCTCCGCTCCACCCACGATGTAGGTCGCCGTCTCCGCCGCCATCTCGACGGCCGTTTCCGGAGACGCGGCCACGTCGACGCCGTCGGAACTCCACTGGCGATTGCGCGTGACGACGATGGTTCGTCTGCCGGGGAGCGGCCGACCGATCGAGTCATACGTCTTGCGGCCCATGATCAAGGTTCCGCCCATCGTCAGTCGCTTGAATCGACGAAGGTCCTCGCGCAATTTCCATGGCATCTGGCCGTCGAGGCCGATCACGCCCCGAGGCGTCGCCGCGACCACAGCGGTCAGGGGTTTGGACTGCGCAACGAAGTCAGACGGCACCACGAACTCAGACCGCCACCGGGGCTTTGATGTGCGGATGTGGTTCGTAGTCGACGACCTCGAAGTCCTCAAACCGGAATCCAACGATCGAGTCCGGTGAAGACTCGATCATGAGTTTGGGCATCGGTTTCGGCTCGCGTGAAAGTTGAATCCGAGCCTGATCGAAGTGATTCTGATAAAGATGCACATCGCCAAACGTGTGCACGAACGAACCCGGACGCAGGCCCGTCACCCTGGCCATCATCATTGTCAGTAGGGCGTAGCTGGCGATGTTGAACGGCACGCCCAAGAACACATCGGCGCTCCGTTGATAGAGCTGGCAAGAAAGCCGCCCGTCGGACACATAAAACTGAAACAGCGTGTGGCAAGGTGGAAGCGCCATGGAGCCGACTTCGGCCACATTCCACGCCGACACGATCAAACGCCTGGACAGCGGATTGACACGGATCTCGTTCTCAACCCAAGCAATCTGATCAATCGTCTCGCCATTTGGCGTCGGCCATGACCGCCACTGATGTCCGTAGACGGGACCGAGATCACCGTTTTCATCTGCCCATTCGTCCCAGATCCGGACGCCGTGCTCGTTCAGCCATGCGATGTTCGTCTCACCACGCAAGAACCACAGCAACTCGTAAATGATCGAGCGGATATGCAGTTTCTTGGTCGTGACGAGCGGGAATCCGTCGGCCAGCTCGAACCTCAACTGGCGCCCGAACAGGCTGCGGGTCCCGACTCCGGTGCGATCACCGCGGTCGGAACCCGATTCGAGTATTTCTTCGAGAAGGCGGAGGTACTGGAGCATTGAGGGAGCGTCTTCGCGAGAGGATCAAACCGCGGCGTTGATCGCCTCTTGGAGCACAGCTTCCGTGGTGGC
>JBCBOO010000167.1:0-14304 GCA_039821235.1 Planctomycetota bacterium
AACCACCTCAAACAGATCGCGCTCGCGGTTCACAACTACCAAAGCACTTACAAACGTTTTCCGCCGTCCGCTGTGGTGGACCTAACGACCAACAGTACCGGTAACAACGGATCCTGGGGCGTCCACGGACGCATCCTGCCTTTTCTCGAACAGGGGAACGTCTACGAGACCGTCGACCTTTCGCTTGCCTGGGACAACCAGATGTCAATCGATGGTTTGAAAATCCCAGTTTACGCCTGCCCCAGCGATCCCGGCAGCGACCAAGTCCGCATCTTCACCGATGACCGCCCCTCCTTCTATCCGACATGTTACGGATTCAATTTTGGTAGGTGGTTTGTGTTCAACCCTCAAACGCAGCAGGGCGGCGATGGGATGTTCTTTCCGAATCGACAGCTCAGCTTTCGAGATTGCTTTGACGGTTCCAGCCAAACGCTGCTCACCGCGGAGGTCAAAGCTTGGACGCCCTACCGTCGAAATGGAGGCCCGGCAAACTCGCATCTGCCGACAACGCAGGACGAAGCCGAAGCCATCGTCAGTAGCGGTGTTCAATTCAAGAACACCGGGCACACCGAATGGCCGGACGGTCGAGTGCACCATACCGGGTTCACGGTCACAAGACCTCCCAACAGTGAGGTGCATCACACGGAATCGGGGCGTCTGTACGAACAGATGGACTACAACTCGTGGCAGGAGGGCAAGGACGGAATCGCAGGAAACCCGACGTATGCCATGATCACATCGCGCAGTTACCACGTCGGTCTCGTTCAAGTCGCCAAAGTTGACGGATCCGTCTCATCGATCACTGAATCCATCGACTTGGACGTCTGGCACGCGCTCGGCACACGAGCTGGCCGCGAAATCATCGAGGGCGAGTGGTAACCGAGTTTTGGTATCGGACCAGATGCCAACCATCTCGTAGCGTTGCTTGTTGCACGAGATCGTGCGGATCACCCAGTCCCCCGACAAACGAACTCGGGTGACTCCCAGGTGGATGCCATTCCGCCCAATCATCGAACTCGGTGCCCGTCAACTGGAGTCGGATGGCTCCGGATTCGGAACGTTCGACGGCGGCAATAAAGAAGGCCGTCCCAGCCACCCTCGGCGATTGAAGCAAGAGCAAGGTGGTTGGCTTCCCAAACGGATAAGCCATGAACGGACCAAGCGACGGTAAGTGGCCGTCTTCGGTCGGCCACCTCTCGACAAGAGGTGACTTGATCGCCTCCAATTGAGCAACGTCGAGGGCAAGGCCCGCTCGCTTACCCTGCCACGCGATCGCGTTGAGGTTGATCAAGAGCCCCAACCAAACGGCGATCAGGCACGTCAGCGAAAGCATCGTGCAGACTGGACCGAAACGCCCCACACTTCGACTTCGAAGCAAATCGGTTAGCAGCAAACACATCGCAAGGGCTGCCGAGACCATGATGGCCGTGAACAAGGCGGCGCGCACTTGACCCACCTGATCGATGAATCCCGCTGCCGAGTTTTGGCTCTGCGCGTTCGCGACTAACCAGTTGGCCAAAAACTCGAATCGAAGATCAACTATCGCCCAAACCAACAAGCTGGCCAGGGAGATGAGTTGCATCAACCAAAGCAAACGCCGCATCGAACGCGTCATTGGTATTCCTCTTGGCCAAGTGAATTCCGAACCCGAGAACGATCAACAAGTTCTCCGCGTCTACTTGCAGTAAGACAACGCCACCAATGCAAACGCGGTTGCCAGATTCTTGTCATTCTCAAACCAACGTTGATTGTCGTTGCTCCACGAACCATCCGGGTTTTGTCGTTCGGCCAGCTCCCTGATCAAGTCTGCTTTCCAGTTGTGTTCGTTGCCCGATGCGTCCGTCAGCGTCTGCACACCGATAGCATTCAAACCGGCGGCAAATGTGTGGTAGTAATAATAAAGGCCTGCGGAGCCCATCCCGGGATTCGATTGCACGGTGTAGTGCTGCTTGATCCACTGCATGGCCGCTTTCACGCGCGGGTCTTCAGCGGTCAAGCCGGCAAAAATCATACTCTTGAGTCCCGTGTAGCCCATGGAACCGTAGCTTCGCAAACCACCATTGGGTGAATAGCGTTCTTCGGAAGTGCTGGGGTCAATCTTGGTGACCGGGATCTCGTAGTAGAAACCACCGTCGTTGATCTTGTCGGCCAGCGGCGTGTCGTTGAACGTTGAGTTAAGGTTTTGGCAGCGCGAGACAAATGCGAGTGCCTGCTGGATCGCCGGATCATTTTCATCCGTTCCAACGGCTCGCAGTGCTTCGATCATGTAACCCGTGTTGGAAAGGTCGGGTCGACCGTTGCCGCCATATCCGACGCCGCCGTACCAAGGATCAGATGGATTTCGCTTTCCGTCGCCCATTTGGACGCCGGTGACGAAACGCTTGGCGTTCTTCAATACTTCGTCGTACTTTCCGTTTCGGTTTGCCTCTGAAAAACACAACATGGCGACGCACGTCTCGTAGTTCTTCAGGCGTCCATTGCCATAGATCCCTCCATCGGGTTTGACGAACCCTTCGAGTGCCTTGAGTCCCTTGGCCACCATCGGGTCGCCGGGAGTCCGACCATTCTTGAGGGCTCCCGTGACAGCGAGCGCCGTCACTCCCGGTCCGACCCTTTCCGAGAACATCCCCGCATCGGACTGCCCTTTTGCGGCAAGGAAGGCAAGGCCCCGGTCGACAATCGCTTGACGTTGCTGTTCCACTTCGTCTTTTACGGAATTCCCCGAGTCTTGGGCGGAAGCAGTTCCAGCGACGAGTAATTGGGCCAAGGGAGCGAGGACAAAAATGCAGCAAGCGCGGCGAAAAAACCGTCGAAGTTCCATCGGGACAAACCTCCAAACCGAGTTGAGAAACGAAATTCACGACGACTCGCAAAATGCACGTTTCATACCAACCCGCCGCCGACCTACTCCGATGCCAAGAGCACGAAGCTCCGGATCGACCACACGCAATCCGCTCATCGAAACGAGGGTTAAGTGAGGCATGGATTCCTTGCTTGTTAAAACCCGATTGTAAGGCGGTTCACCCTCCTATTGGGAGGCTTGTCGAAAACGGATGATGCTGGCGGACCGCCTCGCACAATGGACAGTTCGATGTAGAATATCGTGGCGAGAGTCTTTCCGTGCTGGCGATTTCGTTCTCCCCCCGCTCTGTCCTGCTTTTCCCGTTCGGCCAATGCAAATTGAATGTCCGCACTGCTCCGCAAAGTTGCAGTTAGGATCGCCGAAGCCGGGCCTCTACAAACCGAATTGCAAGAAGTGCGGCGAGCCCTTCTTGGTGCAGGTCTCTGCGGATCAGCCTCCACGACTGCGCGTCGCGAAGGAAGAAACCCAGCGGCTCGCAAAACCCGATCGTCCGCCGGTCGCGAAAACTGCGAGCAGCAACGCGCAGGTTATGTCATCGGGATCCGCTCCCACACGCGATCTATCCCCAGCTCCCGGCGGCGGACGCCCCGCTCCGCCTTCCTCCAATTCCAAGAGCGAATTGCAGGCCCCTCCGGCTCGCCTCGGCGGATACCGCATCGTTCGAATGCTCGGTCGCGGTGCGATGGGATCGGTCTATCACGCCAAACAAATCTCGCTCGACCGAGACGTCGCGCTCAAGACGATCCGCGGACGATTGGCTGACAGCCCGACGTCACTGGCGAGATTTACGCGGGAGGCCTACGCGGCTGCCCAGTTGTCGCACCACAACGTCGTCCAGATCTATGACTTTGGCGAAGACGAAGGGCAGCACTTTTTTTCGATGGAGTGGGTGCGTGGCGGATCGCTGGCGGAGCTGGTCCGAGAAAAGGGCAGTATCGATCCCAAGCTGGCGGCGACCTATATCTTGCAGGCCGCTCGAGGACTTCAGTTCGCGCATCGATGTGGAATGGTTCACCGCGACGTCAAACCCGCCAACTTATTGTTGGGCGATGATGGCGTCGTAAAGATCGCCGATCTGGGACTCGTCAAAGTGCCGGACGAAGTGGATTCGGAACCGGCCTATTCCGGCGGGACCGTCGAAAGCGTTCAAAGCGGCACCCAAGTCACCATGCAGGGCACGGCGGTGGGGACGCCCGCCTATATGGCTCCCGAACAGAGCGCGGACGCATCGACGGTTGACCATCGCGCGGACATCTATTCCCTCGGATGTAGTCTGTTTTATCTGCTCATCGGGCGAGCGCCTTATGAAGGCGAGAGCGTTTCCGAGATGATGAAACAACACGCCGAAACGCCGCTACCGGACCTCGGCGATTTGAATGCGCGTGTCCCCCAGACACTCACAAAGATCGCGTCGACGGCGATGGCGAAGCGCCCGGACGACCGCTACGGCTCGTTGGCTGGCATGATCGCCGACTTGGAGTCCTTTCTCGGGATCGAATCCTCGGGTGGATTTTCGCCGACGAGCGATCAAGCCGATCGCTGGGAGTCCATTGCGTCACGATACAACAAGACGCAGTTGCTGACGCGTTTCTCCGGAATCGCAACGTATGGTCTCGCCGCGTTGTCGTTGGTGCTGGCCGTGACAACGATCCTATTGGCTTTCTCAAGCGAAGATCCTCTCGCGACGTTGCGTTGGTTGCCACTGGGGCCGATTGTCTTTGTGATCGGGTGCGGAACTGCGCTCGGGCTCGCGGCGACACTGGGTAACAGCGCCGTGGTTGCATCGGCGCGGCGTTTGGCCGGTTCGATGTCTTGGCTAGAAATCGGACTCGGCGTTTCCTGCGTGTTCGTGCTGGTCGCCGGCCTGTTGCTGGGAGGGTTCTGGTTGTCGGCAACCTTGGGAACACTGTTCGGCATCGCCGCCGGAGCCGGTTTCCACTTCGCAATGCATCAATCAGCGGCCGGTGCCGGCCGGGAGTCACTTGCAGAGGCCAAGACGTTTGTTCGAGACTTGCGAATTGGCGGCGCAGATGAAACCGGTTTGCGAGACTTTCTCGCACGCTACGCCGGGCAAGGTTGGCAATCGATCTTTGAAGCCCTCTTCGGATTCGATGCGATGACTGAAATGAGGGCGAGACTCGCCGGCGACCCGACGTTCAACGGTCCGACCCAAAGCGGCGGTCTTCGCGAACGGGCCTGCAATTGGATGCAGCGTCGGGTGGATCGAAAACGTCAAGCCGACGAACGGGCCAAGCTTGCGCGAATCGAACGGAGCGCGTTGGTCAGCCAAGGCGTGAGCGCTTCTGAGGCAAACGAACGATCTTGGCAAATGGCCTCCGCCCTCATGGATGTGGCGGGACAACCCTTGTCCGAATCGTCTCGTGACGAACGCCGTGCCTCCGAGTTAAAACGTCAACGCATCAAAGCGATGCTCGCCGAAGCTCGAAGCGGCAAATATGACACCGCAAAGTTCCACCAGCCGGTTTGGCAGCTCGCGCTCTCAGGTTACACGCGCATGCTGATCGGAATGCTACTCCTCGCCGCATTCGTTTTCTT
Source organism: Planctomycetota bacterium (assembly GCA_039821235.1). Taxonomy (GTDB): domain Bacteria; phylum Planctomycetota; class Planctomycetia; order Pirellulales; family Pirellulaceae; genus Stieleria. The sequence goes on from JBCBOO010000167.1 coordinate 5,420, forward strand.
GCTTCAGCAGTCCGGCTTGGTCACCGATGAAATGGTCGAAGGGGTGCGTCGCGGGAACTTAGACCAAATCGACTTGAGTGCTCTTCCCGGGGACGCGACAACGAAGGCACTCGGGAAATCGACGAGCTTGTGGTCCGTCGGAATCGCCGGCGTGCTGATGTGTTTCTCGGCGTTCGTCAGCGGCTGGCGAATGACGCCGTTTGCGTTGGTCGCGACCGTGGTCATCCTGGGCGGAGCCTCTTTCGGGATCCCTTCTTTCCCACCACTCGCCGCCTGGATGGTGGCGGCCCTCGCAGGCCTCGTGGTTTACCTACCCGGTATTGTTTTTGGCGAAGACCGTCGCCGCACGGTGTAAGGCAGCAACACTCGGTGAGCATACATGCTTGCTTTGTTTGACTTTCGCGCGGGAATGCGGGACGCTGGGGCAAATCCGATCGTCCCTCTGATCGAGGCGTGCCATGCTTCCCGACCCGAGTTCGATGCCGAAGAGCACTCCGCCACCGATCCCAAAAGAGCGGAGGTTGAACGCCGATGAACGGGTTTCCGATCAGCCGCCTCCGATCTGCGATGTCTCACCGTCGACGGCGTTGTTCTCGCTCGAGACCGACACTCAAGGCCGCGATGGACTGGACCGACAACGAACACGGGCGTGGTGGGGATCACTTGCGCTGCACGGCGCGCTGATTTTGCTCTTCGCGTTGCTGCTCGCGCCCGCACAACTTGGAACCGCGGCAATCCAAACTCTGGTGGTTCGTTTCAGCACCGACACGCCTGTCGAACCGCCGCCGGTACTGATCCAGTCCAGTGACACCCAAGAATCCTCGTTGAAAGTAGAGACGGTGGAAGTCCCTGAACCGGTCGAAGTCCCCGTTCAACCCGTGGTCGAGGTCTCGTTGGCCTCCAGCCGAACGCCCGGTGGAACCCAGTCGTCCGATGGACGTTCCAATGGCGAGTCCAGCAGCGGATCCCGAGGTTCCTTCTTCGGTCTGGAAGCAACGGGGCAGAGATTCGTCTACGTCGTGGATCGGTCCGGCAGCATGAGCGGTTCCCGCTATCAACGCGCCGTGACGGAGCTCAAGCGTTCGATCGATGGACTCACGGAAGACCAAAAGTTCCTGGTCATCATGTTTAGCAGCGGCAAGAAAGTCATGTTCGATATGCCAGCGACGCGCACCCAGCTGGTCCCGGCGACGGACGAGAACAAATCGAAGTTCAAAGAGTGGCTCAGTGGAGTCTCGGTCAGTGGCGGAACACGCCCCAATGCGGCGCTGCGGTTGGCGATGAAGCAGTCTCCCGAGGCGATGTTCATGCTGAGTGATGGTGAATTCAACAAAGAGTCATTCAATGTCAAGTCCTCGTTCTTAGGCGGCGGAGGTGACCCGTTTCAAATCGTTTCTGCCAACGGTGGCGACATACCGGTCCACGCGATCGCATTCGAAGATCCGCGTAGTTGTGAAAACATGAAGAAGATGGCTGCCCTCACCGGAGGTGACTACCGATTCGTTTCGGCGGGTGAATTGTCTGCCGACGTCATCAAAGAAGCCGAAGCGGTGCTGGGAAGCGTCGATCTTGCCGACCGCCCACTCGAACTGCGTCGTGTTCTCCAAAAGCTCTCTCCTTTGATCAACGATAAAAAGAAGGTCCAAAGCTACGCCGACTCCATCCTAAAGTCCTTTGAAACGCAGCGGAGTCGTGATCTGTCACCAGCTGAGATGCTCGAATCGAGGATGCAAGAATTGGATGCATTGGCAAGTCTGAATCCGAGTCTCGAATACATCCGTGACCGTTATGACGAACAAGTGGAATCGATGCTGGAGAGTTTCAATCAACTCAAAGCAACGGGCGACATTGAACTGGAAACGATTGTCAAATTGGTCGAAACACTCCACCACTCTCCAGACAAACGTGTCCTGGCGGAACCCTTGATTTCCGAGCACTGGGGCCCAGATACCGATTTGGACAAGGTCTCAGCCGACCTGAAGGCTTTGCAGAAACTAACGAATCAGCAATGGAGCCTAGGAGCGGTGATGATTCAAAAACAGCTGTACGCGCAGTACCAAGCACGTCTGCTTGCTCATTTCAATCGGTATCGAGAACGCGGCGAACACGCCAAAGCCATCGCGTCCGTTCTGACACAGTGGGACGCGGCTGATTCGATGGTCAAGCCGGCGTTGCAAAAGACGCTCCAGCAGTACACGTTTTCAGTCCTTGCCGAAATTCGTGAGAAAGCGCGCTCGCGTGAGCGTGGCGAAGCAACTCGGATCAAGGAAGCGCTGACCGTTGGCTTTCAATCCAAACCGATAATGCTGAGTCAATTTCGACGGCAATTTGCGACGCTCGAGCGCACGGCAAGCGTTGTGCTTCGACGTGCCGATCGAATGCCGGTTGGAGAAGAACGAACCGAGGTTCTCAACCGAATTTTGACTCTCTATGCCCACACCAGGAGCGCGGACAAAGCCGAACGACTGATCGAGCAGGATAAGTTAGGCAGCTCGATGGATGAGATGACTGGTGTCGCGACCCATTGAAACTTTGGCGCCGTCGGCGGCACTCGAATCAAAACGGATTTGGTGGATCCTTGCGATCTCCAACGCCATTCTGGTGCTGTTTGCACTCAATTACGGCGTCACGGATTTCACGGCAGCGTGGACGTTTTTCGTGGTCGGAATTTTGCTCGGGCAAACGTCCGCCGTTGCTCTTTTGATGCAAGAAATCAAGGCTTGGGCTCGACTCTCTTTCTGGGGACCGATCCTCGCGTCGGTCGTCTGTTGGGTATTGCTTCGGAAAATCCTTGGCTGGGCGTCCAATGAAGTGGTCGCCGCTCACTTTGCCATGTCGCTACTGACACAGGTGCTAGTGATTTCCCTGGTCAGCAGCTGGGTGCGGCGCGAGCAAGCCGCGACGAAAGTCTCCCTCGGGATGTTCATGCGATGGACCACGCTGTCAGCACTATTCTTTGCCACCGTCACACTCGGAGAGCGGGCCGGTTATTGGCAGTTGGAATCGATCACCTTCGCCGCGTGTTTCTTCAGCCTGTTCTTTGGCGGCACACTCAGCTGCTACGCCTTGGCGACCCGGTGGGCGGTGACTCAACCAACCGTCCCACGCGCCGTCTCTGCCGTGACACTGCTGGCCGCCGTACAGCTCGGAGTAACCTGGCTCCTATTCAAGACGACGGACGTGTGGGGCGAAATCAATCTCGTAAATGCAATCTGCCTTTACGCGACCCACTCCTTGGTCGTCCTAATCATGTTCGCGGGGGTGCGTCCAAGATCAGTTTCCTCATGAGCCGCGAAGCCGCGATTTCGCCGGTGCCGATCCAGCGGCTCGACGTGCGATCTTGAGCTCGAACGTCAGGGTCGCCCAGTTGGATTCATAGTCGCCCCTTGGTCTTTACTGGGCTAAATCGTTTTGGCAATCGAATTGGCTTGACGGACCGCCTCGGCGAGGGTCGCGGTGACGTCGTCGGGTGCTGCAAGCGTCGGCTCGATGACAATATGGGAAATCTCGGTGAATCCAAAGAAACCGAGGATCTGTTCGACATACGGTTTTTGATGGTCCATCCCAGACGCTTCGCCCCCGTAGGCACCGCCTCGGGCCGAGATGACGACGGCCGGTTTGCCGGTGACTAAACCGCTGTACCCGGTTGCAGGATCGAATGCGAACGTCTGATCGGGCTGCGCGATGACGTCGATGTAGTGCTTCAGCTTGTACGGCACACCAAAGTTCCACATCGGGACGCTAAAAACGTACTTGTCGGCGGACTTGAATTGGTCAATCACGTCGACCACCGACTGCCAGGCCTTGGCTTGTTGATCGTGGAAATCTTGGCCATGCAATACTTGGTACTTCGCGTCGATGGTGTAACCGTCGAACTCGGGGAGCGCCCTGTCCCACAGATCAAGCGTCACGACTTCATCCGATGGATTGGCGGTACGGTAGGCATCGAGAAAAGCGTTTGACACCTCAATGGATTTTGAGCGTTGCTTGCGAGGAGATGATTCGATGTAAAGTAACTTGGCCATCTGAAAGCTCCTTAGGTTGGAAAGAGAAAGTGAGTCGTGTTTGATCTTGATGGGGTCTCATTCGACATGAGTTCACAGCGATTTATGCCAGGTCGAAGAGCATCAGCTCCGAATCCGTCGCGGCCTTGATTTGTAGACTGGCTTCGTCGCTGATTGCGATCGCGTCGCCGGTGCCGAGTGTGTTTCCACCCGCCATCACCGAACCGCGCAAAACTTGCAGCCAGACGTGTCGGCCGCGAGGGAGTTCGTATTTCAGTTCGCTCGTTTCTTCAAGATCGGCCAAGTAGATGCTGGCGTCTTGGTGAATCAGCAATGAACCTTCTCGGGCCTCCCTTGAAACGACCAATTGCAATTTGTTTTTTCGCCCCGCCGGATCAAATTCTTTCTGTTCGTAGCTTGGCTCGATACCCTCTCGCTCCGGGAAAAGCCAGATCTGGTAGAAGTGCGTCGAGTCCGTCTCGGAAGGATTAAATTCGCTGTGCGTAATTCCAGTCCCCGCCGTAATGCGCTGAAACTCTCCGGGACGCAACACTTCGCCATTTCCCATGGAATCCTTGTGCTCCAGTTCACCCTCGAGCACGTAAGACACGATTTCCATATCGTTGTGGGCGTGTGTCCCAAATCCTTGCCCGGCCGCGACTCGGTCTTCGTTCATCACACGTAGCGACCGAAAACCCATGTGGTTCGTGTCTCGGTAGCCGGCAAAAGAAAAAGTGTGGTAAGAGTTCAGCCAACCGTGGTCTGCATGGCCTCGTTCATCGGCACGTCGAACCGTAATCATCGTGGGGCTCCCCTGTTAAATTACATGTAAACTATTGTGGTAAAAAAAATCATCCGGGGACAGCGCCGCGGATTTCTTCCAGCGTTTGAACCATGCCGCGTAGATCCGCATTTTTCACGCCCCTCATGAGCGACGCATGAAGGTCCAGAACCGGTTGATCCAATTTCTTGAGCAGCCTTGAAGCCGCCGGCTTGAGTTCAATTTCGAATACACGTCGATCCACATCCGATTGCGTCTTGGAAATGAACTCGAGTTTGAGGAGTTGGTCGACGACACGGGTAATTGCGGGTGCCACTTGAATCATCCGCTGGGCAACTTCCAGACACGGCATCGGTTTGCCCTCGCCTCGCAAAATCCGGAGGACGTTGTACTGGGACAGTGTGAGACCGTATTCGCGAAGCAGTCGGGCAAGCCGATTTTCGAGCAAGTCGCTTGTCCGCATCAACGCGAGCATCGCTTCCTGTTCGACGGAGTCAAACGGACCACGCTTCTTTAGCTCGTTTTGTAGTGATGGCGACATGTTTGCTCTCCTCGATTGCTTTAATATTACATGTAATCAATCGGCATGTCAACCATCACCCGTGAGGAATTTTCGGAAACCAGTGACGACCCGGGGAAGGCATGCCGAAGAGGAAGCCCACGCGATGGCCTTGTTCCTTGGTCTCCACAAGCCGTCCGTTGAACTTACTCTCTGACGTCCAAGAGCTCGACCACGAAATGAAGGTTGGCGTGAGCTGGAATAGACCCTGGAGAACCACTTTTTCCGTAGCCGAGTTTGGATGGTACCCAAAGTTCGATCATCCCGCCCTCGCCGACGAGTTGCATTCCCTCTGTCCAGCCGGCGATCACATTGTTGAGCGGAAAGCTCGTCGGTTTCCCTCGCTCATAAGAGCTGTCGAACACCTTGCCACTCGTGAGCCAGCCGCGGTAGTTGACGGAAACGGTGTCGGTGGCGGCGGGCTTCTTGCCACTTGAGTTCCGAAGGATTCGATACCTCAGTCCCGAATCCGTCCGGGTGAACTCCGATGCAATACCCGCATCCACCGGGCCCGCACCCTCTTGAAGTTCCGGTCGATCGAGGAACGAAATAAACCTAGTTTGAGCCGGTGGGATCTCCGAGAACTCCGGGGTCGAAGTCGCCAAGTCGGTCGGCGATTCCAGGCTCAGTTTCTCCGCGGAACGACAACCGAAGCCGGTCAACGCGAAGCCCATCAAACACCAAGGCAGCCAAGTCTTCATTGCCGTTCTCACGCTCCCAATTCGCATCCTGCATCGATCATCAAACACACCGGAAGCGAACCTTGCTTCCGCACCCCTCGCGCGAGACTAGCGAAAATGGACATTCATCGAAAGTCCAGCCGGATGCCATCGCATCACGGCATCATGCACCGCCGTTGAAGGCATCAAGAACTCGGAAACGCCCCAGCACTTAAGAAAACAGCTACTGCGAGAAAGCCCTGCGAACTCTGGCTCGGACGGACTGGACCCTCGGGTCGCCCTGCCACTCTTGTGCGAGGCTTTCGAACTCCGCCTTCATTTCGCGCGCCCGCTCAGGTTCATCGTTCTTGAGCAGCGAGACTGCCAGGAATCCCTCCGTGAAAGGCCGCACATCGCCTCCACCGTAAACGACTCGTTGAATCCGTTTGGCTTCAAGCAGTGTCTCGATCGCCTGAGGGTGCTTGTCGAGCCGACTCTGGGCGATGCCAAAATTCCGCAGTGAAAGGTAGCTCGGATTGTGTCGGCTTGCTTTTTCGGCAAGCCGCTCGATCTTGAGGATTTCCTCGTCATCGATCTCATCTGCGACGACGCGATATTCCCAGCGGAGCATCTCCTCGGTTGCGTCACGCCGAAGGTATGGCGTCCGAAAAACGGATCTCGCATGCCGAAGTGTTGTGATGCCCATTCCGGTAGTCACCAGCGATTGCCCATCTTTCGAAAACGATGCGTGAATGATCGCCGAACTCGGTTGCTCTTCGAAGACGAAGAGATCCATCCCCAGTTCGATGTCCCAGACAATCACCGTCCCATCATCACTGGCACTCAACAAGCACTTGCCATCCGGCGTGAACGCGAGGCCGGCGACCTGCGAAGCGTGGCCGTCAAAGGTCGTTTTGATCGACGCTTTCTGCCAATCCCATAGCAGCACGGATCCATCGGCACTGCTACTGGCAATCAAACGAGAGTCGGTGGGAGAAAAAACGGCTCGCCAAACCGGCTGATGATGCCCTTCCAACGTTTGCAGCAGCTCGTAGTTCTTTGCATCCCACACCTTCACGGATTGATCATCGCTGGCCGTTACCAGGTAGCGACCGTCGGCAGAGAATCGGACGGATGCCAGACCCTGTTGGTGTCCGGTCAATTGGCCAACGGCCTCCAACGTGATCGCGTCCAGTATCGTCGCGGAACGATCTGATCCGCCGAACGCGATCTGACGTTGATCGGGCGAGACACTGATGTCCCATACAATTTCGTCATCAATGGCAACGACACGCGTGGGCTCTTGGATCGCTCGTTCGTTGTCAGGGTGATCCCAAACCACGAGCTCGTTTCCTTCACCCGCCGTGATGAGTCGCCCGCTTTCCAGCCACACGAGACAGAGCGATCCACTCTCGTGGCGGAGTCTCTTAATGAACGCGCCGGTTCGAGTATCGATCAAACTAATCAAGCCGTCTTCGCCGGCGGTTGCCACCGTTCGTTTGTCGGGAGAGAAGTCGGCTTGCCACTGGGCGGTATCATGGAAGTCTCGTTGTGTCCAGGTTGCACCGGGGACATCCATGGACCAGTGACGCAGTTTCAGGTCATCCGAGGCGGTAACGACCTGTCGGCCGTTTGGAAGGAACCTGACTTCGTTAACCGGTCCAGAATGCCCCTTCAACTTCTTTTGAATTTGCCCATCAAGGTTCCATACGATCGCGGTTTGGTCGGAGGCGCAAGTCGCAATCAAGTCGCCTCGGGGAGAGAAGTCCACGCCCAAAAGTCCGGCGGAGTGACCGGTCAAGCGAGCAACCAGGCGCCCCGTCTCGATCTCGTAGAGACTGGCCGTTTGATCTTGACCTGCACAAACAACCGTGGTGCCATCCGGTGAAAGGGCCAGTTCGTGAATACCACTCGGATCCACGTCAATGGTCCGGCTCAGCTCACAACGCATCTCCGTGTCGCTTTCCAAGTCGCAATCCCAGATCCTCAGCCCACCATCCAAGCAACTGCTAAAGAGCAACTCACCCGTCTGGCTGAATTCGAGCGACGTGATCTCGTCGGCATGACCGTCGAGCGTCAGGCGTATTTCACCCGATGCAAGATCAACGATGACAAGCTTCGCAGGACGATTCTCCGCGAATTCGCGTTTACGCACGGTGCCGACACGCCGGCTGTCGTTGCCGAAAAAGCCAAATGACAAGAACGGACGCGTTGGGTGAAACGCGACCGAGGAAACATCTTCCTCGTAGGGACCGTATTTGTGCAACCGCTTGCCAGATTGCGTCTCAAAGAGTGAAACCGTGTTCGAACGGTCCGCTACCAGAAAGGATTCACCGTTTTGGGAAAAGCGAACACTGGTGATCATCTCATCCATCAGTACTCGAGAGATCTTGGAATTCGAATTGGCATCCCAAAGGTACACGACGTTATCGGCGCCACCACTCAAGATCCGCGTCCCATCCGGCGAAGTGTCGGTCGTCAAGACAATACTGGCGTGCCCATGAAGAATGTCAGATGGTTCGCAAGTGAACATTTCATTCGCAAGATACTGACTGGTCCAGCTGGCGGACTCTGGATCGATTTGCCGGAGTGTTTGCCATGCAGATTCCGTATTCCCGATGTTCCAGTCGTTCCATGTCGACTTGAGTTGTAACGCCCACAATTGCGTGTTCGTTTCCCGCTGTGCCTTCAATGCGTAAACGAGCGCCGAGGTTGTCCCAATGATGCCCGTGATCAACAACAGGAGGATGGCAAAGACTGACGCGACCAGCCCACGGTTTCTCTGGACGAATTTGCGAACCAAATAAACCGCGCTGCGAGGACGGGCCAGAATCGGTTCTTTGTTGAGATACCGCTCGATATCCTCCGCGAATTCATTTGCC
>JBCBOO010000168.1:0-14282 GCA_039821235.1 Planctomycetota bacterium
TGATTTCGAGTCGGTGTGCACTCCAGGTGAACTACTAATCGATTGACATCTTGTCATTTCGATTTCATTAACGCGAACGGCAGGCAAGCGGCGCGGGGGAGTTCACGGTACCAATGGACATAGCAACCATCCTAGGTTTGATCTTGGGATTCGGTTTGATTTTGGCTTCGATCGCAATGGGCGGTGGGGGGCTGGGACCGTTTATTGACATTCCCAGCATGATGATTGTGTTTGGGGGCGCGTTCGCCGCGGCACTGATCAACTTCCCACTCAAGAGCGTGTTGGGAGCCTTCGGGGTAGTACTAAAGTGCTTCCTCTTCAAGCTCCCCTCTCCGATCGAGACGATTGGGCAGTTCAAAAGCTTCGCGGAAGTTGTTCGCAAAGACGGTTTGCTCGCATTGGAAGATCAGGCAGCCGCCGTCAAAGACGACTACATGCGACGAGGGCTGGAGTCATTGATCAGCGGCGTTCCCGCAGAAGAGGTCGCCAAATCTCTTGAGATCGAACTCTCGTACATCGAACAGCGTCACGTCGGCGGAAAGAAGTTCGTCGATTCGTGTGGTGCCGCCGCACCGGCGTTCGGGATGATCGGGACCCTGATCGGACTGGTCCAGATGCTTCGCGCCCTGGATGACCCCAGTAAGATCGGTGGTGGTATGGCGACGGCTCTGCTGACAACCCTTTACGGGGCACTTGTCGCCAACGTCATCTGTATTCCGCTGGCCGGCAAGTTGGAAGCACGGAACCAAGAAGAATCAACCATTCGTGAGTTGATGATCCGGGGCATTTCTTTGCTGGGCGAAGGCGAAAGCCCCCGGGTGGTCGAAGAGAAGCTTCTGGCGTTCCTCTCACCAAAGACTCGCAAGTCAATCGCAGGCAAGGCATAGGGCTGTCATGGGAAAGGATGCACCCGCCGATCCGCCGGAAGATATCCCCGCGTGGTTTATGACGTACAGCGATGTGATCACGTTGCTGATGACGTTCTTTATCCTTTTGCTCACGTTCGCGACAACCGAACCGGAGCGATTTGAGAAAGTCACCGCCAGTGTCTTTGGCACCTCCGGCGCGACGGGTGTTGCGGGTCACAAGCACGATAAATTGGACCGCAACTCGTGGAGCCAGAGGATTCGGCCTCGCGCCGCACGGATCGCCATGCAGGGCAGCGAAATGCCACCGATCAACAAGGAACCGCCCAAGAAAGCAATGGGCGCCGGCTTGGAAGCCATCGACGAAAAAACGGCGGCCCAGGATGTCATGAAATCCTTCGTCTTCGAATTGCCGGTCGACAAATTGGTCAATCGGAACTTGAAGGTCACCGCGAGTGGTCAACAGGTGGCCGCCAAGCTTGCATCGCAACTTCGATCACTCAGTATTCACTGCGCATTCGAAGTCCCAGACAAAGACAGCTCGGAACGCATGGCCATCTTTGCACATCATCTTTATCACGTGGAAGGCGCCCGCCCCGGCCAGGTCGGCATGGGCTACGCCTCCGATGTCAGCTCGAAGACGGTGCGAATCGTGATCGAGCAATACGTCAGCAACCGTTAAAGCACATCTCATGGGCAAACGTAAAAAGCTAGAACCGAGCGTTCCCAGTAAGGCGTACTTGGTCTCGTTCGGCGACACCATGACCGCGTTGCTGGCATTTTTCATCGTGCTCAACTCGCTCGCCAAGGAACAGACCGGTGCGAATCTGTACTCGGGAACAGGTTCGTTCGTTAACGCGTTTTCTAGCTCCGGTACGCCGGGGCACCTGACCGGAGATCGATCACGCGAGGTCCTGCAACAAGAGTCGCAGAAGCCGATCTACGCGCTTGCCGAGAACATGAACAACCCAGAGGACAACAACGGCCCCGACGACAAGAACGACCACGATCGCAGCATCGACCGTGAGAAAGAACAGTTTCAGAAGTTCCTCACGGAGTTGGAAAATCAACTGGACCTCGAATCACTGCCACAGGTTGAAAATCAAGTCGTCTTCGATTCCTTTGAACCGAACGATCCCGACACGGGTCAACTCAGCATGCACGCGGTCCAATTGATCTCAGAGGGCGTTGCAAAACTACGTGGATCCAACATGACCATGGAAATCGTGCTTTGGGCGAACCTGCCGAGTGCATCGAGCCTGAATCGGAAGCTCGAAAAGTCTCGGGAATTGCGAGCCGAGGTGGAGCGAACGTTTTGGATGCGAAAACTCGAGAAATCGAAAATACGCTACCGTGTCAAACCGTGGCTCTTTGCCGATGCCAAACGACCGAACCTGTCGGTCATTCTCGGAGCATCCAGCCAGCCTTCGGCCGCCCCCGCCGAATCGCCGGCTGCTGAATAGTTTATCGCGCTTTGTTGCTTGCGCCGCGTGAGCGAGCGTGAGCGCATCCTCTAAACCATGCGCAGCGAGAGGCTCTTGCAAAGCTCTCGGATGGAATCTTCATCCGCCAAATGCATAACCTCAATCTTGGCCGCGATCAACGGTCCAGCCGCCGCGGCAAAGTCCGTCGGATCATGAGTATTGATCACGGCAGCGACCGCGCGACCACGACGGGCCAGGGAAACCAACGCACCGATCGAATCGGGGGTGGCTTGTTGCAGGATCGTCATCAAAGTCGTCTCGGAACTGATTCGTGACTCACACTCCTCCAGAAGCTGCGCGAGTGTCATCCCGTCGGTGCGTTCCAGACGCGCCAAAGTCGTTCGCATCCTCGCCAAATGGGGCGTCCCTCGAGCGGCCTCCATCACGATCGGCCTCAACCGGTCACTCGATTCGATCATTTCGGCGGATTGCTTTGCCAACTCGCGAACGCGGTGGTCTCCACGCCAGCCTTCGGTTCGAATCCGGTCGGCAGCGTCGCGTCCATTGGTCGCAAACCCGAACGGCTGTGACTGTTCATGCAAGGTGTTGGCGATCGAGATCGCTGCGGTCACAGCCAAATCACCGCGAACGGGTTCATGCTTGATCGGATTCGTATCGGCGTGAAAATCCAACACGATTGTCGCGCCCGCGATGGATGTCGGTTCGTAGACTTTGCTGTGCAACTGTCCGGTGCGCGCGGTTGCGGCCCAATGGACGCGGCGCATCGGGTCACCGGGCTGCCACTGGCGAATTCCTCGCAAACGCGTCGGGTCTTCAAAAACAGTATGTTGCATCCGGATTTCGCCGAGCGGTCGGCGTGAGCTGATCTCATAACCCTCCATCGGCATGGTTTTCGGCAGGACCGTCAAGTAGTTGGGTTCGGCGCCCAGACGATACCTTCGGTAAAGCCCCATCAGGTCGCCCGTCTCCAAGATCGTCGGTCCGATTTGGAAATAGCCACGACGGCGGCTACGTATCCGGTAGCGGATCACGCGGGTCTCTTTCGGCCACATCAAGAGAACACGCACTCGTTCGCCGGTCACCTCCAAGGTAGGCGGGTCATGAAGCATCGCCCAAGCCGGGAGAACGTCTTCGATGAGCAGCCACAGGATGGGCAGACGGCTCGTATTTTGTATCGTCAACTTCGCATCGTAGACCTCGCCGACTTTCAGCTCCGCGTCGCCTCCTTCACGATCCGCAATGGGACACTTCGCCCACGTGACGGCAAGAAATCGGTTCAAGAAGACGGAGGTTCCGGCGACCAAACCGGCCAGGGCCCAAAGCGAACCTCCGAAGACAATTCCCAAGAGCAATACGCCCGCCGAAAAAGCAATCAGCGTAAATGTGGTTCCCGGTCGTTTAGGGGCGTCTGCTTCCATTCCAGGGATTCTAATCCAAAGCGCGACCCGGGAACGTTCCCAACGACAGCCGCGTCAGTCGTTCCACCAAAGGTTTGCGCACACAAAACTGAAACTTGGGTGAATTGCGGGCCGGTACCGAAGCCGCGCAGGATTCGATGGGTGGAACCAGGTAAAATGCTTGGTTGTTGAAACCATCCGGCGCGCCGGCGGGTATTTCTCTGAGAGAAGCGACGAAAGAGTCCGTGGTGTCTCCCGTTTCATCCTCCGCATCCACGATCAACGAAAACATGCCATTGTTCAAGTGTTTCTCCTTCGGGATCCTGCTGGGTCTCTTTTTTGTCGGAATGAACCACCCGACCGCGGCAGCCAAACCCGACCATCGCCCTGCGGCTGAACTGCTCCCGGAAACGGTTGTCGCCTACGCGGAAATCAGCGACTTGGGGGAGGTCATTGAACTCATTGCGAATCATCCACTGCGGGAAACCGTGGAGGCGTCCCCGGTCGTTGAAACGCTTCAATCAAATCAGGACTTGCAACCCGTATTTCAGCTCGTTGGTGGTTTTGAAACGACGATGGGGATGCCATGGATGCAGGCAATCGGAAGCCTAACCGACCGCGGCATCTCCATCGCGGTTGACGGAGCCACGCAGGGTGCGGTACTGCTGGTCGGCTGTTCCGACGAAGACCAGCTAGCGCGGTTTCAGCGTTTCCTGTTGGCGCTGACCCAGGTCGGCAGCGGTCAAGTCGAGATGCTCAAACAGGGGACGTATCGTGGTGTTACCGCCTACACCGTTTCCGAGGACCTCCGAATGGCGACGGTGGGCCAATGGCTGGTGATGACGAATCAGCCCGAACTCGGAAAAGCAGTCATCGATCGCTACTTTGATAACTCGGCTCGCTCACTTGCATCGGATGGCGATTTCCAGGCAGCGATGGACGCGCACCCACATGCGACGGGACGAGCATTTGTAGACGTGGATACAATCCGTTCTGCTGGGATCGCGGAAGAGCTCTACCGGGGGAAGACGGAGAACATTGTGGCCGAGATGCTGTTCGGCGGGATCCTGTCGAATCTCAAAGAAACTCCCTACGCGACCGCGTCGCTCGATGTGAAAATGACAGGTGTAACACTTTCGACTCAAACCAAGCACGATCCGCGATGGGAGGAAGGCCGCGAGTACTTCTTTGGAGGAGACAACTCGCCGACACTGCCGCCCACACTTTCATTGAACCAAAGTCTCTTGACGTTCCGCTCCCATCGGGATTTATCTGAGATGTGGTTGCGTGCCCCGGATCTTATGACGGATCTCGCCAACGAAGAACTCGCGCAGGCGGACTCGACTTTGACGACGCTCTTTTCAGGGTTGGATTTTGGCGAAGACGTGCTCGGTGCACTTCATCCCGAGCAACGGCTCGTGGTTTGCAACACTTCCTTCGAAGACCAGCAATTCCGCCCCGCGATTGAGCTGCCCGCTTTCGCACTCGAATTTCGAATGCGAAAACCGAAAGAGACTCGAGCGGAGTTTCGCCGTGTTTTCCAAAGCCTAATCGGGTTCCTCAACATCGTTGGTGCGATGAACGGTCAACCGCAATTGGACCAAACGATCGAAGAACTTGATCAGGCCACTTTGATCGTCGGTAGCTACGTCGCGCCAAGATCGGGAGACGACCTTGAGACCATCCCCATTATCTACAACTTCTCGCCAACACTTGCTTTTGATGATGACCGCATGGTGATCTCCAGCAAGTCGTCGCTTGCACGTGAATTGCTCCAGGCGACACCACAACAGACGGACGAGACAAAGGGAACCAATACGTTCCTTTCCATTGACGCCAATGAATTGAATCGGGTCCTGCAAAAGAATCGATCGCAGCTGGTCGCACAGAACATGCTTGACAAAGGACATTCGCCCGCAAAGGCCGAAGCTGAAATTGGACTCTTGTTCGACGTCGTCTCCCTGTTCGAAAACGCCTCCGTGATGCTCGAGGCGGACGACGAGTCACTTACCCTCACCACTTCCGTCAACGTTAAAACGGATGTCGGCAAATGAATTGGTTGAATGAGATTGATGCGAGTTGGGCGTGGCAGCCGTTTGAGCCCGATGACGATGCGACCTGGGACAGTGCTCTCGCAGCACATCTCTTCCGCCGCGCCGGATTCGGAACCGATCAGGCTAGCCTCACGGAATCTCTCACGAGGACACCCAACGAAACCGTCGATGAATTGATCTCGCGTAACGAGGAAGCGGATTCGTTTCGCACGGTGGCTGACTCGTTAGCGAAAACCGTCTTGGCCGGTGGAGATCCGATGAAGCTGTCGGCGGCTTGGGTTTATCGACTGCAGTTCACGCCGGCTCAACTGTTGGAAAAGACGACGCTCTTCTGGCACGGACATTTTGCGACCGGCGCAGAAAAGGTGCAGAGCGCTTCGATGATGTGGCGCCAAAACAAACTCTTTCGAGAACACGCACTCGGCGACTTTCGCGCCTTGACCCAATCGATCGCGAAAGACCCGGCAATGTTGATCTATTTGGATTCCGCATCCAATCGAAAAGCACACCCGAACGAGAACTTCGCCCGTGAGTTAATGGAGTTGTTCTGTCTCGGCGAAGGAAACTATTCCGAAGACGATGTCTTGGAACTGGCGCGGTGCTTCACGGGTTGGGAAATACGAAACGAGCGTTTTCGAAAGAATCGTTACCAACACGACAGCGGAAGCAAATCCGTTTTGGGACGGGATGGGAATTTCGATGGCGAAGATGCCGTGCAAGTCGTACTCGACCACGAGCGATTACCTTATTTCATCTGCCGTAAGCTGTTCCACTTCTTCATCTGCGATGAACCGTCCCCGAGCGATGACTTGCTGAAGATTCCCGCAGCCACCTTTCGGAACAATGACCTCAAGATTGCTCCTGTGATTCGACAGATGTTGTCAAGCAACTTGTTTTTCTCGCATTGTGCACGTGCTCGAAAGATCAAGTCGCCCGTCGAATCAGTGATCGGTCTTCTTCGCGGCCTCGAAGTCGCTGCGGATAGCAACCAAATCGCGGAGGGACTTCGATCAATCGGCCAAGGCCTGTTCTATCCGCCGAACGTCAAAGGATGGGATGGCGGGCGCTCTTGGGTCAATTCATCAACACTCCTCGGTCGAGCCAACTTGTTTCAGCGTATCATTTTTGACAAAAAAACCCGGTTCGGCGACGAAACCTTGGACAGCTACCTCAAACGATTCAGTGCGACCACGTTCGACGGCGCGTTGGACCATTTTCAGCGGTGCCTGATGGCCGTCCCAATCGGTTCCTCGGCACGCGAGCTCCTGCGAACACAGTTTCCCATGCGACAAAAATTGAGTGACTCGAATCTCCGACGATTGCTTCACTCCGTTGCTTCGCTTCCCGAATTCCAACTCTGCTAAAAAGGCCTCGTCATGACCCACAGTGCCATTTCACGTCGCCGGATGTTGCAACGGTCGGTTTGCGGCGTTGCTGCCCTGGGAGTCGGAACTGCGATTCCGCAGGGATTCGTCGCCGCCGCGGAAGATTCCGAACGTGCGAATGAGAATGTCCTGGTCGTCATTGAACTTTCGGGTGGCAACGACGGACTTAACACGGTGGTTCCCTATTCAAACGAATTTTACCGGGAGGCACGCCCGAATCTCTCACTCGGTGTGGACGAGGTGCTAAAGGTCGATGACAACTTTGGGTTCCATCCGTCACTGCGTGGAGTCAGCGACCTTCTGGAGCAAGGCCAAGCCTCGGTCGTTCATGCGGTCGGATATGAAAACCCTAATCGATCGCATTTCGAGTCGATGGACATCTGGCATAGTTGTCTGCGAAAAGGGGAATCACGCCAAGACGGATGGCTCGGACGATACCTGGAGCAGCGAATCGCGTCCGTCGGTGGTGATGTTCCCGCAATCCATCTCGGACACCGCCAACAACCGTTTGCACTCGAAAGCCTGAACGTGAGAGTGCCCACCGTCAAAGAGCTGGAAGCGTTTCGCTTGCTCGGAGATGATTCCGGCGGGCTTCGCGAACTGCTGAAGCCGGCTTCCGCAACCGTGAGCGAATCGAGCACGAACGAGCTGCTGGATTTTTTACAGGACAGCACACGCAATGCGGTTTCGGCCAGTCGCCGCGTCACCGATGCGACCAAGGACTACCAAAGTGCCACTCAGTATCCCGAATCTCAGCTGGCTCGCGAACTGAAGGTCGTCGCCCAGTTAATCGATGCGGAACTTTCGACGCGAGTTTACTATTTGCAGCTGGATGGCTTCGACACCCACGCACAACAGCCCGATGCTCACGCGGCACTGCTTGGTCAATGGAGCGACGCGGTTGCAGCCTTCATGAACGATCTCAACGCACAAGGACACAGCGACCGAGTCACGGTGATGACCTTCAGCGAGTTCGGGCGTCGCGTGGCAGAAAACGCCAGTTCCGGAACGGATCATGGCGCCGCGGGGCCCATGTTTTTTTGCGGAGGAAAACTTCAACCGGGACTCATCGGTCAGTTCTCCAGCTTGACGGATTTACAACAGGGTGACCTGAAACACCACGTCGACTTCCGTCAAGTCTATGCCACCGTACTGGAAGACTGGCTGGGCGCCGACTCGGCCGCGGTGCTTGGAAAATCCTATGCAGGTCTCCCGATCTTCGGCTAGGCTGATGTCACGCACTCGATGGAAGTCGGTGCGTAGCAGTCAACAGCCCGCTTTTTTGCTGATAGCCGCGGTTTTCCTCGCGGATGATTGAATTGCCCCTGAGACAGCACTAGCCGCCTTGAGCCAAGTAGATGCGTTCGATTGTTCTTCGTCTCATTGTTCTCATTCTTTTACCCTTTGGTTGTCAATCGAAAGTTGCCGGTGCCGAAAGGCCCGACATTCTTTTGATCCTCGCCGATGACGTCGGAATCGAAGGTCTGGGTTGCTACGGCGGAGTTTCTTATCAAACGCCAAACTTGGATCGCATGGCATCGCGAGGGGTTCGTTTCACACGAGCCTACTCGCAACCGCTTTGCACTCCGACGCGAATCGAATTGATGACCGGCAGGGACAACCACAGGAACTGGAAGTCCTTTGGAATTCTTGATCCGGGCGCGACCACGTTCGGACACGCCCTGAAGGAAGCCGGGTATTCGACCGGCATCTTTGGGAAGTGGCAGCTGCAATCCTATGACCCGCCCGACTTTCCCGGCGGAGCGAAGCGACGCGGCACGGGAATGCATCCGATGAACGCCGGGTTCGATGAGTATGCCTTGTTTCATGCTCTTGAAACCGAAGACAAAGGATCACGCTACGCCAACCCAACGATGCTGGAAGGTGTCGCTGGACAGCCTGGGAAGCTTCAACATTACCCGGGTCGTTATGGAGCCGATGTTTGGGTCGAAAAGATCCTCTCCTTCTTCGACCGCCACGACGACTCGCCGCGTTTTGTGTACTACCCAATGGCGTTGCCCCATTGGCCGTTTCAACCCACACCGGCAACACCCGGCTTCGACGCGACAGCCGAACAGCCGACGGACCTTTCATACGCCGGTGACATGATCGAATACATGGACACCGCCGTCGGAAAATTGCTTTCCGGTTTGGAGGAACGACGGCTAGCGGATGACGTCATCGTGATTTTTTACAGCGACAATGGTACCCACCTTGATGTTACCTCCGCCTTATCCGACGGACGTTCCATCCAAGGCGGCAAGGCGATGACGACGCAGACCGGGATTCATGTGCCATTGATCGTCCATTGCCCCCAGCGCTATTCACCTCGAGTTAGCACGGAGATCGTGGAAGCATCGGATTTCTTTCCGACGCTGCTTGAACTCGCCGGCTCGGCAAAGACCGCTCCAACGAATTTGGATGGCGTCAGTTTCGCGGAACAGTTGACCGGCAAATCGAAAGCGGTCAGGCAAGCCGCCTTCTTTTGGTACGATCCTCGTCCCGGCTGGGATAAAGATCGTTTTCGTCGACACGTTTTTGCGCTCAATAAAACACACAAGTTTTTTCGTGATGGAAGGCTATTCCGTCTCGGCCCCAAGCCCCTTGAAGAACGACTGGTTACAACGGAACTTGCCGGTGATACGTCGGCTCGCCAAGAACTGGCGAAAGTGATTGAAGAAGCCATGGCCGGAACCAGCGAACCTCCACTCGTCGACGCGTTCGGCGATCCAACCACCCATTGAACGATCGATTCACTCTCAGGAGATTTCCATGTCACTGAATGCTGCTCGGATTCTGGCCTGCTGCGTGTTTCTTTTGGTTCCGTGTGGGTCTTACGCGGACGAGAGTAAATCCTCCGAACTGGACGCTTCCGCGAACGAGCTCTCCGAATTTGAAAAGGAATTCCGGTCGATCGTCGTTGAGAAAGCTCTGAGCAAAAAAACAGACCCTCGATTGTCCATTTTAAATACAGCGTTGCAGTTTGACTTCAAGGACACTCGGTTTGATGACCTGGCCGAACAACTCACAGAGCAACTGGAAAGCGGAAATCCAGACAAGGAGCTGGCTTATCGCGTTGTTCGCGGAATGCCGTTGACTTCGATCGCTCCTAAACAACAGGCAATTTTACTGTTTGACTGTTATGGGCGATTCAGTTCGTCGCAAAACATTCTTCAATCTGTTTCCAGACAATTTCAAACACGAGAGCTTCCGTTTAAGGAAATCCTACTTGAACGTTTAGAGAACCCAGAAACAGCTTCTGCTGTATTGCCGCTCTTTCGTTTGGTCGCCAAAGAGGACCAGACCCGATTCTTACCAGCACTGATCAGCTTGGCGAAAAACTCTGATTCGGATCTTTCCAGACGAGCCATCGAAGAAACGAGACGAGTACTCATTCAGCAGCGTCAGGAATTGAACGAAAAAAGGCTGGCAAATCAGAGCGTCGACGGCGCGAGTGAAAAATCGATCGGCTACGCGAAGAGAATTGTTTCGCGTCACGACCGCGATAGTGACGGCGTACTCTCCAAAGCAGAGTGGTCACAGATGCTATCGTCACCCGGTGAAAGCGATGCAAATTCCGATGGTGAAATCACCGTGCTCGAGTACGCGAAGTGGATGCAAAGCCGACAAAAAGCCGGTCGCTGATCACTTATTGTCGTAGAGCGGCATGTGTCGGTAGTAGACTTCGAGGCAATAGATCGAGAGGCAAGTGGTGTAAAGCCTGCCTCCGATGCTCCATCGGTCTTTCTGTGGTGCCCAGCTACCCCGTTCCGCACCCGACTTGATTTGAATGGCTGGCAACTTCACCTTCATGTCGTCGTTCCACTGACGCCACATTTCGCCACCGTAGTGATGAAAGACTTGGGTGGCGTAATACCAGTAGTAGACGTTGTGATTCTTGATTTCGAACGGTGCATCGTTTCGCAGCATGTCCATCCCGTCGAGCAACTCGGCGCGATCGCGAGGCCATCCGAGGTACTGCCGACAGAGAAGTCCTTCAGCCGTCATCGCGGGCGTCGCATCCGCACGCCCAGGCTGGTACGCGTAGGCGGCGCCGTAGTAGACCGAGGCATCGTCCAGGTAATTAGAGATCTTGCGGACCTTTTCATCGTCGACTTCCAAGCCGGCACTGAGGGCACTTTGGATCGCCATGACGTACCAGCCTGTGACGGACGTATCGCCGGGTTCGCCAGGCTGATACCTCCAGCCACCATTTCGGCCTTGGGCTTTCATTGCATAATCAATCGACCGTTGGGCGTAGGGACGTAGCCAGGAATCTTTGGTCATCCCGTAGATCTCGCAGAGCACAATGGTGGCCTGTGCTTGGGCATAAGCTCGCTCGTTGCCACGAGCTTTACCGGCCATGAATCCGCCACGATCCATTTGGCCGACCAGGTACTTGAGACCTTTTTCGACTTCCATTCGGTAAAGGCCACTTTGATGCGTGTTTCCATCGCCCGCGAAAGCTAATAGTGCCATCGCCGTCGCAGCGGGACGGTTCTCGGAAAACGCGCCGCTGCTGTAGGGGCCACGCATGCTCCAGTAACCAGAGCGATGCTGTTGTCGTTTGAGCCAGGCAAGTCCGAGCTTGACGGCGTTCTTTGTTTCTTCCGTTGCACCGAACATCGCCATCAAAGCCTGACGCATCGCACCGGTACGTCCGCTAAACATCGGTTTGGAAATTTCAATCGAGTTCGCACCGTCAAGCAACGGAGTCACTTTCTCCATTTCCTCCTCCGGCGGTTCAATGGTGTCGAAGATCTTGGGTATCTCCGTCTCCATCAAACTGTCATCGAGGGCATCTTCGGGGGCTTCGATGGTTTCCACGAATTCGGGCGTTGATAAATCAAGCTCGACCGCTTCCTCGGCGGGTTCTTCACTCATCCCGAAATCGAGCACCAAATTGGTAAACCCGTTTCCGGAGGGAAACGACAGCAATGCAAGGATCAACAGCGCGATCAGGTGCATCACCAAACTGAGCAACCACGAGGGGGCCGAGCGGGCCACGTTCTCGATGGCTTCGTTTTCGTCTTCTTCTTCGGTCCCGGCAATCGAGTCGGGTCGTTCCAGCGGGGTGTCCGCCATCACCGAGTGTTTGGCTGCAACCGATGGCGTGGCGGACGTATTGATGACCGGTGTTTCACCGCGCCAACGCAAATTGGCGGACCCGATTCCCGTTGCGGGAGCGGGACGTGTATCCAACCTCGAGTTCGGAACGTCCGGAATGGATCGAACGGACGGCAAGGTCGCGCGGGGGGGCGGTGGTGGTGGCAAAGCAGGTTGTGACGGAGCGGACGCATGACTCTCGGCTTCCGTCTGCTGTCGTGAATCGACCAAAGGAGGACCACCGGCATTGACTGCGTCTGCCTTCGCTGGCTGATTCTCCACCGCCTGACTCTCCACTGGAGGAGGTTTCTTTCGACCGTCGGGAGGTGGAGGATTCGAGGAGGATGTCGACATTTCAACGGGCGGCGGAGGAAGTGGGCGGGAGCTTTCCGTTGCCTCGGCACTGGTTTGAAGGCGATGACTGGAGAGCGATAATCCCGATTGCCGTGAAGACGAGGAGTCGGCGGAAGACACAGCTTGCGACATAACACGCGACTCGATCGAGAGAAGAAGAGCGATCACACCTCTCAGTATATCGATGTCTGACTGCTAAGACGAACACTTTGTTGCGTCTGGTCTTGTTGGCTTCTTCTTTTGCGAGTTTTTTTCCCCGGCGGGATGACGACAACAAAAAACGGGGTGTGCTTTCCCGATCAAGGGAAAACCCACCCCGCTTGGCTGTCGCGTGCCGTCAATTGAACTGAACGCTACCGGGCGGGCCGCCGATCAGAATTGCTTCCGCCGGCGTGCCCACGGGCGTCGGTCAGTTAGCAGCCGCAGGAAGGAGCGGCTTCGCAACCACAGGCTGGTTCAACGTCGCATCCGCAAGCCGAAACAGGCTCGCAGCATCCGCCACGGAACTTCTTGCATCCGCCGAAGAGCTTCTTCAGCAGACCACCACGAGACTTGCTGCATCCGCAAGACGGTGCAGGCTCGCAGCAAGAAGCTGCCGCAGCGCCACATCCGCAAGCGTCAGCGGAAGCACCGCATCCGCCGCAAGCGTCGCCGCTGGCAACCGCACCACCGCAGGCCGGAGCCGGGCAGCAGACGGTGACAGGAACTTGCTTGCAGACCGTGCGAGGAACGCACTTGGTGACCGTGTAAGGTTCGCAAACCTTACGGCACTTGGCGACCTTGATGGTCTTCGTGTAGCACTCGGTGCGGCACTTGTTGACGCAAACGGTCTTGGTGCGGCACTCAGAAACCATCTTGCAAACCTTGTAGTTGCAAGTCTTGGTGCGGCACTCGGGAACCATCTTGCAAGTGGTGTACTTGCAAACCTTGGTGCGAGGCTCGCAGACGTAGCTGCAGACTTTGTAGCTGCAGGTCTTCGTGCGGCACTCGGGAACCATCTTGCAAGTCGTGTACTTGCAAACTTTCGTGCGAGGCTCGCAGACGTAGCTGCAGACTTTGTAGCTGCAGGTCTTCGTGCGGCACTCGGGAACCATCTTGCAAACTTGGTAGTTGCAGGTCTTCGTGCGGCACTCAGGAACCATCTTGCAGACGGTGTAGTTGCAAGTCTTGGTCTTGCACTCAGGAACGCGTCGGCAGACGGTGTAAGGGATTTCACGAACGCGGCACTCTTTGCGGTACCGTGTGCAAGTGACTTCCTTTTGCTCACAAGTCGGTACCCAGACCTTCTTGCAAACCTTCTTCGGCGGGCACTGAACGCACTCGACTCGGCATTCGCCGGGGCAGTAGACGTTGCGGCAAGTCGAAGCATCGAAGGTCCACGTGCCAGGCTCGCGAACGGTGCGTCGCATCGTCGGTCCAGGAACTTCTTCGATCTGCGTTTGCCAGCTACCACCTTTGACCGTCACGGTCTTGGTGTACTGCTCGGGAACCATCACGGTGTAGTTTTCCGTGCGGACCTTGTTCTCACGCACGGTGTTGTAGACCGTGTAGTTGATCGTGCGAGTTTTGGTCTCGTACACAGGCTTCATGACCGTGTAGTTGATCGTGCGAGTCTTGGTCTCGTACACAGGCTTCATGACCGTGTAGTTGATCGTGCGAGTTTTCGTCTCGTACA
>JBCBOO010000169.1:0-14264 GCA_039821235.1 Planctomycetota bacterium
CGAACTCAATACGGCATCATGGTTCTCGGTCACAACCTCCGAATCGCCCTCCGCCTCCTCCGCCGCCAAAACCAGGAGGAGGAAAGTGAAAAACACCAGCAATCTGCAGCCTAGAAAGCTGAATTTTCCCCCATGGAGAAACGACGCGCTAAAGCGTCAAAGAGGGGGGCTAACGCTTCGGATTGTGGTTCGAATCCCGATTCCGAGACAGCGATTGAATCTAACGCCCGTTCGTTAGCTCTGAGTCAGCACCGGACAAACGTCGAACCATTCTCGCTTTTGTGATGCCATCCACTGGCTCGCTTCCTGGGGTCCCCACAAACCGGGCTCGTAGGGATACAGCGCTGGTGCTGCCGGACTACGCCATGCGGCCAAAATGGGATCGATGATTCCCCAAGCAAGTTCCACTTCGTCACTCCGCGCGAACAAGCTGGCGTCACCGACGATCGAATCCAACAACAAGCGTTGGTAGGCATCTGGCATGCTGCCGCCTTGACTGGACGCGTGGAAGTCGAAGTCCAGTGTACTCGTGCGAGTCTTCATCTCGCTTTCAGGAACCTTCGACTCGAAGTGCAACTGAATGCCTTCGGCGGGCTGCACCTGAATGACCAATCGGTTTCCGAGCGGTGCGCGTGTTTTTTGTCCAAAGAGGATGTGCGGCACCTCTCGAAACTGAATCACAATCTGCGTCGTCCGGCATGACATGCCTTTCCCGCTGCGCAAGTAAAACGGCACGCCTTTCCATCGCCAGTTATCACAGTACAGCTTGAGGATCGCGAACGTCTCTGTTTCACTCTTCGGCGGCACGCCTTCTTCGTTGAGGTAACCGGCGTATTGTCCGCGAACCGTGTTGGAGGCAAAGTCACCGCCGTGCATTTTGCGCACGCTGTGCAAGACCTTTACCTTCTCATCACGAACCAAGGCCGCTTCATAGTTTGCCGGCGGCTCCATCGCAGTGATCATCATCAACTGCAACAAGTGGTTCTGAAACATATCACGGAGGATGCCGGCGCGATCGTAGTACCCGGCACGTCGTCCAATGATCACTTCTTCGGCAACGGTGATCTGAACGTGATCGACAAAGTTGCGATTCCAGATGGGTTCGAAAATCGAGTTCGCGAATCGCAATGCGAAAATGTTCTGGACCGTTTCCTTCCCCAGGTAATGATCGATTCGGTAGATCTGGTCTTCACGGAAGACACCGTGAATCGAGTGGTTGAGCGCCTGTGCTGTTTCCAAGTCGGTACCGAAAGGCTTCTCGATAATGACGCGTCGGAACCCCGATTCATCGTTCGCCAGTCCAGCCGCACCGAGCTGCTTGATTGCTTGCTCGTATAACTGCGGCATGGTGGAAAGGTAGTAGACACGCCCGGCCGGCTCACCACCCTCAATCTCGTCTAAAAAGCCCGCAAGCGCCGTAAAGTCAGCAGGCTCGTTGATGTCTCCGGGCTGGTAAAACAGGTTTTCACAAAACGCATCCCACGACTCCCCGTCGAAGAGACTGCCGGCAAACTTCTCAGCCGAATCGCGAAGTGAGTCCCGAAACTGTTGGTGCTCAAACTTGGACCGTGAGACCCCCACAATCCTCAGAACGTCGGAAAGCTTCTTCTTTTTGAACAGGCTGTAGAGCGCCGGAATGAGCTTTCGGCTGGTCAGATCGCCCGAGGCGCCGAAGATAATGATCGTGTGCGGCATCAGATTCTTTTGGACGGGACGGGGTGTGAAGTTCAGAGAGTATCCGCCTGGGGGACCCTCTACCAGGGAGGGAAATACGCCTTGTAAGTTGCCAAATTGGCTTGATTCTCAACTCCTCGAACCATCTGAAAAGAGCATTCTCCGCTCTCGGAGACGGAGTTCCTGCCGCGCCTTTGTGGTGCGAATTCCACTCAAACCGAGTGTAAATGGAACCGAATTGTCGTTTTCGTGATTCGCTCGTTAGCCTTCCCGTGACAGCGGGCTAGGGTTCCTCCAACCAGAAATCGGTCGAAAACCCCGGAAAACACTGGGTTTTTGCAGCATACCCCGTTGCAACAACCTTCTTCCAAGCATAACACTTGGCCCCGTCAGAATCGCACGGGATCGACCATCCCTTCTTAACCCTTCCTGCATAAGCAATCAGAAAAGGTTCCCGCAAATGGCTAAAGTTCCGCCAAAAGCCCCTACCAAGACTCAGATCATTGCCAATATCTCCGAGTCGACCGAACTCCCCAAGAAAGACGTCGCGGCCGTATTCGACGCCTTGACGGACGAAATTGCTCGCGAAATGGGCCGGAGCGGTTCGGGCCAGTTCACGCTTCCCGGTCTGTGTAAGATCCAACGCAAAGACGTCGAAGCCAAGCCAAAGCGAAAGGGCCGCAACCCGTCCGACGGCACCGAAATTTGGTTGAAGCCCAAACCAGCCAGCAAGAAGATCGTCATCCGCCCGCTCAAGGGTTTGAAAGAGATGATCTGATCATCGCTCGATTTCGATCGCACCATTCACGGCACGGCGCCCCACGGCTCCGTGTCGTGTTTTTTTTCCATTGCCAGGCGATCGAGGGAATCACCGACCGGGGGCGGTTCCTTGGCTTGGGAAGACTGGCTGAATCGGTAGAATCGAGGGGCTCGGTTGTCGCTCGGACCTGCTCGTTCAATTCTTATCGTCAAGTTACCTTGTTTGAAAAGATCACTATGCGTTCCCTCTTGCTCCCTTGCCTGCTGATGCTCAGCGCGATCGCTTCGCCGCTCCCGACGTCTGCCGATGAAGGCATGTATCTATTCAATGACCTGCCGCTCGGTGAGCTGAAAGAGCAGTACGGATTTGAGCCCTCGGATCAATGGGCCGATGATCTGAGACTTTCCTCCGTTCGCTTTAACAGCGGTGGTTCGGGTTCCTTCATTTCCAGCGACGGACTGGTACTGACCAACCACCATGTTGCCAGTGAAACCCTTCAAAAGCTGAGCTCGCCCGAACGAAACTTGATTGAGGATGGCTACCTTGCAAAGAGCCTCGGCGAAGAGCTTCAGGCACCGGACTTGGAACTCAATCAACTCGTGTCAATTGTTGATGTTACCGAGCGGGTCGCCGCGGGCGTTGCAAAGGAGGCGTCCGTTTCCGAGGCCGCCACACAACGCCGTGCCGTCATTGCGGAGATCGAGAAAGAGTCCTTGGATGAAACGGGTCTTCGCAGCGACGTCGTGACGCTTTTTGGTGGCGGAACGTACCACCTGTATCGATACAAAAAGTACACCGATGTTCGACTCGTTTGGGCGCCCGAGACCGCTGCCGCCTTCTTCGGGGGTGACGCCGACAACTTTGAATACCCACGGTATTGCTTGGACGCGACGATCATGCGCGTCTACGAAGACGGAAAACCAGCCAAGCTGAAGCACTTCCTGAAGTGGAGTGACAAGGGCGTCAGCGACGGAGACCTTGTTTTCGTCAGCGGAAATCCCGGACGTACACAACGAATCTTTACCGTTGCGGCGCTCAAGTATCTGCGAGATACACGGCTGCCCTACTTGCTGGATTACCTGCGTCGCAAAGAAGTCTTGATGCAGCAGTTCAGCTTGAATGGCGCCGAAGCAACGCGCCGAGCTCGCGATGAGTTGTTTGGCATTCAGAACGGACGCAAGGCGTACACCGGGATGCTGGCGGGTTTACAAGACCCCAAAACCATTGCTTCGAAAACGAAACGCGAAGCCGCACTGCTGGCCGCGATCGAAAAGGACCCAGAACTCTCCGAAGCTGCCGACGCGATCAAGGAAGTCGCTGACGTTCAGCTCGAAAAAGCCAAAGGACTCGGCAACACCGTCACGTTTCGATCGCGGTTGTACGACCTCGCGATGTCATTCGTGCTGTTGGCTGCGGAAGACAAAAAGCCAAATGCGGAGCGACTGCGTGAGTTCACCGAATCCGGTCGTGAATCGCTACTCCAAGACTTGCTCAGTGAAGCACCGATCTATCGCGATTTGGAACGCGTCAAACTCGCCGACGAACTGTCACGTTTGATCGAATATCGCGGTGGCGATGATCCCCTAGTGCTAAAGGTGCTCAACGGCAAGGGGCCGCGTGAACGAGCGGCCGAATTGATTGAGGGAACGAAGCTTGATGACGTTGCCGTCCGCGAGGCACTCTCCAAAGGCGGTGCGGCAAAGATCGAATCGAGTGACGATGCAATGATCTTATTTGCCAAGGGTCTGGAAAGCGAATACCGTAAGATTCGCGAGCACAACGAGGAGCTAGAGGAACGCGAGAGACAAGCCTACGCGAAGATCTCCGCCGCGGTGAGCAAAGTGCAAGGCGACACTGGGTACCCCGACGCGACCTTCACGCTACGGCTCGCCTTTGGTGAAGTGCGTGA
The DNA here is from genome assembly GCA_039821235.1 of Planctomycetota bacterium. Lineage (GTDB taxonomy): Bacteria > Planctomycetota > Planctomycetia > Pirellulales > Pirellulaceae > Stieleria. Next base: position 4,344 of record JBCBOO010000169.1, read on the forward strand.
CTACGTGCAAGATGGTCAAACCATCGCCACGTCCACGAACTTTGCAGGCGCCTTTGAGCATGAGCAACAACACAAAGGACAAACCGACTTTGACTTGGCAAGCTCATGGCACTCGGCGAAAGACAAACTCGACCTGGAGACCCAATTGAACTTCGTTTGCACGGCCGACATCATCGGCGGAAACAGCGGCTCACCGGTCGTCGATCGCGACGGTAAATTGGTGGGCTTGATTTTCGATGGCAACATCCAAAGCCTCACCAGTGACTACCTCTACACAGACGAACAAGCCCGCGCGGTCAGTGTGTCCGGAGTCGGCATCCTGCACGCACTGCGAAAGATCTACGGAGCAAGCTCGCTGGCAGATTCGATCGGCAAGTAGCCAAGCGTCTTCTTCAAAGCGATCGTCTCTGCCCAAAAAGAGAGAGAATGGAGGCAAATACTTTTCTCCCCCAGGGAGAAACGACGCGCTAAAGCGTCAAAGAGGGGGACGACGCTGGATCTCCGCCCGTCATCCCGACGCACGCTTCACTGCAGCCAGCTTGTCGCGCAGGAAACGTGTCGATGGATGATCCTCTTCAAGCGATGCCAGTTTCTCGGGCGTCCCTTGCGCCAATAGGTGCCCGCCCCCGCCGCCGCCTTCCGGACCAAGATCGATCAACCAATCGCAGCAAGCCAAGAGATCAAAATCGTGTTCGATCACGATCACGGTATTGCCCGCGTCGACCAGTTTTTGCAACACACCAATCAACCGCTTCACATCACTGAAATGAAGCCCCGTGGTGGGTTCGTCCAGTAAATACAGCGATTGCCCCGTACCGCGTCTGGCCAGCTCCGTGCCAAGTTTGATGCGCTGCGCCTCGCCACCGCTGAGCGTTGTGCTGCTCTGTCCGAGATGCATGTAACCGAGTCCGACTTGCTGAAGCGACGTGAGCAGTCGGCTGACCTTCGGCACGTTGTCGAAGAACTCCGTTGCCTGGTCAATGTCCATCGCCAATACGTCGGCGATGTTTACTTGCTTGAATCGAACCTGAAGCGTTTGCCGATTGAAACGTTTACCTGCGCATCGGGTGCAGGTTACAAACAAGTCACTGAGAAAATTCATCGAAATCCGTTCAACACCGTGCCCCTTGCACAATTCACAGCGTCCGGCGGGCGAATTGAAACTAAAACGACTTGCCGTAAACCCTCGCGTTTTCGACTCGCGCGTCGTCGCAAAGACCTTGCGGATTTCATCGAGTACGCCGCTGTAAGTTGCGGGGCAGGAACGGGGACTGCGTCCAATCGGCGTCTGGTCGATCACGACCAATTTGTCGAGATGCTCGGCTCCTTCGATGGAGCGCAGGCCACTGGGAAGTTCGCTCGAGAAACTTGTCCGTGGCGGCGCGTTGCCGAGACGGGCCAGTTCCGTTTGGACGGCGGGAATCAATGTGTCGATCGCAAGCGAGCTCTTACCACTGCCCGACACTCCGCTGATACCGACAAGACACCCCAGTGGAAAACGGACGTCGATATTCTTGAGATTGTGTGTCTTCACACCCTTCAACACCAAACGGTTCTTACCACGACGACGCGAGTTTGGCATCGGAACCGAATCCAAGCCTGACAAGTATCGTCCGGTCAGACTTGCTTGATTGGCTTGCACCTGCTTGGGCGTTCCTTCGGCGATGATCTTTCCACCCTGAGGTCCCGCCCCCGGGCCCACATCGATCAACCGATCTGCCGCACGCATGGTCGCTTCATCGTGTTCCACAATCACGACCGTGTTCCCCTGCTGTTGCAGTTCCCGCAGGGACTCGATCAGCCGATCATGATCCGCGGGATGCAAGCCGATCGAAGGTTCATCCAGAACGTAGCAAACGCCCACCAACCCGCTCCCGATACAGGTCGCCAAACGCACACGTTGCAGTTCTCCGCCCGAAAGCGTGTCCGCACTCCGATCCAGCGTCAGGTAGCCCACACCGACGCGTTCCAAGAATGCGAGCCGCTTGGAGACTTCCCTACGAATCGGTGTCGCAACCGCCGTTTGCAACGTGCTGAGTTGCTGGCCGAAGGTATCCAGCCACTGGCGCGCATCACAAAGCGACATCGCCGTCAAATCGGTAATGGAGCAACCGTCAACCGTCACTCCGAGGGCTTCCGGTCGCAGCCGGGTTCCGTTGCAATCCACACAGACTTCGTCATCGATATGCCCCAGCCCCTCACACGTCGCACAAGCACCATAGGGACTGTTGAACGAAAACGTTCGTGGCTCGACTTCTTCCAGACTCGCCCCGCAATCCACGCATGCCATCGCCGTGCTGAACAACTGGTCTTTCCAGTCCTCACCGTCGCTCAGAGAAGCCGCGGAGACCAAGCCGTCTCCCAACCGAAGTGCCAGCGAAAGCGAATCCGCCAATCGAGTCCCGATGTCCTCTCGCACGACCAAGCGATCCACGACGGCTTCGATCGTGTGGTTCTTTCGGATAGCAAGTTTCGGAACATCCTCGAGCAAGTAGACATCACCATCGACGCGAGCCCTCACCAAACCGGCGGCTTGGATTTGTTCGAAGATTTCTCGGTGCGCTCCCTTTCGTCCTCTCACCATTGGAGCCATCAAAATGAGCTTGCTGCCTTCGGGAAGTTTCAGCAAGGCGTCACGAATCGCCTCCGGTGCCTGCCGCGCGATGGCGGCACCGCAGTTCGAGCAGTGTGGAAGGCCGACACGCGCGAACAGCAACCGCAGGTAGTCGTAGATCTCCGTGACGGTGGCAACCGTGCTGCGTCGCCCGGCGGTGCCCGCTTGTTGGTCGATCGCCATCGTCGGCGCCAACCCGTCGATCAAGTCGACATCCGGTCGAGGCAGCGATTCCAAGAACTGGCGCGCGTAGGCGGAAAGGCTGTCGATGTATTGACGCTGCCCCTCTGCAAATAGCGTGTCGAATGCCAGTGAGCTCTTACCGCTACCGCTCACTCCCGTAATCACCGTGATCGCATCGCGTGGAATGTCCACGTCGACGGACCGCAAGTTGTGGACCCGGGCGCCACGAATTCGGATCGATGAGTCAAGTCGGGACTTGGGCACGGTGATGATTCGGTGACTGAAAGTACGTTGAAGCGGGGGCACGGGCTCGTGTGACACCCGTGACTCCAAGACGATACCGGGGTGCCAAGCCGCGTTCGATGCCCCGTCAAAGCGAGTAGAATGCCACTACCTGACACGTCCCTTTTTTCGAGAGTCCGCAGTGAAGTCGTTCGCCCGCCAACGCCTGTTTTGCCCGCTCCTGACGATCGTCTCTCTCCTGTTCGGCGCAGGTTCTTCCCCTGCCGCGCCACCGGCTGACATCATCCTTCGCGGTGGATCCATCGTCACCGTCGATCCGTCGCAGCCGCAAGCCGAGGCCATCGCGATTCGGCGAAATCGCATTCTTGCGGTGGGCGACTGGAGTGAAATCCAAACGCTTCAAAATGAACAGACCGAGCTGATCCAACTGAAGCCCTCTCAGTCCGTCTTGCCGGGGCTGATCGAAAGCCACGCGCACCTTGTCCAACTCGGCGAGAAACTCATGACGTTGGACTTGAGCACACAGTCCAGCTGGGATGGCGTCATCGCTGCGGTTGTCGCCGCGGCGCAGGACACGCCCAAGGGAATCTGGATCGTCGGTTCGGGCTGGCATCAATCAAAATGGGTCGAAATGCCTCGCGACGCCGTCGATGGATATCCCTCGCACCAACGGCTTAGCAAACTGACACCCGACCACCCGGTGACGCTCGCGCACGCGAGTTATCACGGGACGTTTGCCAATGAGCTCGCGATGAAACTGGCGGAAATCGATTCCGAAACCCCAGATCCGCCCGGCGGAACAATCCTTCGTGATGAACAAGGCAACGCGACGGGTGCGATGCTGGAAACGGCAGCGGGATTGATCGCGAGAGCCAAAGCACGCTCGGAGTCCGGGGTTCCCGCGGACGTTCGTCGAAGGAGATTTGCTTTGGCCGTCGACTTGGCGACCAAGGAATGCCTCAAGCACGGCGTCACCACGTTTTATGATGCGGGGCTGACCGTTCGTGAGCTCGACGGGCTGATCGCGTTGGCGGAGGAATCGGGCCTGGGCGTCCGAGTCCACGCGATGATCCGAGACTCCAATGATCAATTGAAAGGCAATCTCAAACGCCTCCGCCGCGTTGACACCGCAGATGGTTTCCTCAGCATTCGTGGCATCAAGAAGATGGCCGATGGAGCCCTCGGGTCTCACGGCGCATGGCTACTGGCTCCTTACGAAGATCGCCCCGCCAGCCGAGGACTAGCGATTGCCACCGCCGACGAGATCCTGGAAGCCGCCGACTTGGCCATCGAACACGACTACCAACTCTGCGTTCACGCCATCGGTGACCGGGCCAATCGAGAAACACTCAATCACTTCGAAAAGGCATCTAAAAAAGCCGAGGTCCCGCTGCGGGATCTCAGGTGGCGGATCGAACACGCGCAGCACATCCATCCTCAGGACATTCCGCGATTCGGGCGACTCGGGGTCATCGCGTCAATGCAGGGCGTTCACTGCACGAGTGACTCGATCTTTGTTCCGACACGACTCGGGTATCGACGTTCCGCCGAAGGAGCTTTCGTTTGGCGTTCGTTAATGGAATCCAATGCAACCATCTGCAACGGAACCGACGCCCCCGTGGAGAAGATTGATCCCTTCGCGTGTCTCTATTCGACCATCACGCGACGCAGCGAAGGCCGGGATGCCTTTTTCCCAGAACAATGCATGAACGCAAGCGAGGCCTTGCGCTCGTACACATTCGACGCTGCCTATGCGATGTTCACCGAAGACAGCCGCGGTTCGCTGGAAGCCGGCAAACTAGCCGATCTCGTCGTGATCGACCACGACTGGGCAACCATCCCATCCGATGACGTTGCCAAGACCAAGGTGGTCATGACGATGGTCGATGGCAAAATCGTCTACCAAACCGACGCCAACAAGTAGGACAGGCATCCTGCCTGTCTTCCAGCCTGCACTAGCGTTTCCAATTTGCCGCTGACTAATCGCGCGATGCGAACGGTCCGCCCTACTCTTGAATTTCAACTCAGCCCTGGATGTTTCCGTGTATTGGAACGTGTTTGTAATCCTGTGTTGCCTTGGTTTCTCGACGAACGCGACTGCGTTTGACTTTGTTCCCTCGCCCGTGAACACGACGGTGCGGAGCGATGAACCGGGACTGGTGGTCCCCGCGACTTGGTCGATCGCCAAAACCGATGACGCGGCATGGCAAGAACATCTTCAATTGCTCGCCGAACACCTCCAACACATCTGCTCCGGCAAACAACGGGTGCAAGTTGTCGAGGCCGCCGACGCAAACATCGTGGTTCGAAGAAACGAGAGCCTTGGCTTCGAGTCCTACACCCTCCAAGTCAACTCGAAACAAATTGTGATCGAGGCGTCGTCGCTCAAGGGGCTTGCGCACGCATCGGCGACGCTCATGCAGTTCATCGGAACGCACCGGCATCCGAATCCCCTGGCGGCATTGCCTGCGGTTCGAATCAACGACTCGCCAGCTGTTTCCTACCGGAGCTTCATGGTGGACCTGGGACGAAATCCGCACAGCTTTGAAGTGCTCAAAGAAACAATCGATCTCTTATGGTTCTATAAAATCGACTCGTTGCACTTGCATCTGACCGATGACCAACGATTCGCGTGGCCTTCCAAAGCCTATCCAAAACTCTGGGATGGTCTGATCACTTGGGAGCAATTCCAGGAGCTCGAGAAATACGCCGTCTTGCGTGGTGTCACATTGATTCCAGAACTGGAAGTGCCTGGACATTCGACGCTGTTGCGGAAGCACTACCCGGAAGTATTCGGCGAATCACCAACGGCACTGGCGAGTGAAGACACGGCTTTCGAGGGCATTACGACGTTGCTGGATGATTTGCTCGAGGTCTTCCAATCGACGCCGTATATCCATATCGGTGGAGACGAAGCTTTTGGCGTGCCCGAAGACTTGCAGCGCAAGTTGATCAATCGTCTCCACGACTATCTTCGCAGCAAGGATCGTCAAACGGTTGTTTGGGAGGGTCCAGGCCCTGTTGAAAAGGGCCCTGTTAAAAAAGGCCCCGGCGAAGGCGACCACGGGGTCCACAAAGACGTCATCCATCTCAATTGGCGGACGATCAACTACCCCGCGGATCAAATGATCAAAGACGGTTACCGCGTCGTCAACGCCACGTGGGATCCGCTTTACCTCGTGGATCATTACCCGCGCATCAACTTCACCATGACGTCGCCCGAGCATCTGTATCAGACGCTGTCCCTCACGCGTTTTGGCCACGTGAATCCAGGCATCCGGACGTTTGCGAATCCGATCGAAGTCGAACCCTCAGAACAGTTGCTCGGTTTCTGCATGCCTTGGTGGGAGGGCCGCGAAGTGAACTATGCGCCACAGTGTTTCCCGCGAATCATTCCCTTTGCGGACGTGTCTTGGAATCCGCCCACAGAACGCGATTTCCCGGCATTCTCGCGGCGCCGTGACAATGTGGAGGCGGTTAGGCGATCAGCGTTCTATCCCGTTGAGATTCGGGCAACGGACTTGGTGGTTCCCGACGATGGCGTCTTTCATGAGTCCACGACCATCGAATTGAAGACACGTCCAATCGGCCGCGAAGTCGCGGTGTGTTACACGCTTGATGGCAGCGTCCCCAAGCCCGACTCGAAACGCTACGACGGTCCTTTCGAACTCGCGAAGTCGGCAACGATTCGTGCAGCGGCTTTTGAATCAGGGACCCGTTTAGGGCACACGACCCAATTGAACTTGACGGCTGTTTCGCCCGTCAATCATCTCGCCCTGGGCAAACCGGTTTCTTCAACGCTTAGTTCCGCTGCACCCTTCTCCGTCGAAAGACTCACGGACGGTGGAACCGGCGACCTGGATTTTTACTTGGCCTACCCGGCCGAACCCGAACCGGTGACCATCACGGTCGACCTGGAATCAGTTCAGTCCATCCAGACCATTGTCGTGCATGCTTATACGGTCAGCGGATCGTACGAAAAGTACCGTGTCGAAATTTCACGTGATGGAAAAGACTTCACCGAAGTCGCAAGCCGACTCGAAAAGCCGGAAGAACCACTTCACGCGGTGACACATACCTTTGCCCCCCAAGAGGCACGTTACATCCGAGTGATCAGTCAAGGCAACAAAGGCTACGTCTTCGACTCCTTTTCCAAGCTCATCGAAATCGAGGTGCACTAAAGTAGTGCATCGCTCCGCCGATCCAACTTGTCTCTACGACGACGAGCAACACGTTGGACCGGCGGAGCGGTCCACTCCCGATGGGAATGGGCGTTCCGAAATCCCGAAGGGATGGCAACACCCTGCCGGTGACCTTGGTCACCGGTATTGAGCTCCCCTCTCAAATTCCTCTGTTCTGGATCGGTGGCAAAGCCAACGATCCAGAACAGAGGAGAGAGTTCAGGGTCAGTCCAATCCGTCGGGCAAGCCCGACGGCATAGAGCTATCGGCCCTCCGGGCCTTTCCGAAGCGTGCGAGTGATCTGTCCCCCAACGACGCCCCCCATGGGATCCGACAGGGAGGTCCTGTCCCCAAGGGAATAAGCTCTCCGAAGTCCCGAAGGGATGGCAGCACCCTGCCGGTGACCTTGGTCGCCGGTACAGAGCTCCCCTCTCACGTTCCTCTGTTTTGGCTCGGCGGCAACACCGCCGATCCAAAACACAGGAGAGAGTCAATGGACGGACTGGTCAAAGACTTGCGTGCAAATATTGCCCAGGTTATCTTCAGATCCAAAGGGGGGGGGCACTACCGTCCACTAATTCCGTTACCTTCGTTTCCCGATACACACAATGAAACGCTGCATCTTCACTATCATTGCGATCGCCTGTTTTACGATCCTTTGCCCGAGGGGGTATGCGGGGATACTTCTCAATTTTGATGATCAAGAAAGGAACACAACACAACTCAATAACATCGGAATTGTGTACCGCGCGGCTGGGTTTCAGATTGAGAATGCTCAGATTTTCGGCACGCCTCAGCCGGTTTTCTTAGTTGCTGGACAGCAAAGCGAAAACTACGCAGGTTCGGCATCGCTGTTTTCAAATACTTTCAACGGAACATCACTTTTCAAGATCAATGGTGATCTCTTCACGCTTAACTCCATGGATATTGCCAAGTGGCTGCCAGCCAATCCAAATGGTGACACGATCGAGTTTCTGGGAACAAAAGGTGATGGTTCACAGGTGCGCCAACAATTCACCTTTTCCGGTAACACTGGTTTTGAGACTGTCTCCTTTAGCGATTTCACCGATTTGAAAAGCGTTTTTTGGAAACAGACCAGCCCAGGGCATCAGTTCGACAATGTGCTGCTTAACTCCACTTCGGCTGTTGTCCCAGAGCCGAGTATGTTCGCGCTTGGGAGTATCGGAGCTCTGGGAGTCGTCGGACTTCGGCGAAGAAAAGTTGTTCGCCGAACCAATTGAAAAGTGATCGTTCTGTCCCGATGAAGCTCCTCTAACCCGGGATTTTTAGTAAGTGGAGCAAGTGCTCTGTCCCTTGCTCATTCTTCCTTGCTCATTCTTGCTAAAAGAGGTCTGGTTCGTTGCCTTGGATGTCACCTCCGCAATGCGGGCAACTCATCGTGTTGCCCGGTCTCGCGCCCCAGCCGGCTCCCCAGCCCGTCGATCGAAATCGATTCAGTTCGACACCGCAGTTGGGGCATTCATCCAGTGTCAGGTGGCAGACGATGTACACCCAGATCACTCCGCAAACCAGCATGAGCTGACGTACGAATGCCTGGTCACCCGGATACACCCCGATGGGAAACATCGCCCAAAGCGACATCGGAATGAGGAGTGTCAAAATGAATTTGATTCGAAGTCGCATAACGAGAGAGTCACTGGTGTTGATTGAACGACTGCGTCGTGTTGGGTGTTTGCTCAGCGACGGCCAACCGGCTACCACTTCGGCCCTGCGGGCGAAGAACGGCTAAAGCTTGGACTCCAGCGGTGAAAGCATTATCTGGGGCGGGAATAGAATTCGATCGGCCGGAATCCGACCATTTTTAAGGCACACGAGGGATCTTCGAGGATCATCGCGCGACGAAACGCGAGGTACCCGTTGAGTTCATTCAGGATCGACGTCTGGCCGACCTCACCAGTCCGGCGGGTCCAATTAAGTAGTTGACGTTCGGCGTTCATCAACGATCTGGCGGCTGCCTCCGCTCGGTCCAAGAAATGGTCGACGGACTCACGCACCTGATCCTTGGAGTATTGCGGCGACACCAGTTCGTCTTCCATTTTTTTGAAGTCTGTCGCCACAAAGGGATCCGTTCCAGCGGCTCGGTAGCCCGGCCGATACCCGGACCAATTGCGGTCTTGGGGAACACGTGATCCCCAGTTTCGATCGGCTTGCATGATCGGATTCGGTACGAACTGAGCGATCGTCGATGACGAAAACGTCCACATGTCCCAAAACCGGAAGTGCTCCGGGACGCGCGGGAATCGCGAACGAACGACCATTCGTCCGATTCTCTCGATGCTCGAACGGCTTTGCGCGTGATCCACCGATGCCCAGATACTCACCCGCCGGTTAAGCGCTGCCTGCATGCCACGATCGTGACCCGGGATCTGGATTCTCGATCCGGAACGGGTGAGAAAAGCGTTGTCCTGGCCGGCCACTATCGTCCGAATTGCATCGTCTCGATGCTCGCGATCCCGCAGGGTGCGGGCGATTTGGGGGAGTCGTTTTCGGATCATTTGCATGATCGCGCGGCGGACGACATTTGCTCGGCGGCGGGATAGGTTTCGATTTCTCGCGAGATCACCGCTCGTACTCGCCGCCCCGGTGATCATCAACGGCTGCCCTGTGAGAAGTTGCCGCCGAACAAAGTTGACGAACGGGTGACTCACCATGAATGCCGCGTGATCGGGCTTGATTTGG
>JBCBOO010000016.1:0-44508 GCA_039821235.1 Planctomycetota bacterium
AATGGTCGCTCGCGATTTGCAGACGACCGATACATTTCTGTCTATCTAAGGGAAGACCGTCGATTGCAAGCTGCTTAGAACTTGCCCACATACGTGTCTTCCCTTGCAGCAGTAAGCGTGTACTTGCCGCTTGGCTTGTCCGCCGAGTCAGTGTTCGGCTCCGGATTCGGCGAGATCGCGACCGGAACGGAATCCGCACCACTTGAACGGTGCGAATCAACCTGCTGCCCGACCAACTGTGCCAGCTCATTCGCCAAGGCTTCAATGCTGCCGGCGGTAGCAAGGGTTTCATCGGAACCAGCGGTGGTGTGATTTGCGACGTCCGCGACCTTCGAGATGTTGTTTGCGATCTCGCTGCTTCCGGTCGCAACCTCGGAGATGTTCCGTGAAATCTCAGATGTCATCGCAGTCTGTTCCTCGACCGCCCCGGCGATCGCATTCTGCGTTTCACTAATTTGTGAGATGATCTCCGTCACCATTCCGATCGCATTGACGGCTTCACCCGTGTCGGCTTGAATCGCTTCGATGCGGCCGACGATGTCCTCAGTTGCTTTGCTGGTCGCCTTGGCGAGTTCTTTAACTTCGTTCGCAACGACCGCAAATCCCTTGCCAGCTTCGCCGGCTCGCGCGGCTTCGATGGTCGCGTTCAAGGCCAGCAAGTTCGTTTGTTCCGCGATCGAGTTGATCGCCTTGATCACGTTACCGATCTCGGCGCTGCTTTCGCCCAAACGCGTGATGGTGACGTTGGTCTGTTCCGTTGCGGCAACGGCACTCGTTGCCACCGAAGCCGCATTGGATGCGTTGCCAGCGATTTCCTTGATACTCGCCTCAAATTGCTCAACGGCCGATGCGAGCGATTGAGCGTTTGCGCTGACATGATCAGCGGCACTGCTCGCCGTTGTGGCACGACCCGAAGCATCCTCTGCATCTCGACGAAGCCGTTTACCGACCGAGGGCAGGACTTGCCGAGAAAGCTTTTGCAGTTGAGTTGCAGCCGCCTGGAGTGGTTTGACCGTACGCTTAACCAGGAAAAAACTGAAACCGAAGATACCGACGATAATGAGACCAATCGCGACTGCCGCGCCGATCGTGCGGGACGCAACCAATGCAGCGACTTCCGCTTCGACGGCGCGATTTTGATTCACTGCCAATGTGACTGTTTTATCGATTTCATCACGATGTTCTTCATAGGACTCTCGCATAGGTCCTCTCACGAGCTCGCGAGCCAGGCGAGCATCGCCGGAAATCACCGCGGGGAAGAACTTCCCTTGCATCACTTCATAGAAAGCACGGGCCGGCACGACGCTTTTAACGGTTTTGGCTTCCTTGAGTTCCCCCTCGGGGAGATCCTGCACCCAAAAACGATGCCGTTCATCAAACTCAGCGATCAGTTCCTCGCAGCGATCAACATAGAGTTGCATCGTGGCCTTGGAGGCACCTTCTTCGACCTCATTGGTCATATGAAGTGCCATCATGTAGGATTCAATGATGTAGTTCGGCGGAGGCAAAATGTCGGCAATCAGATCCTTGCCCTGGACGACCTTCGCGTAGTAAGGGCCATTTACTTTTGCGGTTTGTAGAGTGCTCCAACTCCATATCGAGTAAACGGCGAACATGATTGTGAAAGCTCCGGCGAGCGCAAAGAACTTTCTACTGACGGTGAGTGTTTTCATCGGAGTTTTTTTGGAAATGATGTGGGGCAGGGAAATCGAAGATGGCTTACTACGCCGCAACGCGAGTGACGCGTGCGGTATCGAGAATCAGCAACAGTCGGTCATCCAACTTGAATGCACCTCGCAACAGCTCTCTTTGTTCGCTTTGCAGCGTTTCGGGGAGTGGCTCGTAACGAGTGTCTTCCACTTCGACGACATCGCCGATCTCGTTGACCAACAGACTGATTGGTCCTTCGGAAGAACGAATCACGACATTCATCAGGTCGGTATTCTCTTCACTCGGCAGTCCGAGAGCATGTCGCAAATCAAGTGCGCTAACGATCTGACCTCGAAGGTTCATCAACCCGGAAACCAGTGCCGGCGCCAGCGGAATCGAAGTGGTGGGATGGGAACGAATGACCTCCTGAACTTCTCGCACTTCGACGCCGAATAGCAAGTCATCGACTCGAAAGGTGCAATAGGATTTCAATTCGCGGTTCGACTGATTCGTGCCGGAGGATTGTTTCGTTCCACCGGAAGAGACGTTTTCGGTTTGCATAGGATTACCATGCCCCCTGAGATGCGAGTGAACGGCTTACAAGACTTTCCAGGTCAACCATTTCCGTCACGCGTTGCTGGATAACGGAACGCCCCGAACTTTCTTCGCTGACGGAATTCGCGTGACGTACGATGTCGACGATTTTGCCAACCACCACCCCGACACTTTCACCGTTGTGGTTGTAGACCACGGTGTGAATGCTTTCGGTGGGCTGGGACGGATCGCTATCGAATCCACCGAAGTGCCCGTCCATCGAGATAAGCGGTAGAATCTGCCCGCGATACTGGACCACATGGCTTTGCCCGGTCTGCTCGATGTCCGAAACGGCGAACTCTTCGAGACGTGCGACGGACGACAGACGAATGGCTGCCCGAGTGCCCTGTGCCGAATCAATCAGCAACAGCGATTCGGTGTCCTCGGTTGCGGTGGCCGCCGCGGCTCGATCGTTCTTCAGAGAGCGATCGCGATGTTCTGCAAGTACGCTGCTCTTTTGAGCGATTCCGATCACATCAAGAATGAGTGAAACCGTCCCATCGCCCATGATCGTGGCTCCCGCATAGGCAGAGATTGCCTTGAGGTGTTGACCGAGTGGCTTGACGACGATTTCCTGCGTGTCCGTGATGGAGTCAACGACGAGGCCGAACTGCCGATCTTCGGCTTGCAAGACGACGATGTTAACCGATTCTCGCGGCTCGTGACGCTGCCTCGGAGAACGCAGACCAAGCTGCTCATCCAGATACACAAGTGGCAGGAGGTTTCCGCGAAGGCGGTGAACCGGAACATCATGAATGTGTTCGATTTCATCGTTGGCACGCTGCCCATCGAGCCTAACCAATTCCAAGAGACTGACCTGAGGAATCGCGTACTTCTCCCCTCCGGTGGTCACGATCAGAGCGGGTACGATGGCCAACGTGAGCGGAATCTTGATCCGCAGCGTCGTGCCATTGCCGGGCTTACTTTGGATTTCAAGCGTTCCACCGATTCTCTCGATGTTGGTCTTCACCACGTCCATTCCGACGCCGCGACCCGAGACATTGGTCACTTGCTGAGCAGTCGAAAAACCGGGTAACAGAATGAGGTTTGTCAGCTCACGATCTGTCATCGAGTCCGCTTGCTCGGGCGTCACCATTCCCTTCTCGACGGCTTTGGCTCGCACGCGTTCGGAGGAAATCCCGCCGCCGTCGTCAACGATTTCGATGTTGACTTGACCGCCTTCGTGGAATGCTCGCAGAAGCAACACTCCCGTCTCGGGCTTGCCTGCCTCCACGCGTACGTCCGGTGCCTCAATGCCGTGATCAACGGAATTTCGAACGATGTGCGTCAGCGGATCTTTGATCGCTTCGAGAATCGTCTTGTCCAGTTCCGTATCCGCCCCTTCCATCTGGACGTCGACCTTTTTGCCACAGGAAAGCGAAAGGTCACGGACAACGCGTGGCAGCTTGTTCCAAGCATTTCGAATGGGCTGCATTCGCGTTTTCATCACGCCTTCCTGCAACTCCGTCGTCACCAAATTCAGCCGCTGGGAGGCGGCGATCATGGCGGCGTCTTCGGCCGAACTGCTGAACTGAACAATCTGATTGCGAGCCAAGACCAATTCGCCGACCAGATTCATCAATCGATCAAGTAAGCAGACGTCGATTCGGACCGTTGAATCGGCGACCGATTGCGAACGTTCAGAACCCTCGCTCCCGGAGGAGGCTGGCTTAGTTGCCGCTTTCGCGGCAGGTGTGTTTTCCTTCTTCGCTTCCGGTGCAACGGCTGGCGTTGGAGTCTCTGGCGGGGTAGCACTCTCGTCTGCTACATCCGCCGCTTCGGCGACTTGCTCGGGTTCAATCGCATCATCGCCGGCATCTTCTTCAGTGGCGGATTTGGTTTCTGCGGAGGCATCTTCGGCAGCGGCTTCGGCATGAAGTGCATTTTGAAGACGTTCGACGAGCGTTGCGAAGTCATCCCCGCCCTCATCGCCGCTGGCCTCGAGTGAGCTAAGGATTTGTCGAATCGCATCCACCATCTCCAAGAGCGAATCGGCAATCTCTTGATTGAGGCGGAGTTCACCATCTCGAAGCGGAACGAGTAGGTTCTCCCCGACGTGCGCAACACGTTCCAGTTTCGGCAAGGCCAGAAAACCAGACGTACCTTTAATGGTATGCACTGTTCGGAAAATGCTCGCCAGTCGGTCACGGTCGTCTGGCGCGTCTTCGAGAGCAAGGAGATCACCATCGAGACGATCCAGGCTCTCATAACTTTCAACGAGAAACTCGTTGATGATTTCGTCCATTCCTTCCACAGTTGCACTCCGCGATTCGAAGCTCTCGTCGAGCATTTGCGGAGTACACCGGCGTCCCCGCATTGCCAAACTCTGGGAGATCGCTAGTACGGTCGGCCATCTTGCGAGGGCAAACCTCGCTAGTGAACATCATTGAAGCTGCAACTTTATCCATTGCAGCGGTCGCTTTTACTTGCGTGAAGTTAGCGGTGGGTTTTCAGACAGTGGTTAGCATGCAGGAGAATTTGATTGGACTGGCGGCCAAGAAATGCTAGGCACGGCTTGTCTGTTTTCGCTCGAGTCGACCTTTCAGAGTCTGCACGCACACGATCAGCACAAGAGCATTCGCGGATATGGCCGCAGCCATCGCGAGGACGTCAAGACCGACCGATCCGGCGAGCACGGAGACGAAAAAACAGAGGAAGGTGACTTCCAACATCGACTTGTTCCTTTCATTCATTTGTCTAAGCAGTTGCAAAACTCGGCCTGATGCCGATGAGACTCACTTAGGCGAATGCTGTGCCAAAACTCTCGTTGTGGGTTTCTCACCCGAGCCGCATTCCAATCGAAAATCTTCGCTCGGCAAGACTGAGCATCAACAGCAACTCACACCGGCGATCAGACTGCCGGTATCCAGAACGGAGCTCTTTTCAGTTTTCACCGATGGGGACAATCCCCCCATTTGCTTCTGTTCGCAACACACGCACGACAAGCCTCTCGTTGCGCAAAAATCGGGCGAATCCCAAAAAATTCGCCTTCACCCCCTAAACCACTAATGCGGCGAATTTCCCCACTATGTTGACCTTCCGGCGAGGACGTTCAATCGGATAACATCGTCAATTGCCAATCGCTGTCGGCGGTCTTGCCGAAACCGTTCTCAACATGGAAGGAACCGTGGCTGCTGCGTTAAGACTCAACTCCGTAAGCTCTGCGAACGACACGCCTCGGGAGATCCCGTCTTCCACGTTCGAACGACTGCGTACGATTCGGCAGACCATGCAGCGAGAAGCCGCCGCTCTGGAACAGGCAGCCGGAATTGTTGGCCCGGCTGCCGTGCAAGCCGCGGAGCGAAGCGCCGAATGCCTTGGAAGCGTGGTCGTGACCGGAGTTGGAAAAGCCGGTCTCGTGGGCCAAAAGTTGGTCGCCACGCTTGCGAGCACCGGAACTCCTGCGCATTTCCTGCACCCGACCGAAGCCGTTCATGGAGATATGGGACGCGTTCGCAGTGACGACTTGGTCTGGGCACTTTCAAACTCCGGACGCAGCGAAGAAGTGACCCGGATCGCCTCTCAGCTCCGACGACAATGCAGCGGCTTGGTTTCGTTTACAGCGGAAGAAGACAATCCGCTCGCTGCGGCAGCGGACTGCCGAGTGGTTTATGGCAAACATCCCGAAGCCTGCCCACTCGGTCTGGCGCCGACCAGCAGCACAACCGTGATGCTGGCCGTTGGGGATGCCGTCGCGATGCTCACCAGCCAACTGCGAGAATTCAACTCGAATCAATTCGCACGTTTTCATCCTGGCGGGGCACTCGGGCGAAAACTTGCAACCGTCGACCAGCTGATGCGACCGCTGGATGCTTGTCGGATCGCCAACCGAAGCGACACCGTCCGGCACTGCATGACGATGGCCGGCAACGAAACGCGCCGAACGGGTGCGGTGATGCTCACCGATGACAATGACCGTTTAGCGGGCATCTTTACCGACAGTGACCTGGTCCGGCTGCTGCAAACCCGCCGGGAAGAATCACTGGACCAACCCATCGATCAACTCATGACGCGTGACCCGCACTGTGTGGCTCCCGAAACTCTGCTTTCCGATGCGATTGCCCTCCTCAGCCAACGCCGTATCAGCGAACTCCCCGTCGTTGATTCCGAGCGTCGCCCCCTCGGGCTGATTGACATCACCGATTTGATTGCCCTCGGTGAAATCAACGATGCCCCCGCCACGCTTCCGATGAAATAGGCCCTCTCACATCCATGCCTGCTGCACTTCGCTCGGACCTAGAACTCGCTGCTCCGATCCGATGCATCCTCTCGGATGTGGACGGCGTGCTTACCAACGGACAGTTGATCTACGATTCAACGGGTATCGAATCGAAGACCTTTCACGTTCGTGATGGTCTGGGTATCAAACGCTGGATGTCGGCCGGTCTGCACTTTGGCATCATCACTGCCCGCAAAAGCGAGATGGTGGCACGTCGCGCGAAAGAACTGGGCATCCCCATGCTGGCGCAGAATGCGAGCAACAAACTGCAGGCCGCCAAACAGATGGCCGACGAGTACGGCTTTGACTTGTCGTCTGTTTGTTACATCGGCGATGACTTACCCGACATCCCAGTCATGGAGCAAGTTGGACTGGCCGCAGCGCCGGCCGACGCGGCAGAAGACGCTCGCGACGCCGCCCACTGGATTTTGCGGCAGCGAGGCGGTGAAGGTGCCGTGCGAGAACTGATCGAGCGCCTGATGCGTGCTTCGGACCGATGGTGCTTGCCTGAGGGGAAAAGGTGAGTCGACGAAGCGCGAACCTCCGCAATTATGCCTTCGCCCTGATCACGCTGTCCATCTTGGCGGGCCTTTATCATGCCGCCACGCTGCGTTTATTGCATGTTGCGCCTGTGCAGGCGATCCAGCCGCGTCCACCAACACAGTCCGATTCGATTCGCGCGAATCTGGAAGACGTCTTTCCCGCCGACGCGTGGCAACTTGGCGACTGCAAAAGGCTGCTCGCCGGCAGCGGTACGATGTTGTTTCGCGAACTGCATCAGATTTCCGAATCGCAGTGGAAACTCAAACCACTCACGTTGGTCATCGGTCGCGGACTCTCTGACAAGGGTCGTTCGCAAGCTCCCATCATCTTGACCGCCCCCGAAGGAGCCGAGATTCAGTTTGCCGAGTCGCTGGACTTGACGCTGGGAAGCGCCCCTCCGATCAAAGTCGGACGAATGATTGGCGATGTTTCGATCCGCCAGGCGGGCCAAATTGCCGCAAATGACGCCTTGAACGTGCAAACGCGAAATGTTTGGATCGACAACCAAAAGGTTTGGACCACCGAGCGGATTTCCATGCGCGTCCGAGGTGCCAACCTGGTTGGTCGTGACTTGACGATCCACTTGGCCGCCTCCGCCACCTCGGCGGCGAAAGCCGAACGGCCATCGACGCTGCTGGATCGAATGGAGTTGATCTATCTGGAACAGTGCTTGATCCCTTTGGACACCCCACAAACCTCAAAACCAACCGAACCACGCGGGACGATCTCCATCGGGTGCCGTAACGGCATGAAGTATGACTTTGCTCTCGATCGCCTTTCCCTCTCCGACAACGTTCGCATGACACGATCGGTCGGGGTGAATGTCGTGGATCAATTCACCTGCGACGCGATCAACATTGTCCTGCGAAATCCCGAAGACCGAACCATCGATCGAGCAGGGCCCCTGGATTGGTTCAAACGCGTTCACGCCATGGGCACGCCCGCCCGCGTTCAACTCGGTGAACATCAGTTTTCGCTCGACGCGGAGACCATCGACTTTGATGCAGAAGCGGGTCTCTTGCGAGCCCTGGGAAGTCGGGGCGTGCAACTGCGACGGGGCGGAATCGAGACACAGCTCCAATCGCTCGTGTACCAGTATGACCCGGCGAACTCGGAACAGCTGGGCGTCGTCGATGTCAGTGGTGCGGGAACACTTGTTTGTAATGACGACTCAGTGATCCTGCGACATCTGAAATGGGACCGCAGTTTTCGGTTCGAGCCTTTGAATCCGACTTTGATTAAAGAATTGGGGCAACCCGGTGCCGGCGGAAAGCTTTTCGCGCGAATTGAAGGCGGTGTGGAAGCCCGGTTGCGAGACGGTGGCATCGCATCCGCTGAAACGGTTGAGGGGACGCTCCGTTCGTTCAACGCCTCCGGAGAATCAACGTGGATGCCCGAAGTCGTCCATGCCATCGGAGCGGTCTCGGTCAAAGCCACCCAGGTGATGGCAGACACCGAACAATTGAGCCTGTACTTTGAACCCGTCGTCGTCCGGCCAAAGCCGCGGCGACTCCTTGCCCCATCATCGCAGCCGGCCCCTTCGAACACCGTCAGTCAGCCCGGCCAAGCAACAGAGTCCGGCGCGCTTGCCAGTTGGTCCGTGGGAGGACAGCCGTCTGAGCCCGCAAACGGCATGCATGCACCTGTCGCTCGGCCCCGTCCGCGGATCGAAGGAGACGTCGTGAGCGCGAAGATGCTGATCACACCCGACGGCTTTCAAACGAAAGACGTTAGCCTGCAAGGCAACGTTCAGGTGCAACATCACGTGCAACTGGGACAAGAGTGGTTGCCGATTGAAATCGTCGGTGAAAACATGCGAGCGGTCTTCAACAGCGTCATGCAGGGGTCGGGAAAAGACTACCTGCAGATTGGCAGCGGACCAGACAATCCGGCGCGGCTCAAGATGGGCGACGGATACTTTGTCGGCCCAATGATCAAGGTCTGGCCAAAAGACAACCTGATTCAAGTCGAAGGAGCCGGACGCTTGCGAGTCCCACCGGCGTTGCTCGCCCGAAACGCAAACCAAGAATTGAAAGGGGCACCGGCCGAAAATGGTCCCACCGAACCATCGCGAAACGAACGCATCGAATGGACACATCCGCCCGAATGCGAGTGGGGCGAGGCCATGCAGTTCGATGGACGTGTGGCGGTTTTGGGAGGTGGCGTCCAAGTCGATGCGGGGTGGATCTCGGCAGACGAACCCTGGAACGCGAGACTCGTCGGCGACCAAATGCAAATCGCACTCTCCAAGGGCGTCACACTCATGGAACGCGACTCCTTTGCTGAGGTCGAGATCGATCAGATTCGAGTCCTTGAGTCGAACACCCAGCCCGTCACCGTCCGCGCCGAACAACTGGATGCAAGCCAGGAGCGACAGTCGATTCACCTGATCCATTCGCATCAATTGGATTTCTATCCCAAAGACGGTGGACAATTAACGGCGACAGGTCCGGGTTGGTATCGAGCCTGGATGCGAAGCGACAAAAACCAATCGCTGGTCAACTCGCGGCGTCAACCACGGCAAGCGTTGCCCGACGAAGTCTTGCAGGGCGTTCACCTGACATTCCGTGAACGAATGTTTGCCGACCTGGGAAGCGAGCAATTGGTATTCTCCGGCGGCGTGCGAACAGGAATCCGCGAAGTCGCTTCCTGGGACGACCAGGTCAACGTGTCCGAAATGGAACGACTCGCACTCGGTGAGATGACCATGGATTGCGGCGAATTACAGTTTGGAATGACGCCCGGAATGCCATCCCATCTACGAAACTTGCCCGGCATGCCGCTGCCTTGGGAAATGGTCGCAACGAATTCCGTCGTGGCTCGGATCAACACAGAGAAACAGGGTTTGATCGAAACCGCTGGAGACCGCGCCACCTACCAGTCACAGAAAAACTTGTTCTTTCTAGAAGGCGAGCAGAACCATGGCATCCTGATCCGTCAGACCTACACCGATGGGCGTGCCGGCAATCAAATGCGGTTGGACAACCTCAAGGTCAATCTCAAGACCTACGAAATTGACTCCGTCGTTCGCGAAGCAACCATTCGGCCCGCGGAGCGTACTTCCCAGCCTCGATCTCGCAGTGGTTTCCGGTAAAGGATTCCCTGCTTTTGCAAAACACATCATCGCGTCCAACGACGCAGCAGCGTACGAGAAACAAGCTCCACGGCACCGAACAAAATGAGCCCAAGTGCGGTGGATGCGAACACGGCACCGATTAACGCGTCCGTCGCCATTCTTCCTTGCCAAAGAGTCATCAGCGTCCCGAGTCCTTCGTAGTCGGATCCGCTGCCCACGAAAAACTCGGCGACGATGGCACCGATCACGGCAAGTCCGCTGCTCGTTTTGACACCGATAACTAAAGCGGGAATCGCAGCCGGCCATTGCAGCTTGACCAGTCGCTTGGCTCGTCCGGAACCATACAGCGAAAACAGGTCCGACAACTGTCGATCCACCGTGGTCAGCCCCGCGGTGACATTGTTGACGATAGGAAACAAACAAACGATGACGGTCACAATGACCACCGTGCGAAACTCGTAACCGCTCCAAATGATCAACAGGGGAGCGATCGCAACGATCGGTACGGTTTGCAAGAAAACAATGTACGGGAAGAACGCCAAGCGAACGCGACGTGACTGTGAAAACGCGACGCTGATCAGAGAACCGATGGCAACTGCGGCAACCAATCCCGCCGCGGCGGCCAACCCCGTGATCAGAAACCCCTGCAACAGTTTCGCTCGATTCTCGTAGCTGGCTTGGAAGACCTCCAGCGGACGAGGCAGCAGCGCCGAGGGCAGCTTGAAGCCGACCGCGATGAGATGCCAGGCGATGATCCCCGTCACGGCGACGCCGACAATGGCAAGGCTCTGCAACACCACCGCACGCTGCCTGCGGTTCGCCTGACTCGCAGAAGATGGCTGGTAGGCGTTGGGGGATTCTCCCGAGAAAGACTCGCCGGATTTCATCAATTCGATGACTCCGTTTCGGAGAGGCCGCCGACCGGCAATCCATGCTTACCCCGAAGCGCGTCACTGATCACCCCAAAGAACTCCGCAAAAGATGGCGTTCGCATGATCGATGGCTCACGGGGCCACGGCAGAGGATTTTCGATGACCTGTTCGAGTTTTCCATCTCGCATGATCGCAATCCGGTGCGAAAGCAAAATCGACTCGGCGACATTGTGGGTGACCATCACCGCCGTGAATTGGCGTTTCTGCCAGAGTGCCATCAAGAGGTTTCCGAGGTCCGTTCGGAGCATCTCATCGAGTGCGGCGAACGGCTCGTCCAGCAACAACACTCCTGGCTGCGTGACGAGTGCGCGGGCAATGGAAGCTCGCATTTGCATCCCGCCCGACAACTCGCTGGGCCGCTTCGCGACGGCATCGGCGAGCTGGACCGCGGCCAGCGACTCTCGAGCGGCACGTCTCCGCCCCTCACGAGTGCTCCAGCCAATCAGTTCCAACGGGAGCGTCACATTTTCGAGCGTCGTGGCCCACGGCAACAGTCCGGGCTGTTGAAAAACGAATCCGATTTCTCCGTTGTTAGCGCTCGCGGGTGGATTAAATCGAACCGTACCGCACGATGGCGTCTGCAATCCTGCGATACATCTCAGTAGGGTTGTCTTGCCGCAGCCGCTTGGACCAATGAGAGACAAGATTTCACCCGCGTTGACGGTCAGGTTGACCGCATCGACCACGTTTGGACTGTTCTCGAACGACACCGTGAGATCATCACAGTGAATAGTCGATGGGGTCGAAGAAAAACTTAGACGCTCGCCGAACACGATCGTGTCACCTCCACTTTGTCCACGATCGAATCTGCGATCGCGAGCGAAGCCGTCGCCGCGGGTGAAGGCGCGTTCATGACATGGACCGCGTGATCGCTTTCCTGAATCAAGAAATCATCTAAAAGACTGCCTTCTGGTGTGACCGCCTGAGCTCGCACACCGGCTCGTCCCGGCACAAGGTCGCTATCACGAAGCGAAGGCATCAGCTTTTGAAGTGCTTTGACGAACGAGGCTTTATTGAGGGAACGCTTCATCTCGCCCAAACCCGTTCGCCAATGACGCATCGCGAGCTTGCGAAATCCTCCAAACGATATCGTCGACGCGAGGTCCTTAGCGCGGATGGATTTCCAGTCGTACCCTTCACGAGAAAGTGCGAGCACCGCGTTGGGTCCGCATTCGATGCCACCACCGATCATGCGAGTGAAGTGGACGCCCAGGAACGGGAACGCCGGATCAGGAACTGGATAAATCAGGTTACGAACCAAGTGCTGGCTGGAATGTGCGAGTTCATAGTACTCACCGCGGAACGGTACGATTCGAACCTTGGGCGTGACGCCGGCAAGCGACGCGATCCGATCACACTGCAGGCCGCCACAATTGACCAAGAACCCCGAGCGAAACACGCCGCCTCCGGAACACTTCACCTCGATGGATCCCTGCACGCTGCGAATTTCCCTGACACGACTGTCAAAGTGAACCGCACCACGTGATTCCGTAACCAGTGAACGCAATTGCTCACACACCGCGACATAATCGACGATGCCGGTCTCCGGCACGTGCAGCGCAGCGATGCCTGCCGCGTTCGGTTCGAGTTCGCGAAGTTCGTCGGTATTGATTCGCCGAAAGACCACACCGTTTTGAGTCCCTCGCTCCGAAATTCGTTCGAGCGCGTCGAGTTCTCGTCCGCTGGTTGCAACAACGACTTTTCCGCACCGATCCCAAGGGATGTCGTGTTCCTCACAGAAAGCTTCCAGTTGTTGCTTGCCCTCGCGACAGGTGCGTGCTTTCTCTGAACCGGGTCGGTAGTAAATACCGCTATGGATCACTCCCGAATTATGACCGCTCTGATGACGCGCAACGGCAGACTCCGCTTCAAGGACTTGAACCGTGCAGTCTTGGTAGCGCTGCCGCAATTTCCAAGCGGTCGCCAAACCCACGATCCCCGCGCCAATGACGGTAAAGTCGGCGGTCGAGTCGTCAACTGACATGTTTCGCGTGTGATTCTCCAGGTTGGCTGCTGTTTCTCGGGGTGGGACCGCCAACCCGCGTGAGCCGGATCGCCGAGTGCTGTACTATAGTGTCCTCTGCAACCTTGTCTTCAGGAAACTCGTTTATGAGTCCGTCGCCGTCGCGAGTCTTTTATCGGCACCGCTTGACCCGGCTGGGGCTCCATTTCTTATTTGTCGCCGTCTTCGCCGTGGTGGGTGGTGCGCTCCGTGGGTTTAACCTGCTGCTGATTCTATCGGGATTGCTGTTCGCGGTTCTCATTGTGCAGTGGCGTCAGGGGCGAGGTTGTATCCGGCGTGTCCGCTTGCGGCGCGAGCCAACACCGCCGGTCGCGGTCGGCTCGACGATTTCTCTGGCGTATCGTGTCTCGAATGTGAGTCGTTGGCTACCGATCTGGATGCTGAAAATCAACGACACGATTACGCCCATCAACGTTCCGGAAACGGAGCCCGACAGTTCCTACGAGCGGGACGAAGGCGATGTCTGGAAAGCAGCTCCGGTGATTGGGGGTATCGGTCTCATTCCGGCAAGCGGCACCCGCACCACGGAAGTCGAGTGCCGCTTTGCAAGTCGCGGCGAGTATCGGCTTGGTCCGGTCGAAACATCGACGAATTACCCGTTTGCACTGATGTCGTGCGAGCGCCTCCATGTGAGTTCGGCAAGCAAACTGAACCAAGTGGCCAGCCTCTTCGTTTATCCGGAACCGCTGAAACTCCGACGCGGCTGGCAACGCTTGCTACCGCCACGTCGCGGCGGGGACGGAGTCAAGAACGCGGGAAATGCAGGGCACAATGGCGAGTTCTACGGCGTCCGTCGGTGGCAGTCGGGGGATCACATCAAGCAAATTCACTGGCGCACGACGGCACGAATTGGTGAACCTGCGGTGCGACAAGTCGAGCGGCGTCCGCATCACCAAGTCGCCGTGTTGATGGACGGATTTCGAACCACCGCCGACGATCACGAACGACTCTTGCAATTCACAGTTTCGGTCTTGAAAGAACTGGTGGGAACCCTTGAAGTGAACCAGTTGCGGGGCATGGCAAACGTGACACCCGTGTCGATTGTGATCGCCGATCAGTTGAGCGCGATCGGCTCTGGGAATCGTCGTGTGATGGAATTCGGTGGTCAACCAAGCATTTCACTCGAGTCGAACGTGCTGTCCCGCTTGGCGACATCGATGCCAACGGGTGACCGCGCCACGCTCTTGCAGACGGTGACTGAAAACGCATCCAAACTCAGCGGATCCGATCTTGTCGTTTTGAGTCATCGGAGCCTCGACTCAGTGATGAAAGAAAACGAAGCAAGAGGCGTTGAGAGCAAGCATTCCGCCAAGGGTTCCAAGGGACGAGAGGTCGTCGGATACCTCGCGCTACGAAATCGCCTGACCTGGCTGGATTTGCGATCACCGATGGTCACAAGGTGGATCACCGAACAAAACTTGAAACCACTAGCGTCGAAAGACAGAGTCGGCTCGCAAGGAGGTCGATGACGTGCACGAAGAAGACCCCACATTCAATTCACCGGTGTTTGCCGCGACGAGTCGTCAGTCGCCTCGATCGCGGTTGCTGCTAGACCTGTTGTTCGCAATGCTCACAGCCGGTGGAGGCATTGTGCTGGGTTCGGGCCAAATGGGCGAAAGCCAGGGAACAGAGACCATTGCCGCCATCGCAGTGTTCGCAGCCCTGATCGGATTCGTGTTCGTGGACTGGCTGAAGTGGTTCGAACTGCCGCCGCTCGGTGCCTACCTGACCATGGCGATTGCCGCGGGATATTGCGTGCGCGAGTTCTGGTTGCAATCTGACTCGGGACGTCCGCAGATGGTATCAGTCGCCATGCTGTTGGTGCTGGTGCAAGGCACGCTCATGCTGCAGCGCAAGTCACGCCGGATCCTGGAACAACTGGCTGTGTTCTGTTTGCTTGAACTGGTCGTCGCCGCCATTTTCAATGACGCATTGACCTTCGGGTTGATGCTGCTTCCGATCGCACTGCTCGGCGGCATCGCGCTCAGTTTGCTGACCATCGTTGCGTCGTTGGAAGATGTCGAAGCGTCGGTTAAAGAGCCAGGCTACGCGGCACCTCGAACTCGTCTGGAACGTTTTTGGGACTTCCTTGCCAGCCGAACTTACACCGGACAGTCGCATCGGTCATTCGTCCGAATCGCGTCCCCCCAATCCATCCGGCAAGGTGACCGAGCCGCGACCGCTTGGACGCGCTACGCCATGTTGACGCTGATGCCCGCGGTCTTGCTGATTGCCGCGGCATTTTTCTACGTCTTGCCCCGACGGGTCGATGCCTCTCGAGCCGTTGGAGGCGGCAATGCAGTTGTCGGTTTTGACGACAAAATTCGCTTGGAACAACTTGGTAGGCTCGCGGAGAATTCGGAGATCGCGCTCAAAGTTGAAATGACGAGCGAAGCGACCGAGAAGCCCTATCTCGTCAATGGAGGTCTCTACCTGCGCGGTAAGACGTTGGAAATTTACCAAGTCGACTATTCGACCTCGCGGCCGAGTGCCAGCTGGGTTGCCAAGCCGCCCAAGACCATGAACTTGACCAGCATTTTGCCCAAAAAGTACGAGTCACCCAGCAGCTCCGCCCGAGCACGTGTGGACGCCGTGAGGGTCAAAATCACATGTGAGGCGATGAGTCGTCCTGCCTTGTTTGCGATCGCGCCGTACTACCGTGACTCGATCGACCAGGAACTCAATGCCGACTCGATTCACCACGCGGTTGATCGCTGGACCATCAGTCGTCGCGAAACGGATCCGCCGTTCCCCCGTATCGAATACTCGTTCGGTACCGCCGCATTTGAAGAGGGCCGGCAGTTAGGGATCCTTGGGGAAGCTCCCACCCGATCAACGAAAGCAACGCCCTCCATTTTTGACCTCGAACCCTTTTTCCAAGGTCAACGGCAAGTCACCCAGGGCTACGCCGAAGCGATTCGCAAATTCGATCGCCGGAGCATTCCGACCGTTGTTCGCAAGGCAAACGAGATCTTGGAGTCGGTGCCCATGGAGGAACGCTCCCAGGCTCGTGTGGCACGCGAACTGGAAAAGTATCTCGCACTCGATCCTCAATTCACATACACGCTGGACTTGGATGCCAAACCGATGCCCAATGTGGATCCGATTGAGCAGTTCATGTCTTATGATCGCCGAGGCCACTGTCAGTACTTTGCCTCCACTCTGGCTCTCATGCTGCGAAGTGTCGGCATTCCCAGCCGAATGGTCGTCGGCTACCGAACGGAAGAGTACAACTCGCTCGGTGGTTACTACATCGCGCGACAATCGCACGCGCACGCATGGGTTGAAGCTCTGATCGATGTCGGTCAGCTTCCAAGAAACCTGATCCCACAAGGACAAAGACCCGCCCAACGCTATTGGATGCGGCTGGACCCAACTCCAGCGGCGAGTGCCGCCGATGACGGGAACGCGGAAGGCGTCGACGGATTGATTAATCTGGCGAACAACCTCTGGGAAGACTATGTCGTCGAGATGGACCGGGAACGACAAGAGGAAAGCCTGGCGAAGACCGCACAGTTCGAAGCCGTCCAAGAATCATACGAAGGATTCTTCACCCGTCTGAAGAATCGGCTTCAGGAATCAGCCCGAGCGGAAGCCGCGGGCGGGAGTTGGAAATTTGATGGCAGGCTACTCATCCAAATCCTAATGGGGCTGGGGCTGGTGGCGGCGGCTTGGGCGACCGCACGTTGGATCAAGCTGCCCGGGGGTGGCTTCTTCAAGCGAAGCTCGAATTCCAGTCAAGCATCCTGGCAGCCGGAAATCGACTACTACCGCGCGATGCTGGTCGAACTCGCACGCTTGGGCATCGAGCGACATCACGCGGAGACGCCGCAAGAGTTGCTTCATCGGCTCAGCGAGAACGAGGCGGGCCCCCTGCCGGGGACCGCCGAACTGACCAGTACGTTCGTTCACCAACGTTATGGGGCTCGAGATCGCTCCTCGAGACAGCAACTCGATCAATCACTTGCTTCGCTCGCCTCAGCGGTGGACGAACGATTGGTTGCAAAAACATCGAAGAACTAGGCGAACGCAGCGCCGGAGCGTGACGTCCTAGCAATGTCAGCCTCGGACAAATGGTCGTGCGAGCAGGACGCGAACGCGCGAAAAACGGCGTTTTTTCCGTCCTTTCTTTCGTGAAGCTTCGGTGAAGGCCTGTTCGCGATGCCTAGGTGTAGGCCGTTTTTTAAAACCGAGGCAAGAAAAAAATGAAAAGGACGAATCGAAAAGCGCAAGGTTTCGGGCCTTGTTTCGTTGAACGTCATAGAACAGGGAGTTGAATGAATTCTGAAGCAAATCCGGACACCCGCCTCAGTTTGATCATCAAGCTGACGGATCGTCGCAATGATGATGCCTGGGCTGAATTTGTTCAGATTTATCAACCCGTTGTTCAGCGGTTTGTACAGCGTCGCGGCCTCCAGCACGCCGACGCCGCCGAAATCACTCAGGAGGTTCTCTCACGCGTCGCAAAGTCCATTGAGTCATGGGATCCGGAGCACCGTCAGGGCTCGTTTCGTGGATGGCTCTACCAACTGACGCGGAATCAAACCATCGATTTTTTACGAAAACGCAAGCCGGAAATAGCTTGGTCGGACGTGGGTGACAGCGGAACAGACCTTTCGTTGCCCAGTGAGACCGCATCGAGTGAATTTCAGGCCGAGTACGAGAAGCAGTTGTTTTATTGGGCGACCGAAAAAGTTCGCAGCTCATTCAAACCTGCGAATTGGCAAGCGTTTTGGAAATCGACGGTGGAGGGAGATTCGATCGAGAAGGTCGCGGCGGACCTGGGAATGGAGTGTGGAACCGTTTATGTGGCTCGCTCTCGAATCATGTCGCGACTGTCGGCACTGATTCAGGAGCGGATGAATGAGACTTCGATTCCTCCAGCGGATGAATAATGCCATGCTTGCGAGTGAGCACCTAACCGAGACGGATCTCCACGAATTGTTGCAGGGCGAAGGCGAGAATGATCGCATTCGCGAACTCGGCCGACACCTCCATGAGTGCGACCAGTGCCGCAGAAGTCTTGAATCCATGTCCGCCAAGACCGACTTTTGGCAGAAAACGCCACAGGTACTACGCTCCGCGGAATCTTCGGGCGGGCTTTTAACCTCCCGCTTACTCAAGGTCGCCCGCCAGTCTACCGCCGGCGGAAAGGAAGGCGTGGAAACAGCGGAACAACCGCAATTTGAATTCGACGCCTCGGAAGACCTGGGTCCACACGCCTACGCCATGGAGTCGCTTCTTGATCCACCGAAGCACCCCGAGATGCTTGGACGCGTCGGCAAGTATGACGTGGAAAAGATCGTCGGCAGCGGTGGAATGGGAATCGTTTTCAAGGCTCATGATACGGAGCTCAATCGCCCTCTGGCGATCAAAGTTCTCGCGCCGCACTTGGCCAGCAACGGTATCGCCCGTCGTCGTTTCGCCCAAGAAGCTCGCGCGGCCGCCGGTGTGTTGCATCCCAACGTGATCGCTGTTCATGGCGTGAACAATGAAGGGAAGACGCCCTACATCGTGATGCCTTACGTGGCCGGACCTTCGCTACAGGCTCTGATCGAACAAAACGGCCCGCTTCCAGAAATCGAGATTGTTCGCATCGCGCTCCAAATCGCTGCGGGACTTTCAGCCGCGCACGCACAGGGGTTGGTACACCGAGACATCAAACCGGCGAACATACTGGTGGAACCGGAAGTCAACCGTGTCTTGATCACCGACTTCGGTTTGGCAAGATGCGAGGACGATGCGTCGCTCACCCGCACCGGTTGGTTGACCGGCACGCCCAATTACATGTCACCGGAGCAGACACGAGGCGAACGGCCGGATCAACGCAGCGATTTGTTCAGCTTCGGCAGCTTGATTTACTTCCTCGCAACGGGTCGCTTGCCGTTTCGTGCGGACACACCACTGAGTGTTTTGACGAGAATTCAAAACGAGGAGCCGAAGCCCGTTCGTCTGCTTGGAGCTTCGGTTTCTAAGACGCTGGAAGACATTATCACGGTGATGCTGCGCAAGTCGCCCGACGATCGCTTCCAGACGGCGGCGGAGTTGCACGAGGTTTTGGAAAAGCACCTCGCTCATTTGCACGAGCCCCACAAATGCAATCCACCGGTCGTGATTCAAAAGTCGCCCTCAAGGTGGCTTCGTGGTGCCATCGGTTTTGGTGCGATGGTGATCTTCACCGTGGGACTTGGAATGTACGGCTTCTTCGACGGATCGGTCTTCTTGCCGACCGACGATTTCGCCAACGCGACGGTGCAACCACCCGAAACGGAGGGTTCATTGGTGGTCGCCGCGATTGAAGACGACTCCGAGTCCATCCTCAAAGATGAAAAGGACGAAATTGGCACCAAACTGGCAGAAATCAGCGTCTCTGTTCGCGAAGCCGGTCTTGATGGGACCGTTTCCGTGATTGAGAAACTGATTCAAAACGAGCAGTATCCAGTTCTTGATCAGGTAACGCGAAACTTGATTAAGAAGTTTCCTAATGATGAATCGGCCAAATTCTATCGGGGGTACGCACTGCTGTTTCGCGAGCAACCCGGCAAGGCATTCCGTCTCTTCAAGAATATTGAGCACTCTGAAAAGTACGGAACGCTTGCCAACTACAACATGGCTTGCATTTACGCCAAAGATGACAACCCCGACGCAGCGTTTCGCTACCTGGAAGTCGCCATCGACAAGGGTCTCTGCGGGAAGGTCTGCTTCTCTGAGTTTGTGGACGATGAAGACCTCTTCGGACTGCATGACGACCCGCGATTCAACAAGTTAGTCGAGAAGTTCTCTCGCCTTGAAGACGAAATGACGGCCAGTGAAATGGCAGAGAAGTGGCCGGAGATGGTGGAAGAATCTTGCGAGGAATGCGAGGCCGTTCCTTGCGAAGACGTCGACTGCGAAACGAATCATTCGACCATGAGCGTTCGCGGAGTGTTCCAGAGCTTAGAGATGTACATGTCGGCGATTGCGTTTTCCACCAGTCCGATGGCCAATGTTCTCTCGCACGCAACCGTCTGGGACGACGTCTCTGGTACTTGGTCGGTGCATCATGACGGGAACGACAACAAGTTCTTGCTGATGCGTTCGGTCCCCGGATCCAAGGTCAGCTCCAGCACATCCTTGTTGGAAAAGGAACAAGCCGCGGAAGTTCGCCGCGCACTTGCTCTCAAGCAACCCATCCACCTGGACCAACCTGCGGGCAGCCTTGCGATGAAGCCCGACACCACGTCGGCGGCACCGAAAGGAAGTTTCTCGTTTCAAGGAAAAGGAGCGTTTCGTCGGATGCTGGATGACAATGGAGTTCGTCCTGTCAACGAAACGGTTCTGTTCTTTTGTTTCTGCCAGCAACAAAACGGCAAACAACCGCGAGAAGTCGTTGACTACTTGAGGACGTTGCAAGCGATGGAGTTGTCCGACGCGACGTTCTCGGCTCTGGTTGCAGCGGAAATCTCCCTGGAGGAGATCAAGCTGTACGAGAACGAGGGCCTGGAGGTGCAATCAAATCTCAATCTCTTGCTCGCCCATGTGCCCGTCAAGCTTGCTTCGGGCTACAAGAAGGCCGGGTTGGAACCGGCGAAGTACGAGGATTGGTTGCAGGCTCGTGTTCCGGCCGCGATCGCCAAGAAACGTGTCGCACAGCTCAAATCCGATTCGGCAACGCGGCAGCCAACCGCTCGGCCGCAACGACACATCAAGCGGCTGACGCCACAGCGTGTTCACGGCGGAGGAGTTCACCCTCGTTTGGACTTGAACGTTCACAACGAACCAGCAAACTCGCAGCAGGAAATTCTCCACGACGCTTCAGAGCGAAAGTTCGGAATGAGTTTCGAAACGTTTCGCCAAATCATGCTTGGTTGAACCACCACCACGCACCCATTCACAGCCGCATTATTCTCGAACCCCTTTGCCCATTCGAGAGTCTAGACCCACGATCCTCGGGTCTAGGTTCTCCGCGGTAAAGGGGTTCGTTGATTGTTGGATTGAGCCGCACGGCGTTCGCCGCGGTTGTCCGGAGAAAACCGGGCCTACTAGAAGACGATGAGCAACACTCGATTAGGGCCTCGCGACGACCTCCGTTTGAACGGCGGACCTCACTCGTTGTGGCTTGTTTTGACTAACCGCTTCGGCTGTAACGTTGAAAGTTTGCGGTTGATTGCTTTGCAGCACGACCGTGTAATCAATCGTCTCCCCGGGACGCATCGTTCCAATGTCTTTCAAGTAGTACCACCCTTCGGAGCTTCGCCATTGGCCCAATTCGGGACTCAGTTGCTGGACGATTCGCAAGACCTGAATGGACTCCGGCATGCTGAATCGAATGCTGATGTTACTATCGGGCTGCGAGGACGGATTACGAACGCGAAGCGTGTAGCTGATCGGTTCGTTGTCAAACACGGGAAAGTTTGGACCGGTCAACCTAAGCTGCATTGCCGTCGGCTCACTCTCTTGCGGCGCCGGCTGTATCGGCGCGGGCTGATTGGGCACTGGAGTCGGTTGACGTCCTGGAATAAGGGGCGGCGGTGATGTCGCCGGTGGAGGATCAGCCGGCCGAGTCGGCGGAGGTGGCGTAGCAGCTGCCGGCAAAATCTCGAACTCGAATCGTTCGCCCGCTCGAGCACCTTGTTTTGACTCCACTCCCAACACGAGCGTGCTGCGCGGGTTGGTCCCGAGAGCTTGCAACTGCGCTTCGAGGGTCTCGCTCGTTCCCGGTTCCATGCGTGGGATCAACCACTCCACCAGGAACTGTCCGTCACGCTCTTTCAACAGAAATTGATCGGTTGCCGCCGTGGGCCTGAGTTGCGGGTCATAGGACATGACGACACGCACGTCTTCCAAAGGCACCTGCCCGGTGTTGGCAATCACGGTCCGGAAGATCGACTCGTTCCCGACCGAGATCACAGAACGTCCGCTCAGCGTCGCCGTGATCGCGGGCGTCGGTGCCGGGCGATTGACAACGATGATGCAGGCTTGCGAGGTTGCTCGTTGACCAGCGTCGGCGGTGGCTTCCACATTGATGCACCGACGGCCAGCATCCGTCGGGATGAAGGACACGGATTCACGCCACGCCTGTCCAGGCTGCAGGACTCCATCCTCCTTGCTGCTGACCACACGTTGGTTTTGGGTTGCTTCATGCAGCATCGATCCATCCCCTTCAGCGGTGAGCTTTAGGTTCTCCAAGGGGCGATCAC
The DNA here is from genome assembly GCA_039821235.1 of Planctomycetota bacterium. Lineage (GTDB taxonomy): Bacteria > Planctomycetota > Planctomycetia > Pirellulales > Pirellulaceae > Stieleria. The sequence continues at coordinate 22,217 of JBCBOO010000016.1, forward strand.
CCGTATTGCGGATTTCGATGTCGAAACCGACCGCGTCCCCCACCTGCCCGCGTTCCCGTTGCGGAACGACGGTGAGTACCAACGAAGGACGGTAGACGTCTACGCGAACGGTATCGGTTGCAAACAGGTTTCCGTCATCTCGAGCTTCGAAGGTCAGCGGCAACGATGACTCGGTGGTCACGTCGACCGCCAAGTCCAATTGCGTTTGAGGAGGAAGCTCATCAATTTGCCAAACCACGGCATTGGGCAGGTTGGTTGCAAACTCGTCGGGGCTCACGGCAGTCACACCCGGCGGCACTTGCAGCGTCACGTTCACGTTTCGCGTGGCTTGGTCGCCGGGATTGAAAACACGTGCAAACGCGCGAAACGGAACGCCGAACGAAGCGACTTCCGGTGCGCCGGCTTCAATTGCCAACTGAGGCGCACTCCAAGTCACAAACGTTTGTCCGTCAAACAGCGTGAGATCGGGCATGTTATCAATCAGTCCGCCGGGACGAACGATCCGCATGTTGACGGCCGTGGTGCCCGCGGTGCCGGGCGTTGGAATGAGCTGCACGGTTGCATTGCCCGCATCATCGACGACTGATTCTACGACGGACGAACCCGTTCCGGCGAAGGTCGCCAACTCCGGATTGGTCAACTCATAGATCACTTTCCAACCCTTTGCGGGCAGAGTTCCTTCCGATCGCGTGACACGGGTGTTGAGAGTGACCGGTGTTCCGGCAGGCACGAGTTGCGGACCAGGAAACTGGTGTGCAGCGTCGATCCAATAAATCGTCGACGTTGCCTTTCGCTGATCCCAACATTCACTTTCCGGCGCGAGCACCGTGACGCGACTCGTCCCTTCACTCGGGCTGCTGATGGTGATCCACGTCTGGCCTTTCTCCAACTGAACGTCGTCGTTCGGGTTGTTGTTCCCGCGGGTGATCAGAGTCTCCTTCGTGCTCGTCACACCATAGGCAAACGATGGATCCTGCTTCTTTGCTTTGCGAATGCGGGCCAGTCGGTGGGCGAGTCCCGGATCGTCGTCACCCACTTCGATAAAGGTGCCGACACTTTCCGGTGTCAGCATCCACTCGAGCGGTTCGGCGACTTGCAGGTAACCGTCTTTTCCGCAGATGCCCGAAAGCAAGACCACTTCGCCGCCTACCGGGGCAATGATCTTGCGGGGCGAAAGCAAGATGCAGCCGCGTTTACCACTCTTTGGCAACGAGCAAACGTCTTTCAGTCGACACTCTTTGCCCAGCAAGACCGCGGGTGGACCGTCCAAGCAGTCCCCTGGGCATGGGGCACTCGGAACGCAAGGTTCATTCGTTGCTCCGCCGATCACCGCCGAGCCGATGGGTGCCGGTGCGGCCGGCGTTAAGCAGTCGGGCGGAGTTACCGGTTCAACAAACGCGGGCTGCGGCATCGAAAAGGGCCGCAGGTTCAGTGGATCACCGAGCCGCTGCAAACACCCCGAGAACCTGCCTTCGCCGGCAGAACCGGGTAGCGCAAGAGGAGTCGTTGCAGGCAAGGGATTAAATATTCGCTGCCCCGTTGAGTCGATCGCTGGCAGTCTGATTCGCGAACAACCTGCCGAAAACATCACGAGAGCGACGACCGCGAGACCGAAAAGATCGCGCAGCGGTCGCGACGATGATTCGGTTGGGCGGTGGTTATCGTGCGCAGCCATGACGAGTTTTCGCGGCAAGAAAAGAGTCCATTCCGAGGCTCCGCATGGCGGCACACCTCGTCCGAAGAACTCTAGCACGCGATTGCAAGTAATGATGCAAAAACGCAACGTTCAATGATGCGGAAAGACAACACGAACGGCCACATTGAAACGGTTGTTCCGATCAATTGGCGCAAGAGTGCGTCGCGACGAAGACTCGCATGTCCCTCAAGGACGCTTTAACGCGTCGTTTTCTTTCGGCGGCAGGAAAATTGCTCAGGTTCCAAGCCCTACTACGACCGCGACGCGTACTGTTCGGCGTACTCGATCGTCCACGCATCGATCACGGATTCGAATTCCTCCGCTTCGACTTCGGCGATGTCACGGAAGAGCGTTCGGTTGAACAATTCGCGATTTTTGACGGTGCCTTTGCCCTTGAGATCTAAGACCTTCAACTCTGGGTTGAACGGACGAATCACCATTTCGAAACGGCTGTACTGGCTGGTTCGTTTTCCCTGCGAAATTTGCAAATCATCACGGTAACACGCGGTCCCCCATCCGGCATCGCCGAAGACACCTTCGGTACGAAATCCGGGAAACGCATCCGCGATGTTTTTAATTTTGGACTCGATACGGTCCGAGAGCGAAAGACGAAGCGACGTGTGAAGTCGTTTCAACTCTTCGTCGCTAAGTTCTTTTTGTTTCGCTTCGGTCTCCGATTGGTCACGGCGTTGCTCACCGCGTTTAATCGCCGATTCCAAACGTGAGCGAAAATCGTCGCTCATTCGGCTGCTCCTGCCTGGTTCTCGTTCGAGCTTGGTTCGGAGCCATCCCCCGAGTCATTCGCCGGTGCAGTCGCATCACTTCCAACGGCGGGTGCCTCCGGCGTTTTTGTTTCCGCGGGTGCGGGAACGGGGGCGGGTGGGTTTGAGGGTGCGGCTGCCGCGTCGACCTCAGGAGCCGGCGTTTCCGCTGGAGGTGCGGCTTCCTGTTTCGGCTTGGCAACCGGCTTTGATTCTGGTGCCGGGTTTTCGGGGGTGTAGAACTGCATCAGGTCACCGAACGACCGAAGCGGTTCATCGCCTTTTTTCATTGCATCGCTAATGGGCTTACTCTCGGCCTTCGCGACGACCCGGTACGATTCCGGCTTGCGAGGCTTACGAGGGCCTCGATCACCGTACTTTCCTCCGCCGCGGCCCCCTTTACCGCCACCGGGACGACCTCCCGATCGAGGTTTGCCACCGCCACGGGAATCGTTGCCACGACCGCCTCCACCGCCACCACTTTTTCCACGAGCAGCGGGTTGTGATCCGGCAGCGCCCGCTGCGCCTTCGCGGGCTCCGCCACGGTTGCCTCGAGCTCGAGGTGGTCCGCCGCGCTGGCGGCCTGCCGGGCGTTGCTGACGCTCGGACTCGAGCTTCTGTTCTTGTTCGGGCGACAAAGTGCTCAGACCGACGCGACGACGTTTCTCATCAATGCCGGTTACCCAAGCCGTGATGACATCGCCCACCTGAACGGTCTCGTTGAGATCTTCGACGTATCCGTCACTGAGCCGACTGACATGAATGAGCCCGCTGCAGTCGGGCGCCAGCTCGACGAAAACGCCAAAGCTCATGACACCGACGACAACGCCGATGACTTGATCACCGGGCTGCAACGTCTTGAGCGTCGGCATCGTCTTGAGCACGGCCGGTGGTGCATCGGAGGTCGCGGTCTCACCGAACGGGTCACAAAGCCATCCAACCAATTGCTGGACTCGGTGCCGTCCGACTTGCCACTCTTTGATGCACTTGTCAATTTTCGCACGTTCGGGACGCGGACGGCGAATGGGTTCGGGTGCTTCCGGTTCGACGGCGGTTGCCGACTTCGCCTCGTTTTCGGCGGAGGCGTCTCCACTGTCGCTAGAGGCTTCCGCGGGTTCGGGTTCCGCGGCCGCGGGTTCGGCGGGGGATTCCTCGGTAGCTGTTTCGGCAGGCGAGCCTTCCGCCATCTCATCCGACTTGGCTTCGTCCGCAGGAGTCGTCGAGGCCGACTCGTCCGTCGTCACCTCCGCAGCAGCCTCGGGGCTGGATTCCGCTGCATCCCCACCGGCTTCTTGAGACGCGTCCGTCGCGGCTTCCAAGTTGAACTCGCTCGCCTTCTCGCCCGCTCGATCAAAATCTTCCACGGGTGCCGGGGACTCGGGCGTGGTCGCATCGACCAACTTCGGTTCCGCAGCCTCGGGAGCTTTCGCGTAACTGGGGCTCTGGTATCCCGGCGGCTCCGCCGGCGGAAGTTCGATCTCAAGTGCCGTCGCAAGTTTCTTGGCCAGCGGATAGTCATCTGGATGGATCAACGTTCCATCCAATGAATCTTCGCTGCCATAGACTCGTAAGAAGGGAAGTGCCTGACGGGATTGCACGCCGGTTTGCCAACCGAGTTCCGCGAGCTCGCTTCGTGACTTGAGCAAGTTAGATTCACGTCGCTTGACGAGTCGCTTCGCGACGTCGGCATCCATCCCGGGCAGTTGCTCCAACCATTCCATGGGCGCGGCGTTGGCATCCACGCCGCCGCGCGACGCACCGCTGGACATGATGTGCCGCAAAGAAATCGCCAGTGCATCATCCGACAGTTCACTTTGGAACGAAGCGAGTCGCAGACGCAACGGGTCGATCTTGGCGTACGCTTGTGATGGATGCAGCACCGAGAATGCGATCCATGCAGCGGCCCGAAAACGGCGCGGCGTGGATCTCATTTCCGAGTTGGCAACATTGCTGCTGGAGTACGAATCGGCGCCGCTTCGTTCGGCAATCGTCCAACGAAGCGAACCTTCCGGCGATTGTCCGATCAAATCACCCAGCGCGATCAAGCAGGCTCGTCTCGCGGGGCCATTGCTAACGACCACCAAGTCCACGTTGAACTGGTGGATCAGCTCGCCCATCTTCGCAACCGTTTGGCTGCGGACGTTGCCCGTGAGCTGACAAGGAACGTCTTCACCGTGAAGGACTCGTCCGTCCGAGGAGACGATTGCGGTCGCCGCGGTCTTGGGCCCAACGGCGTCAATCGACATCACGACTTTTGACTCGAGCGCTCCACGATTGACATGCTTGCGAAGGTGATCGGCGACGACGGTGACCAAACGCGTCGACGCCCGTTCGTGCAGTTCATCCCACCATGCCGTCTCGGCCGCTTCGCGAATGTCGGCTTCGTGCTTCATGACCAAGTCACCGAGCATCGCTTCGATATTCTTGTTCAAACCAACGATCGTCTTCTTGATTTCGCCGACCAACTTGGCGGCGTCATACTCAAAGGCACACACGGCAACTTGGCTGCGCAGAGCTCGGCCGAGTATCACGATCTGGAACGCGCTCAACTTCGTCGCCGGCATCCGCTTGCCTTCAAGCGGTTTCAGTACGCTGACCAGCCATCGACGTCGCCGCTGGCGAGGCGAAATCTTCTTGGCTTTCTTGGGAGCCGGCTTCGCTTTTTGTTTCTGTGTCGGTGCCGATTTTGGGTCGGGAGCGAATCCTGGGAGGTCTTCCGGCTTTTTCTCGCCATCCGCCGAATCGACGGTTACGGCCGGCTCTGGCGAGGCATGCTCCGCCACGGGTGCCTCGGCGGTTGTCCCGGACGCCTCCGCAGGAGCCGCCGATTCCGCAGGAGTCGTTTCCGCGGACTCGGCCGCGACGGTTTGGATTTCACCGGCAGCAGGAGTCGTCTCGGTGGGGACGGCAGCCGATTCCGCCGGCGTTCCTGCCGCTGGCGGTGTTTCTTCCGTCGGTGTTTCCGCTGGCGGTGTTTCTGTCACGGACGCTTCGGCGCCCCCGGCATCTGTCGCCGCCGCGTCCGAAGCAGGAGCGGTGTCGACGGGTGGCGCAGCGTCTTGACCAACGGCAGCTCCGTCGGACAACGGTTCCGCCGCGGCGGGTTCGCTCACTTGCGAGGCAGTTCCCTCCGCAGGAGGTTGCTCAGCGACCATGTTTTCGCCTTCGGACGGCTTTGGCTCGTCTTTCTTCTTGCCTTTGCCGCCTTCCTTTTGATTGGTCGCCTCTTGCTCCGCACCGATGTGCGGATCGTGCACATCCGAAATGTGGATCTTTGCGTTCCGGCTGAGCCAACGAACGGCCGCGCTAATGACTCGCGGATCTCCCGCAAGACGCTGCGGAACCACTTGGGAGAGACCTTCGACCGCGGCCGCCGCGTCAGAAACATCTTCCAGAGCGTCGGCAAGCTCTTTCGGATCCGATGAATCGCCTTTTTGCGGATTCAGCAGACGAACGGCCAATCGATTGGCATCGCTGGCCGCGCCCGCAGCGGATTCGTGGCGCAGACGCTTGCTGAGCCGCTGCAGTGTTCGACTGGATCCGCTCTTTCGAACCGCATCACCAATGGCCGGATCGGCCAGCGGGGTTGCTTGCCAGGTCGCGTGCAACTGATCACGAAACTCCGCCAAAGCCGTGTCGGCTTCGACCGCAGCCTTGAGTGCCCAGAGAGTGGACTCGTCGAGTCCGCCCAATTCGTCGCGTCGATAGCGGGCTAGAAAGGGAGGTTCGTAACCTTGCTCGATGAGCGGAAGAGCCAGTTTCAAGCTGGATGCCTCGCAGCGTCCACGACGCGCGATTGCCTCTAGATCGACAGCCATAATCAGTCGGTCTCGGTGTTGGTCCGGACGCCGTCAAGCGATCCAGTATCGTTGGTGTGCCGCGGTGGACCGACATCGACGGTTCGAGCCGTCCAACTCGCAGCGGGAATTCCCTTGAAGATCGGCGGAAGAGTCGTGACACCACCGCCTCGCGCGAGAATAGCGCTCGCGATGCGGAATGTCAACGGAGGGGGCTTGATTCGTCGTCCGTGAAACTGATTCAACCGGCAAAATCTGTCATTTCGGCTTTACTTGCCCAGCCCGCAAAGTCGATACCTTCATCGACGAGGGCATTGCCCCAATGCCACTGGATACGGAAAACAATCTGGGCTGGACGGTTGATGAGCAACTTTGATCGACGATTACCGGACGGTTGGAAACTCTGGCCCACACCGGAAGACCGCGCCGACGACACGACGCCGAACCAACCGCCAAAGGTCGAACGGGTCTCGAATGAATGCTCGCCAAACGTGCCGACTTCCATTGAGCAAGTACTCGTCGAACCACGCTGGAAACGCGAGCTGGATCAAATCACCGGCGTCGCGCCCGTCAAAACACGTTCGATTCCACTGAAGACACTCGTGCCGCTGCTACTGCACGCCGAAAGATCCGATCGAGCTTGGCTGAGAGACTTTGCGGAAGACGTCGTGACGATCGACGCAGATCTTCATGATGTGTTAGTGGCCTATGGCAAGATGCAATCGTCCACGGGTAAAGAAAAGGCGGCCTAATAAGCCTCGGCACTGCACCTGCATGCTGAACGCCCTCCGAAAACAAAAAGGAATTTGTGATGCGTTCCATCGCTGTGATCAATCAGAAAGGCGGCGTCGGCAAGACAACCAGCTCGGTCAACTTGTCCGCCGCGCTCGCACGAGCCGGGCGTCGAGTCTGCGTGATGGACTTGGACCCGCAAGCACACGCCTCTTTGCACCTTGGCATCACTGCCGTGGGCGGCCAGCCCAGCATGTACGAAATCCTGTGCGGTGAAGTCACCGTCGCGGACGCCCGCCAGCAGGTCAACGAGAACCTCTATGTTGTGCCATCCAACTTGGACTTGGCGGCAGCCGAATTGGAACTCGCCGGTGAGGTCGGCCGGGAGATGATTCTGCGCGACCGCTTGGCGGAGGACCCCGAGCCCTTTGACTATCTCATTCTTGATTGCCCACCCAGCCTTGGTGTGCTGACCGTCAATGCGTTGGTCGCGGTCACCGAAGTCTTCCTGCCGCTTCAGCCACACTTCCTGGCACTGCATGGATTGAGCAAACTCTTGCGAACCGTTGAAGTCGTATCGCGACGCCTGAACAATCAGTTGAGGCTCTCCGGCGTCATGCTTTGCATGTATGACTCCAACACGCGTCTCGCCGCCGAAGTCAGCACGGACATCGACGAATTTTTCCAGGCGACGCAGGGCGGCCGAGAATTCTTTAGCAGCGCAAAGTTCTTCGACACACGTGTTCGGCGTAACGTCCGTCTCGCCGAAGCGCCCAGCTTCGGACAGTCGATCTTTGAATACGCCAAGGACAGTAACGGCGCTTTGGATTACCAGTCACTCGCCGATGAAGTGATTGCCCAAGAGGATGCGCGCACGCAAGCGACCGGAATGCCGCTCGCGAAAGCCGCTTAGAAGCGATCGAGAACTGACCAAACCTTGTCCTACTCAACCCGCCATCCACCACTCCAGCAATTGTGGCGACCAGAATCGCTCCGGCAAAGGCATCACGTAGTACGGCGCTTTGTGAGAGACAACGACGGGCAGAAACTCACGTGACAACTTTGCACCCGGAAGATGCGGGCGGATGAACATCGTGGTCGAAATGTAGCATGCGGTGTTGGGGGATATTGGTTTGGGGACGTCCCAACCGAAGACGCGCACCGTCTCCGCTTCCAGGTAATCGGCGATGCGTTGGAGGTCCGGATCACCCATCGTTTGCCCGCGTGTCCCCGCCAACTCTTCTGCGATGGGTTTCAAGGACTCCGGCGTCACGCGTCCAGTAGTGTCCAACGAGAACACGAGCTCCCCGGGGGCATCCCCATCATCTTCTGGGGTCGGCTCGTGAGGCTCCCAAAGCATCGTGTTGGCTTGAATCACATGAGCCCAAACGACTTTGCCCCTCCCGAAGATGCTCTTCTGGCGACTGCTTTTGAGCAGCTTGCAGATGGGTGAAAAAAACAGCAGGCCGTACACCCAGGCCAATTTCATCGACAGGTAGGTTTTGGTTTCATCGTCAAAGCTTCTTGGCGGCTTCCCGAATCGCTGCTGACATTCCCGAAGCCATCGGTCCCATGGAATTTGTGATTTGGGGACCGCCTCATCAGCGGCCGCGGCGGTTGGAATCTCACTCGGTGCGGGTGGACTGGGGATTTTCAACTTCTGTCCACAAGCTTTGCACGTGGTGGACTTTCCCCCCGCGTCGGCAGGAGCCTGGTAGGTCTTTTTGCATGAGGGGCAAGAAAAACGAATCAAGGGAACACTCACTTCTTCCGGTTGACTGATGGCATCCACGGTGCGTTGACGCCCGGTAAGCTGAAGCCGGGTAAGCCGACGCTTGGTGCACCGACGCGTGCTTCTGCGTCCAGCCATAAAGTAACGCACCCGGTGTTTGGGCGGGGACCGGTGACTCGCCGGGGACGCGATGGAACGTGAGCACGTCTGTTCGATACCAGCCGCTCAGAGCTTGAAACGGTCCTGGACGCTACAGCCGGAACATCTGGAATTCGCCGTCCGACTTCGATGCTTTTCCTATTTTGCGATTCTTCCGAGTTCTGCGTGATTCGCAGACAACGACCTACGCTTCGCCAGGAGTAGCCGCTTAAGTCTGGCATCGCTCCAAGCATCCTCACACAACTCTTGGAGCAGACATGACCAAGTTTTCAATTCAGTGCCTCGTTTTTTTACTCGCATTCACCACGTTGAACCCGAGTACGCTGCGGGGTGAAGATGACGGGCCGGTAAGCAGCTGGCAGAGCATCCCCAACAATGCATTTGCGTTCGTCTACGTTGACCTGAACGCCCTCGGTGATTCACCCACCCTGCAGATCCCTCGAGAAATGGTCGCCGGGATTGAAAGCGAGCTGAACACCGTCTTTGAAAACCAAATTGGAATTCGGCCGACCGAACTCTTTGACGCGACGTTTGTCGTACCGACCTTTCAATCCGCCATCACCGGCATGGAAAGCTCAACAGCACCGGGGTTTTTGCTTGTCTCTTTCACCTCACCGGTGAACGTCCAAAAGATCAGCCAAAGCCTTGGAAACGAATGGGAACGGCGCAATGTCAACGGCCAAGACGCGTTCGTTCACGGTGATGCGGACAGGGTGATCTTCCACCATAGCGAGAACACACTGGCGCTCGGCAAGGGCGAGTCGGTTCAGTGGTTCATCGATAATCGTGGTAACGAAGAATTCACGAACCTGAGTGATGCGATGGTGGAAGCCGAATACGGACAGATCATTGCTTGTGTGGACTCATCGCTCATTCCAAAAGAAATGTCGCAGTTCCTGCCATCAGAATTGAGCGGATTCGCCAACACCAATTTCGCCGCGATCAGCTTGGATCTTGTCAGTGTGATTACGTTCAATGCAGTCCTGGATTTCGAATCCGTCGATGATGCGAAAGGCGTTTCACGTGTCGCAAATGCAAAACTGGAAGAGGGCAGAAGGATGCTGGGCGGAATGGAAACCTCCGCACTCCAGGCATTGGTGCAGACACAAAATGACATCGAGTCCTCGATCGAACCGCTGAGCCTCTTGGCCGCCGTTCGCTACGGGCAGAAGCTGCTCGGCGATGCAGAAGTCCAACGGTTTCGCAATCGAGTGCTGACGCACATCGGGGTCGAAGGCGTCGATGGAACCATGCTGATTGGCATCGTTCCTGCCGCGCTCGCAGCCATAGGAAGTGAAGCAAATGCCCAGTTCACCGCAATCTCGGATGAACTGGAAAACTGAGCGTCTTGATTCTCAAGCCGCGTCGCTAATCGATTCCGCGAGCGTGGCTTGTAAACCAATCGCTAGCTGGCGGAGCGCCTCATTTCGAAGGCTCCCGTTTCGGCCAAGCCACGCCTGATTGAGCCAAACTTCGATCCCAAGATAAACCTCGGGATCGAATTTGGTTCGTAACATCTTTGTCAAACTGTCCACCGTTCCGCGACGTGGATAGTTTCGCCGAATCTTTAAATCGGCGTAGCTGAAATAGACTTCGTCGATCCAGTCGATGCACAAGTCCATTTCGTGGCCACGTGCCGGGTCGTACAACAGACCAATGTCGGTACGAAGAAACGTGCCCCGTCGCTTGGCCGCAAAGCTCTTTACCGACAGGTGCACGACGAATGTGTGTGTCTGAAGCATTCGTTCGATCGCCAGACACACGTGATTGCGATACGGTTGATAGACCGTCTCGATCAATGCGTGTTTCATCTCGCGATTCAAGATTTCTGCCGCCTCACCGAATAACTTTCGGTGCCCCAAGGAACGTCCCACGTCGATGAGGTCGTTGCGAAAGTAGTTTCGAATCAGGGGTGCATCGAGCAGCCGTGAGAGTTCGGCCGCGGCAACACCGCCGTGGACATCGATCGCAACCGATGCCGATTCGCCAGCCGATGCGTTCGCCATCTGCACTAGGGAAGGCGCTAAAGCACCTGCGGTCTCGCACGTCAGAAGAATGGTCACCGGTCAGCCAACAGTGAAAGATGGGATAGACTGATGAAAAATCGGCAAATCACCCCGCATCGGACGATAAAAACAGGTCTCCAGGAACAAATTTCCATGTCAACTTCCGATGAAATGACTCCCGCAAACCAAAACTCTGACGATCAGCCGCACCCGGACGGTCGTCTGGTGACGGTTGCCGAGCGACCGGACGAAATGTCCGCTTCGATTCTGGTCGCGATCTTGCAAGACGCCGGTATCAAGGCGATCGCAACAGGCGGTTTCACGGCCGGGTTTCGCGCCGAAGCACCGGGGATGGTGACGGTCAAAACCTTCGAACGCGACGCCGAAGCCGCCGCGCAAGTTCTCTCCGAAGTAAAACGCGTTGACGAGGACTAGCTAGTGGAGCTTCCACATAGGCTTGACTAGTTTCTCGGAATCGCTGGTGCCAGCGCGTCACCCGTTTTTGAAACGGGATACAGCGCGCCGTGCCGCTCCAGCTGGTCTCGCATTTCGCGAATCATCTTCGATAGTAACTTCGGCTGTGATTCCGCCAAGTCGTTGGATTCAAACGGATCGGCATCCAAATCGAACAGCTGATAGCGTTTTCCACCCGACTGACTGTCACCGGTGTTGGAGGGTTCGTCCGGATGGGTGTGAAAAATCACTTTCGTCGTTCCGTTCCGCCAGACGGTGAAGTAATTGCTGCGATGCCGACCATGCGGGTAGTGCATCAAAAACGTCTCGTCACGAGCTTCGTCGCGCCGCCCCGTGAGCAGTGTTCGCAACGAACGGCCATCGACAAGGTGTCCCGCCGGGGCCTCGGCAGCGGCGAGTTCCAACAGGGTTGGAAACAGATCCGTCACGGACGCCACTTGCGATTGAATCGCATTGCGGGCGATCGGCAATCGCATCTGCACATCACGTTCATCGGCTCGCCTAGCCCAAGACGCGATCAGGGGCACTCTCATGCCGCCCTCGTAGTGAGCCCCCTTTTTTCCGCGTAGCGGAGCGGCACAGGCAATGTCATGAGGTTTCCCGAGCGGCGCGTCGCTACCATTATCGCCCAGAAAAATCACCAACGTCTCTTCGGAAACGCCGAGACGCTCGAAGTGATCCAGCATATCGCCTAACGACTTGTCCATTCCCTCGATCAATGTCGCAAATGCCTGAGCGGACTTGGATTTACCAGACGATTCATAATTTGCCGCGAACCTGGGGTCCGAGTGGAAGGGAGCGTGAACCGCGTAATGCGAAAAATACAGAAAGAACGGCTCTCCTTCGCCGACCGCTTCGGTCACTTTCTTTTTCGCTTCCAACGTCAATGCTTCCGTCAGGAATGTGTCGCTTCCGTGGTACCGTTCCAGATGGGGTACCGCGTGACGCTTTCGCTTTCCGCGTCCTCCATAGTGCTGCTCGCCGTAGTAGCTACCGGGTGCACCAAAGGCCGCGCCGCCGACGTTCCGATCGAAACCGAGATTCAGCGGCTCCTCACCCGCCGAATCCGTCGGGCCGAAATGGCCTTTGCCGACGTGAATGGTTCGATAACCACTTGATTGCAGCACACGTGCCAACGTGACACTGTCCTCATCCAGCCCCTTCCAATTCCACTGCGGCGCGCCGTAGGTGCCCGCATTGTCTTGGCTCGGATTGATCCAATTCGTCGTGTGATGCCGGGCCGCATTCTGTCCCGTCATGATGCTGATACGCGTCGGCGAGCAAACACTCATCGCGTAAAACTGATTGAACCGAATTCCCTGGGCAGCAAGCCGTTCCATGGACGGTGTTCGGTAAAACTCATTCAGTGGATACGTTCTCGGATTGCCGGTCGCCCGATCGGTGAGAAAGGGAACCGAAGTATCCATCACGCCCATGTCATCCACCAAGAAAACCATGATATTGGGCATCTTGGCGGACACATTTTCGTCTGCCTTGGCGTTGCCTGCCGCCGCAAGGCAACCGACAAACGTTGCCACAATCGCAATCCGCTTTGCAATCGTCATTGATAGAAGTCTCGGTGAGGGGAATGGGTTAGACGTCAAGATCGTCAAGCTGGTCAATCAAATCATCCAGTTTGGCGTCCTCGGATTCCGACGCCGTTGACGGCGGTCCGGAACGCGAAACGGGGGCCAGCGACGGCGGCGACGATTTCGGGGGAACGCGTTGCCCAGTCACCGGCTTGGACGCATTGGGCGTGACTTTCGCTCCCGCCATCGAGTCCAAACTGAATGTTCGCACGGAAAGTGACTCGCGAAGCCGGTCCAGTTCTGCGATGACCGAATCGACCGCGGCCTTCTCAACGGCAACGAGGTCGAAGAGAAACAATCGTCGACTGGAGCTGCCCCCGCCATCGGCATCCGGATCCAAGCGATGGGGAGTGCGCGTCCCGTGGAAATTGATCCTTTCGAGCGATGCCCAGGTTGCTCCGGTCGATTCCCAATTCAGAACCGCTACCGGAACCGTGATGCCTTCCAGTGTCATCTGATCGGTTGAACCCATCTCGATCGCATCCAGTCGATCGACCAGCGTCAGGTCGAGACCGGGACGTCCGATGAGCGAACCGATCAAGGCTTCAGCGACGGCGGCTGATTTAGCGGGTGCCGACTGCGGCATGACGACGGGCAATCTCATAATTCGGTTGGCTGCAGGCTGTTGGCTTCTTGGACTCGGTCGTACATCTCAAACCAAAGGTCTCTCACATTGGTCGACGGAGTGACCGCGCGTTGTTTGAGCTCGTTGGTGATTCGCCGACGAAGTTCGAAGGGCGAATCTTCCATCAAGTCCGTCGCGAGCGTTTGGATCATCTTGGATGAGGTTGACGTTTCATGGATTAAATTCCAACCCGTCAACTTTCGGTGTGTCGACGCGAGAATCGTTGCCCGCTTGGCGGAGGCGATCCGGGTGATCCTCCAACGAGCAGGGCGATTGAGTTGCTCTAACCCATCGATTACCAAAAGTGCCCCTTTTGGCAAATCACTGGTCAAATTGATCATTCGCTTCCGTGCGCGACGGTCTTCGATCATGCGTTGCATCATGGACCGCCTGGGGTCTCGACTCAACTGATGAAACGCTACCCGCGGAAAACTCTGCTGTAACTTGGGCAGCAAGGTGTGCAGGAGCGTCGACTTGCCGGTTCCATGCGGCCCGACAATCAGTCCTTTCGGTGTCTCACGTATTTTCGCAAGCAGTGATTCGAGATGCAGATCGACTTGTTGCGGATTTCGTCGGGCGGCCCCTGTGGTGAAGAGATAGGGCACCTTCGCCGGCGCAATGAATTCCGTTGAAAATGGATTCGGCAGTTCAAACTCGGGACCGGGACGCACTCGTTCAGTCCTCGACGGGGGGGATGGAAGCAGAAGACGATGGGAGCCCCTAGTATACCGATGTTGACGCCCGCGCGGCGTTCCGGGGGGAACTGAACTCACCACTTGGGGCTTCCAAGATCGCGCGCCCCGAAATCCATTCGTTCCGTCCTGGCTTGCTGAGGCAGGAGCCCACCCGTTGTTTCAATCTCGGTCATTACAGGAGACGCACCGTGTCTAGCACCTTTCAATCCGAACCTCCTTTGCACGTCGAAAAAATCACCACGGCCCGCTCCGGCTGGACGCCACTGGTAGCCCTTCTCGCGACGATGGTCGGCTGCCTCGTCGCGTTCATTTTCGGTGCAAAGATAGGTGGCTTTGGCGCCCTGCTGATGATTGGGGCCATCGCGGTTTTCTTAGTAGCGCTGACGGCAACGGCAGGCTTTATGGCCGTCGCGCCCAACGATGCCCGTGTGTTGCTGTTATTCGGCGAGTACATCGGGACGGTGAAAGAGTCGGGATTCTTTTGGGTGAACCCGTTTTACTCGAAGAAGAAAATGAGCCTCAAAGTTCGCAACTTTGAAACCGGATCGATGACGAAACCAGAGAAAAAGAACTCGGACGGTTCGGTTGCAGAACCCAAACGGCGCTCCTCCGGTCGACCTTCCAAGGTCAATGATCGTGATGGCAATCCGATTGAGATTTCAGCCGTCGTGGTCTGGAAAGTCGTTGATACGGCCGAGGCGATGTTCGAAGTCGACGAGTTTGAGAACTTTGTGGAAGTCCAGAGTGAAGCGGCGCTGCGTAGCTTGGCGACGCGTTTTCCCTACGACAGCGACGAAATTTCGCTCCGAGGCAGCACCGAAGAGATCTGCGATCGGTTGCGGAAAGACATTCGCGAACGACTCGAACGCGCCGGCGTCGAAGTCCTGGAGGCCCGCATCAGTCATCTCGCGTACGCATCTGAGATTGCCGCGGCCATGTTGCAACGTCAGCAAGCAGGCGCCGTGGTCGCCGCGCGGACTCAGATCGTCGACGGTGCTGTGGGCATGGTTGAGATGGCCCTCGACCACCTCAAGCGGGACAACATAGTCGAGCTGGATGACGCGCAGCGTGCTTCGCTTGTCTCCAACTTACTGGTCGTCTTGTGCAGCGATCGGCACACGCAACCCGTCGTTCAAACCGGCAACTAAGTCGTCAGCCTCTCGACTACCCCCACGTAGGACAGGCTTCCAGCCTGTCCAGCTTCTGTCCTCGCCAGGCAAGATGCCTGTCCTTCGATGGCGCGTCTCAGCCGGCAAGCAATCCGTCCATCGTTGCGACCAAGCTCTTAACCGCGTCGACGCTATGCTGGAACGCGGCCGTTTCACCGTCGGTGAGCTTCAGCTCGATGATCTTCTCCACGCCGCCGTTGCCCATGATGACGGGGACACCAACGTAGTAACCGCCCACGTTGTATTCAGATTCGCACAATGCGGCGACGGGAATGCAACGCTTCTTGTCTTTAACGACGGCCTCGACCATCTGGGCACACGCAGCGGCGGGTGCGTAGTAGGCGCTACCGGTCTTCAGCAGGGACACGATCTCGGCACCGCCTTTCCGGGTCCGATCGACGATCTCTTCCAGACGAGCCGGATCGATCAATTGCGTCACCGGGATGCCGCCGATGCTGGTGCAACTGGGAATCGGCACCATGGTATCGCCATGGCCGCCCATCAGCAGCGCGCTGATGTCTTCGACGCTGACGCCCAGTTCCATGGCCAAGAACGTTCGATATCGCGCGGTATCCAAGACGCCCGCCTGACCACAAACCTTGGCCGAATCAAAACCCGTTACCTTCCACATTTGCTGGACCATCGCGTCCAGCGGGTTGCTGACAACGATGACAACGGCGTTGGGACTGGACTGTTTGATTTGCCCACCGACGCTGGTCACGATTTTTGCGTTGGTGGCCAACAAATCATCACGACTCATTCCCGGTTTCCGCGGGATGCCCGCGGTCACGACGATCACATCGCTGTCGGCCGTGTCGTCGTAGGAGGTTGTCCCGGTGACCGTCGAATCAAATCCCATGATGGGTGACGACTGCATCAAGTCCAAGGCTTTTCCCGCCGGCATGTCTTCGGTCTGCGGGATGTCCAACAGCACAATGTCACCGAGCTCAGCGGCGGCGCACCAATGAGCACAAGTCGCTCCGACGTTTCCGGCACCGATGATGGAGATTTTTGCGCGACGCATGTTCGTTTTGTCTGGGGGCTGGTGAAAAAAAGTTTAAAATCGCCAGCCGCCCATCGTCGCGACCCTGTCGCCCCGGTCAAGAGGTCGTTGGATCAGGTGATCACGAGCGTCAAACGATCATCGCGGAACGTCGATTGTCACCGAGCTTGAGGTGCTCAGCTTGACCTTGCGGTCTGTCCGCGTGTTGCGACGTGTCCAGAGAAAGGTGACGACGATTGCCGCGACAATAAACAACGCGAGCGTGTAACCAATCACTTCGATGCCGGCCGCTTCCGACGTGAGCTCGCTGGACTGCCAGAGTGAGGCGACCACCAAAGGGGCGACCTGCTTTCCGCCGCCCCGATTTTGCATGAACTCGTTCTCAAAACTCCAGAGCCTCAGAAAGAACCCCGCGACGCGGACGGGCCGATCCACCATCACATCGACGGCCGAATCCTCCACGCGTGCCTTCAGAAAGCCCGGGATCGACTTCGAAACAAGGGTCACCGGGTAGTAACCACTCATTTGAATCGATTCTTCACCGGGCCGTTGCAATTGAATCACCGTCTTGCCCAAGTCACCGCTGGCATCGATCTGCCAATAGAAGTCCTGTCCAAGTTGCTGTTTCATGACCTCATTTTCGATCACGACGCGCGTCAAACGAATGGTTTTCAGATCCAACCGCACCCAACCGCCGAAATAGTCCTGCGGCGATTGAAGCAACCGAACAGGGTCGACGGATTCCGGGTCGGGAACCGAGTCCGCCGGCTGGCGCCGAAGCTCGTCGGCCGCCCGCATCGTCTCGTAAAACAACTCCGCATCGGCGGCGAGCAACGGTTGTCGATTGCGGCCACCCAGCTCCGAGAGCAACGACAGGTCAACACCGCGTTCAGCCATTAACCTCCATCCCAATCGTTCCGCCTTCGCTGGGAACCAAGCCATCTTCGCGGCGACAAATGCAGAGTCCCCTGCCGCGGACAAGTCGATCGCTACGCAGCTCGCGGCGTCGCCGACTTTGAGCTGTGCAGGCAACTGGGGAACAAAAACGAGTGCGGCGTTCCCGTCCGTCTTCAACGTGATTTCGCGGAACTCGCTCATCCCCAAGAACTCGGTCAAGCTATCCGGGACCCGGTAGCCTCGAATGGCCGTCACTTCGCCGGCAACCCTGACAACGTTTCCACTGTCCGGGAACGATGCCGCCGGACCTTCGCTAGCGCGGTCGGCCAGCACTTGCTCGTCCAGACGCCGCACCCGATAAAGCAACTTGGACATTTCTGCGACGGCTGCGGTATCGCTGAGCGGGTAACAGGCCCTTAAACGCTCGGCATCAAAACCGCTCAGCAAATCCAGTGCAGAGTCCGCACGCACGCGGCCAGCGTCAAGGAGCGAAACAAGGCCAAGGAGCGAAACAAGTAAGAGCAACAGTACGCCGCGGGGCCTCATGACTCTTCCCCACGATCCTTCGTTGCCAGCACCCTTGCGTCCAGGTCAAGCGGCATCTCGAAACGCGTCTGCCGCAATTGACGTGTCCGTTTCGCATCGACGAAAGACCGGTACATGATTCCGGCAGCAATCAGTATCCCGGCGAACACGGCAATCAGAATGCCAAGACCGCCGTAACCCGAAGCCTGTTCGCCGGGCGACGATGACTCCGAAGCCGCCGAGCGTGCGACGTTTGCTTGCAGCGTACGAACGGATTCAATCTTGCCGACCAGGACGGGAGCCAAATCGGCACCGATTTGCGAACGGTACGACAACCGTTTGATGAAGAAGCCCGCGGCAGTGATTTCGCCTGACGGATCAATCGACGTCGAGTTCTGAGAAAGCAATCGCTGATTCCAAGCTCCCGATTGGTCCAACCCGTCTTGCAATTCAGTCGGTAGCGTCTGCACCACCAACTGGATCGGACGCTTGCCTCCATCGTCGGGCAGGATCCAAAGCCGCCAATACGATTCGATACCGGCTCGATTTGCGGTTGCCTCCACGCGGTTTCCGCGACGCAGCTTGCCTCGGACTCGGATCACATTGCCGAAGTAAACATCGGGTTGATTGAGCAGCGGCAAGACCCCCGCTGAAACCACCTTCGGATCATCTGACGGATCAACCAACAAACTCAAATTGAATGCGTCACTGTCTTTGCCGTTCCAGACCGTTGCATCCGACATCCGGCCGAGCGCCACGCGGTGCAGCGATCGGAGCAACGAATCGGCAAACGCGAGCAACTCCTTGGAAGGTGCTTTTGCCGAACGGGTCGAAAGCTCGTCCAGCCACTCAAAAATCGGATCTGTGACGCCGGAGGATGGCGCGTCGGTTTCCGAGCCTTCGGGTTGCCAGCGTTGCCCTTGCGACTCGAGCAACGAAATCGACTCCGCAAGTGAAAGCTCGGCCAACCTCGGAACCGGCTTTTCGGAGTATTTCAATACTTGCGTCGTCCAACCGATCCAAGCCTGCTGAAGTTCCAAATCCATCGATTCGACCCAGCCATCCATGAGCCGTGGATCGACTCGTGACACTGGCCGATCAAAATCGTCCTTCCCCTCGGAGGTGAAATTTTGGCCGCGAACGGAAACCAGCTGCCCCCCCCGGACCGGGGCCATCTGCGAATTCGCGTTCTCAAAAAACACGCGGTACAGTCGTGGCTGGCGGGCCTGACGCATCACCACCACGACCAGCAGCAGTGCCACGCCCATTCGGAAAAGGCGGCGGTTGACGAGCGAAGGCGTTTTCGCCGGACGCTTTTTCCCTTCTTTGCCACGTTGGCGGGGGCGATAAAGGCTGGAATCGTTAAATTGCGACGGGATTCGCATCGAGGCCTGCGTTGCAAAGGACCGCCAGCTTGAATGGAGACTGGCACACTTTTAGGCTTATGATTGACAATACAATAGAACGCATCGCTCGGCCCGCAGCCAAGTCGGAAAAGTCGACTCTCACGAAATCGATTCGGACGACCACACGATTCCGTCGTGAACCCCGCCGCCGAGATGACCCATCCTCCTCGTCTTCGATCAGCGTCAACGCCATGAAATTTGCTCCGCTGCGTGATCCCTCATCGGTTCGGCAATGCGATTCCCGATCCGCGGCATTGAGTCGCCTCGGAGGCGGAAGTGGCTGGACCCGTCGCGTGAGCACGGCGTGCACCTGCCTGGCGATCGTTTTCGCAGCCGCGCTTCCGACAAGCCACAGTGAGGCGGGGGAGCCCGCGGGAGCATTCGTCAAACAACTCCGCGGCGCGGGTTACTTCGACACTGCGATCGCGTACCTTGATCGCGTCGACAAGATCAAAGGAATCGATCCCGAATTCGTCAAAGCAATCCCGCTGGAAAAGGCACAGACCTTCATCGAGCAGGCTCTTGTGACTCGCAAGAGTGACGACCGTGACAAAGCGTTCGTCAGCGCCGAAGCGGAACTGAAGTCGTTCCTCAAAAACAAGAATCACCCGCGTCGCTCCGAGGCCAATCTGCAACTCGGAAAGCTCCAGATGATTCGCGCCGGACAACTGATAGCCGGCGAACCGACAGCGGACAAACGCGTGCGAGGACGATCCTCCTACCTCGAAGCAACGAAGACGTTCGACGGAATCGTTGCGACTCTCAAGACAAAACTGGAGGGAATGCGCGGCCAGAAAATCGATCCCGAAGCGGACCCCGAGGCCGCCGCGCTGCGTGACCAGTATCGATTCGAGTACCTCCAGTCGCAACTGAATGCGGCCGACGCGATGTTGCAAGCTGCCAAGACGTTTGACGATCCTGCCAAGGGTGGCAAGAAACAATTGGAGGATGCAGCAACACGACTGGCAGAACTGAATAAAAAGTACGCGTCGTACGTTCCCGGTGCGATGGCACTCGCGTCCTTGGGCGAGATCAAAGAACTACTTGGCAAGAAGAACGAAGCGCTCGACCACTACATTCGGATGTTCGAACAGCCCGATGTGGATCCGCTGCGAGAACCTAAATACAAATCCGCATCGGGTTTCATTCGCATCAAACTCGCTGAAGATCCGCCAAAGTACAAAGAGGCGCTCGATCGAACGGAAAACTACGGAAAACAAGTCCGTCCCAACGAGGCGACGCTCCCCTCCGTGCAAGACTTCCGTATTCAGTTAGCAAAAGCCTACTTGGCCAAAGCAGCGGACAGTTCGTTGAAGAAGGGGGAAATCTCTCGAGCCAAGTCATCGGCGCGTGAGCTTCTCGCGGATGCCAAGAAAGTGCCGGGTCCTCACGTCGAAGAAACGGAATCGCTGCTCGCCGATCTTGGCATTGAATCAAAAGCTCCCACCATGCCGACGGCGGAACCGCCGAAGAGCTTCGAAGACGCGATCGAAAAGGCCAATCAAATCCTGAGCGTCAGCACCGAACTGGAAGCTGCCATCAAGGTGCTGGAAGGCCAACCCGAAACCGACGAGCTGAAGAAACAGCAGGCCGACCTGACGAAACAAATCACCGAGTCACGTTCCATCGGCATTCAAATTTTGCGGAACGGCTTGGTGATGACCACGTCCGAGACCCCGCCAGAATCGATTCATCAAGCGCGTCAGATTCTCGCCTACTTTCTGTACCAATCGCGGCGGTATCGTGAAACGCTGGTCGTCGGCAACTTCCTTGCCCGAAACGCTCCGGGAACCGACCTGGGACTCAAGGGCGGTCTGATGGCCCTGCGTTCCATGCAAATCCTGCTCGCGGAGATTCCGGATGAAGAAAACAGCGGGCTGATTCGCCAGCTCGAGTCGCTGGGAGAATATCTCGGTCAAACTTGGCCCGACAATCCAGACGCCGCCGCCGCGAAAGGAATGCAGGTCCGGTTGCTGCTGGATAAAGGAGACTTCGCGTCGGCACAGGCAATGATCGAAAAGATGCCGGCCAGCAGTGAACGCGGGAGTTTCAAACGCCTGCTCGGGCGGCTGTTTTGGAATGATTCGGTCAACGCACGCGTCCAAGAAAAGGATGAGGAAAAGTCAGCGGAGCTCGTCGCGCGGGCGAAAACAAGTTTGCAGCAAGGTTTGGATGAAATTAGCGGCGCACTGGTTGAAGCCGAAGGAGTGGAAGCCGCACTGGTGCTGGCCAAAATCCATCTGCTGCAAGGCAACAGCGACCAGGCTCTCAAAGTCCTCGATGAGGAAACGTACGGTCCGCTCAAGAAGCTCTCATCGATGAGCGACCTGTCGGACACATTCGCGGGACAGGCCCACAGCACCGAGCTCAAAGCACTGGTCGGTCAGATGTTAGCCAGCGACACTCCCGACCAGTATCTCGGCCGGATGACATCCACCATGGCAAAGCTTCGCGAGTCATTCCAAGGTCCCGAAGCCCAAAAGAACCTCACCAACACCTACATGGTCTTGGCGACGGACTTGAAAGGACAACTCGACACCGCTGCTCCTGCGAAGAAAGCGAAACTGGTTGATGCATTTCAAGTCATGCTCGAACGGCTTTCAGGTACGACCCAAGACCCTGCGACGTTGCGCTGGATCGGTCAAACGCTCTCCTCGATGGGCGAGTCGCTGATGCAAGAAACTCGACCGCCCGCGAAGGGCCAAGCCGCCGAGCTGCTCAAGCAATCGATCGCCACCTTCAACTCGCTGAAAGATCAAGACAACCAATCCTTGCTGTACATGAAGGGACACAGCCAGCGGCTTGCTGGCGAATTCAAGGCATCGATTGATACGCTGGAGAAGTTTCTGCAGAAAAACCCGCTGGTGCTTGAAGTCCAAGTCGAAGCAGCGCTCGCCTACGAAGATTGGGCTTCCACTCTCAAACCGTCCACGGCATACAAAGCCTACCGGGCGGCACTCGAGGGCAGCCGAAAAAATGCCGATGGCGAGAACACCATTTGGGGCTGGGCTAAAATCAGCAAGAAG